>JBFWTJ010000011.1:0-24595 GCA_050247895.1 Acidimicrobiia bacterium
GACGGTGAGCTTCACCGTCGAGCTGCCCGAGCCGACCACCACCTCGTCGTCGACCAGCAGCTCGACGTCGAGCACGTCCACCTCGTCGAGCACGACGTCGTCGACGACCAGCTCGACCACCTCGTCGACCACCAGCACGACGAGCACCACGAGCACGACGCTGCCCGCCGGGACCACGCCGAGCGGGACCGGTACGGCCACCGGGCCGACCGGCCAGACCCTGACCGTCACCCCCGTCCAGGACCTCGACCCGGCCGGCCAGACCGTCACCGTCAGCGGTGAGGGCTTCGACCCCGCCGTCGGCATCTACGTCGCCCTGTGCGTGGACCTCGGGGCGACCCAGGCCCCGTCGCCCTGCGTCGGCGGCGCCGACCAGTCGGGCACCTCGGGCAGCTCCCGGTGGATCACCAACGACCCGCCGGCACCCGGGATCAGCACGCCCTTCGGCACCGACGGCTCCTTCGAGGTGACCCTGGACCTGGTGGCCGACGACGGGACCGTCGACTGCTTCGACGCCGCCACCAGCTGCAAGGTGGTGACCCGGGCCGACCACACCGACGCCTCGAACCGGTCCGCCGACGTGAAGGTGCCGGTGTACTTCGTGGGCCAGACGCCCCCGACCGACCCGGATCCCGACCCCGAGCCCACCCCGGTGACGCTGAGCGCCATCAGCGTGCGGGCCGGCGGCCAGATCACCGTGTCGGGCAGCGGCTTCATCCCCGGCGAGCAGGTCCAGGTGATCCTGCACTCCGATCCCATCGTGCTGGGCGTGGTCGTCGCCGACGACCAGGGCGCGGTGTCGACCACCCAGCTCATCCCGTCGAACGCGCCGGTGGGCTCGCACCAGATCGAGCTGCGGGGCGTGACCTCGGGGGTCAGCGTGCTGTCGGCCGACTTCCAGGTCACCGCGGCCGCGGCAGGCCCCTCCACCCGCACGTCGGCGACGGGCACCACCGCATCCGGGGCGCTGCCCCGCACCGGCAGCTCGACGGGCGCCCAGGTCGCCCTGGGCCTGGCCCTGCTCGGCGGTGGCTTCGTCCTGGTGACGACCTCCGAGCGCACCCGCCGCACCGCCGCCGACCGGGCCTAGCCGATCGATCGACCGACCGTCGGGGCCGCCTCGCCGCATGCCGGTGGGGTGGCCCCGACGCGTCGCGCCTCACCGCCCCGCTTGGAGGCCCGTCGCCTCCATTGCATACAATCGAGCGATGCTGGGTGTGACCGGTGTGTCCGTCGCCGAGGGTTCGCTGGTCGCGGTGGCCACCGGCGCGGCCGGCTTCGTGAACGCCGTGGCCGGGGGCGGGTCGCTGGTCTCGTACCCGGCGCTGCTGGCCACCGGGCTCTCGCCGCTGTCGGCCAACGTCACCAACACCCTGGCCATCTGGCCCGGCTACCTCGGCGGCGCCGGTGCCCTGGCCGCCGACCTGGACCGGGAGGACCGCCGCCTGCCCCGCCTGGCCATCGCCGCCGCTCTCGGCGCGGTCGGGGGCAGCGCGCTCCTGCTCGGCACCGACCCCGACGTGTTCGAGGTCGTGGTCCCCTACCTCGTCCTGCTCAGCGCCGTCCTGCTGGCGCTGCCCTCCCCGTGGATGGCCCGGCTGCGGCGTCGGGCCGAGCGCCCGGCGATGTCGGTGGTGACCGTGGCCCTGGCCGGCGCCTACGGCGCCTACTTCGGCGGGGGCCTGGGCGTGATCCTGCTCGCCGTGCTCAGCCTGTTCGTGGGCGGCGACCTGCGAGGCGTCAACCCGGTCAAGGCCGCCCTGGCCCTGCTGGTCAACACCATCGCCCTGGTCAGCTTCGTGGGCTTCGCCCCGGTCTCGTGGGGCGTCGCCGCCGTGGGCGCGCCGGCCGCGCTGCTGGGCGGGGTCGCCGGCGGGCGCTGCTCGGCCCGCATCGACGGCCGCCTGCTCCGCCGGCTGGTGGTCGCCTTCTCGGTCGCGGTCGGCGTCGCCCTCCTCGTGCGCTGAGCGCACCGGCGTGCGCCTACGCCGCGGGTTCGTCGCCCGGCACGACCTGGGCCGCGGCGGCGAGGAGGGCCTCGTCGGTCCCGGGCGCGCCGACCAGGACGAAGCCGACCGGCAGGCCGCCCTCGGGGCCGACCCGGCCCGCGGGCAGGCACAGCGCGGGCAGGCCGGCCAGGCTGGCCGGTGCGGTCAACCCCAGCACGCGGGTCCGGTGGCGGGTGCTCGCCCCGGGGTCCAGCTCCAGGTCCGGCGCGGGACCGGGCGCGGCGGGCTGGACCAGCACGGCGCCACCGGCCAGCCAGCCCAGGAGCAGGTCGCACAGCGCCCGGCGCTCGGCGGCGGCGTCGGCCACCTCGGCCGCGGTCAGCGCCCGCGCCGCGGCGACCCGGGCCCGCACCCCCGGACCCAGCGGCGGGTCGGTCTCGAGCCACTCCCGGTGCGCGGCCCAGGCCTCGGCGCCCTGGACGACGCGGAACACCTCCGCGGCGCGGGCCAGCCGGCCGTCGCGGTCCGCGACGTCGACCACCTCGGCTCCCAGGGCGGTGGCGAGGTGGCCGGCCCGGGCCACGACCAGGTCGGCGACGCCGTCGTCGCACCCTTCGAGCAGGCTGGCGACAAGCAGGACGCGCCCGGGCGGCGTCGCCCGCCGGGGCCGGTCCCGCAGCACGTCGAACGCCGCCTCGGCCACGGCCGGCGAGCGGGCCAGGAACCCGACCGTGTCCAGCGAGGGGGCCAGCGGCACGACCCCGGTGGCGTCGATCCGGCCGTGGGTCGGTCGCAGGCCGACCA
The DNA here is from genome assembly GCA_050247895.1 of Acidimicrobiia bacterium. Lineage (GTDB taxonomy): Bacteria > Actinomycetota > Acidimicrobiia > Acidimicrobiales > VFJN01 > CAVPEW01. Next base: position 2,754 of record JBFWTJ010000011.1, read on the forward strand.
GCCCGCAGTAGGAGGCCGGCACCCGCACGGACCCGCCAGTGTCGGTGCCCAGGGCCAGCTCGACCAGCCCGGCGGCCACCGCGGCGGCGCTCCCGCTCGACGAGCCTCCCGGGATCCGGCCGGGCGCGGCAGGGTTGCGGGGCGTGCCGAGGTGGGCGTTGGTGCCCGACAGGCTCCAGGCCAGCTCGTCGGTGTGGGTGCGCCCGACCAGGTCGGCCCCCGCGGCGAGCAGGGCGGCCACCGCGGCGGCGTGGGCGGGGGCCGGCCGGTGGGCCAGCGGGTGGGCCGGGTTGCCCACGCCGGTGGGCCGGCCGGCCACGGCGAAGAGGTCCTTGGCCGCGAAGCGCAGGCCGGACAGCGGCCCGCCGGGCGCACCCTCGGCGAGGGGTGCAGGACCTTCCACGAAGGCGCCGACCGGGTCGGCCGCTGACGTCGGGGTCCACCTCATGAGGGAGCTATTGTATGCAATCGGTGGTCGGCACTCGACCATCGACGAGCCCCGAGGAGCCCCCCTTGGACGTCGGCCTCAGCATCCCCAACCGTGCGCTGCTCTACGGCGGAACCCACGTCGAGGAGGTCTACCAGCTGGCCGAGACGGCCGATCGGGACGGCTGGCACTCGGTCTGGGTCGGCGACGGGCTCGTGGCCAAGCCCCGCGTCGAAGCCCTCGTCGTGCTCGCCGCGCTGGCCGCCCGCACCCGCCGGGCCCGGCTCGGCGTCTGCTGCCTGGCCACCTTCCCCCTCCGCCACCCGGTGCTCTTCGCGGCCCAGTGGGCCAGCCTCGACGTGATGAGCGCCGGGCGGACCGAGCTGGCCGTGTGCCTGGGCATCCCAACCGGACGGGGCGGCAGCAACTTCCGGGCCGAGCTCGACGCCATGGGCGTGGCCCCCCGGGACCGCGTGCCCCGCCTGGAGGAGGGCATCGAGGTCGTGCGCAAGCTGTGGTCATCGACCGCAGGGGCACCCGCCACCCACGCCGGGATCACCACAACCTTCGCCGACCTGGTCCTCGAACCCCGCCCGGTCCAGCAGCCCTGCCCGGTGTGGATCGCGTCCAACCCCGACCCGGCCAAGCTCGACGCGGCGCGCTTCGCCACCGCCGTCGACCGGGTGGCCCGCCTGGCCGACGGCTGGCAGACGACGGTGATCCACCCGGCCGAGTTCGGCGACCGGTGGGCCCTGATCAGGGACCGGGCCGTGGCCCACGGCCGCGCCGCCCAGGACCTGCGCTCGTCGCTGCACCTCATGGTCCACCTCGCCGACGACGTGGCCTCGGCCCGCGCCGGGGGCAAGGCCTTCCTGGACCGCTACTACGGCATGGACACGCCCGACGAGGTCCTCGACCGCTGGGGCGCCTACGGCCCGCCCGAGCTCGTGGCCGAGCGGATCGCGGCCTACGTCGAGCGGGGCCTCGACCTGCCCATCCTGCGCTTCGCCGCCGCCGACCAGACGGGCCAGTACGAGCGGGCCATGGCCGACCTGCTCCCCCTGCTCGGCGCACCGGCCGCCGCCATCCCCTCGTGACCGACCCCGGCCTCCCCGAGGCGCCCGGCGACCTCGCCGCACTGGCCGAGCTGGTCGCCGAGGTCGTCGGCGTGCGGGCCGGCGTGCCCGACGGCGCCCGCGTCGCCGACCGGGCCGAGGTCCGCGCCGCGGTCCACGACGGGCTCCTCCCCCACCTCCTGGCCCTGGGCCCGAGCGAGGTCCGGGCCCACGACGACGGCGACGTCGCCGTCCGCTTCGGGCCCGACACCCCCGACGGCCTCCTGCTCGTCGGCTACGTCGTGGCCCAGCACGGCGACCCCTCGGTCATCGGCGTCGACGTCGAGGCCACCCCCGACGGGCCCCGCGTCGCCGGCCGGGGCGCGGCCCAGGCCCGCGGCGCCCTGGCTGCCGGGCTGGCCGCGGTGGCCGAGGTGGCCCGCGCCGGCAGCCCCTGGGCCCGGCCGGTCTGGTTCGGGTTGAACACCGAGGACCGGTCGAGCCACGGCGGTTCGACCCGCCTCCTCGACCAGCTCGGCGTGCGGGCCCGGCGCGGCGTCGTGCTGACCGGCACCGACCTGCGCGTGTCGCGGGCCAACCGTGGCCGGGTCGACCTCGTCGTCACCGTGACCGGTCGGGCCGGCCACTCCAGCCGGCCCGACCTGGCCGACAACCCGTTGCGGCGGCTGCCCGCGGTGCTCGACGCCCTGCGCAGCGCCCCCCTGCCGCCGGCCCACCCGGTGCTGGGCGCCGCCGCGCTCGAGCCCTTCGACGTGCACGGCGAGCCGGTGGCACCCCACACGATCCCCGAGCGGGCCGTGCTGACCGTCGACCGCCGCCTGCTCCCCGGCGAGACCCCCGAAGAGGCCACCGCGGCACTGGCCGACCACCTCCGGACCACCCTGGGCGACGTCGCCCGGGTCGAGGCCGGCGCCTGGATGCTGCCCGCCGAGGTTCCCGCCGACGACCCGTTCGTCACCGCCCTGGCCGACGCCGTGGCCCGCCGGGGCCACCCCGGCGAGGTGGTCACCAGCACCCACACCTTCGACGCCGGGCTGGCCTGCGCCCGGGGCGTCCCCACCGTCATGTTCGGACCGGGCCGGCGCGAGTTCGGCGCCGCGCTCACCGCGCCCGAGTCCGTCCTGGTCCGGGACTGCGCGGTGGCCGCCGGCGCCCTGGCCGAGGTGGCCGGGCGCTGGTGCCGGGGTCAGGACTGGACGCGGTCGGGCGCGTAGCGCCGCAGGACCCGACGCTCCACCGCCACCGTGAAGGCGAAGATGGCCACCGCGGCCCCCGTCGACACGACGACGCCGGCCCACAGCAGGCCGAGCTGGCGTCGGCTGGCTGCCCGCTGGAGCAGGTAGCCCAGCCCCTGGCTGCCGGTCAGCCACTCGGCCGTCATGGCGCCCAGCACGCCGACCGACACCGCGACCCGGATGCCGGTGAGCATGTAGGGGGTGGCGATGGGCAGGCGGGCCTGGCGCAGGAGCTGCCAGCGCGACGCGGCGTTGACCCGGAAGAGCTCGCGCATCTCGGGCTTGACCGACCGCAGGCCCTGGGCCGCGTTGACGAGCATGGGGAAGAAGGTCACGACCGAGACGCAGAACAGGCTGGTCCGCCAACCCCGGCCGGCCACGATGGTCAGCAGCGGGGCCATGGCCACGATGGGCAGCGAGCGCACGAACAGCGCGATGGGCAGCAGGGCCCGCTCGGTGGTGGGCGAGGCGACGAACACCGAGGCCAGGGCGAAGGCCACCACCGCGCTGACGGCCAGGCCGGCGGCGGTGGAAGCGAAGGTCGTGACCAGGCTCTCGAACAGGAAGCCGCGCTGGTCGACCAGCGCCTCGAAGGTCACCCGGGGCGGCGGCACGTGGTACGGCTCGACGTGGAAGACCGACAGCACGAGCTGCCACGTCCCCACCAGCGCCGCCACCACGACCAGCGCCCGAGCCAGACGCAGCGCCAGGGACAACGGCCAGGGACGGTCCGAGCCCTCGACGGGCAGGGCCGCCGCGGTCACCGGTCCCCCCTGCCGGGCGGGCTGGCGCCCGCGCCGCCGGCGCTGCTCGGCCGCTGCGCTCGCCTCACAGATCCCCCCTGGGGCTGCGCCCCAGACCCGTCCCCGCCGGGCGGGCTGGCGCCCGCGCCGCCGGCGCTGCTCGGCCGCTGCGCTCGCCTCACAGCCCGGCCGCCACGGCGTCGCGGTCGACCTGCCAGCGCACGACCAGCCGTTCGACGAGGGCCACCGCGAAGTAGAGGCCGATCGAGATCGACGAGGCGGTGAGCAGGGAGAGCCAGACCATGGGCGGGTCGAAGGCGAACATGGCCAGGGTCATGAGCACGCCCAGGCCCCGCTCGGCACCGGTCCACTCGGCGATGATCGTGCCGACCACCGCGGCGGCGGCCGAGATCTTCATGCCGGCGAAGACGTAGGGCAGCGCGCCGGGCAGCACCAGCCGGCGGAAGCGGGCCGACCGCCGGGCGGCGAGGAGCCGGAACAGCTCGTCGGCACCGGCGTCGACGGCCCGGAAGCCGGCGGTGCAGCCGACCATGATCGGGAAGAACCCGGCGATGGCCGCGATCGTGATCCGCACCCGGTCGCCGGTGCCCAACCACACCACCAGCACCGGGGCCAGGGCCAGCAGGGGCAGCGAGTAGGTGACCACCGCGACGCGCAGGAGCGGCTCGGTCAGGACCGGCAGCGCCGCGGTCAGCCCGGCCAGGGCGAAGGCCACCAGCATCGACACCAGGTAGCCCTTGAGGGTCACCGACAGCGTCTGGCTCGTGTGGCCCCACAGGGCGGAGTGCTCGGCCCGCAGCTCGGCGAAGATCGCGCTGGGCGACGAGGCCGACATGGGCAGCCAGCCCCAGTGGGCGAAGAGCTGCCAGGACGTGAGCATGAGGCCGAGGCCCACGCAGGGGGCCAGCAGCCGCCCGGCCCGGCGGGCCACCTCGGCGGCCCGCCGCTCGGCGACCCGGCCGGCCGGGCCGACCGCGACCGAGGTCGCCGCGGTCACACCGCCGCCCGCACGGCCGGGGCCGCGGCGTGGTCGAACAGGCCCCGGCGGATCCGGTTCTCCAGCTCGAAGAACCGCGGCTCCTGCATGACCTCGAGGCTGCGGGGCCGGGGCAGGTCGATCTCGATCCGCTCCACGATGCGGCCGGGCCGGGCCGACATGACGTAGACCTCGTCGGCCATCAGGACGGCCTCGGAGATGGAGTGGGTGACCAGCACCGCGGTCACCTCGGCCCGGGCCCAGATGTCGAGGAGCTCGAGGTTCATGCGCTGGCGGGTGATCTCGTCCAGCGCGCCGAAGGGCTCGTCCATGAGCAGCACCTGGGGCTGGAGGACCAGCGCCCGGGCGATGGCCACGCGCTGGCGCATGCCCCCCGAGAGCTGGTGGGGCCGGGCGTCCTCGAAGCCGCCCAGGCCGACCAGCTCGACCAGCTCGGCCGGGGTCATCCAGGCGAAGCCCGAGGTCCGCCCGCCGAGCTGGAGGGGCAGCCGGACGTTGTCGACCACGCTGCGCCACGGCAGCAGCGTCGGGTCCTGGAACACGAACCCGATCTGCTGCTCGCGGCGCAGCTCGGAGGCCGGCCGGCCACCGATGCGGACCGTGCCCCGGGTGGGCTGGAGCAGGTCGGCCATGAGGCGCAGCAGGGTGGACTTGCCGCACCCGCTGGGCCCGATGAGCGCGGCCAGCCGGCCCGGCCCGATGGACATCTCGACGTCGTCCAGGGCGACCACGTGGCTGCGCCGCGCCGTGAACTCGTGGCGGACGCCCTCCACGATGAGGTGGCTCACGGTGCGGTCCTCCCCGGGGTCATCGGTGCACCTCGGCGATCAGCTCCTGGGTGAAGACGTCCTCGGGGTCGATGGCCTCGTCGATCAGCCCGCCGTCGAGGGCGGCGGCGATGTTGGCCTCGAAGACCGGCGCGTCGATCCAGAACAGCCCGTGGTCGACGGCGTCGCCGGTCTCGATCAGCTCGACCTGGGCCTCGGCCTCGGCGGTCTGCGGCTCGATCTCGAGGCCCTCGGCGGCGTACTTGTCGACGACGACCTCGGCCAGCTCGGCCGGGTTGTCGACCGCCCACTGCCAGCCCTGCACGTCGGCCCGGAGGAAGTCGACGAGGAGCTCGCGGTTCTCCTCCAGGGCCTTGTCGGTGGTGAAGAAGACGTTGGCGTAGGTCGGGGCCCCGAGGTCGCTGAAGAACGTCGTGACCACGTCCACGCCCTGGAGCCGCAGCACCGACGCCTCGTTGGTCGAGAAGCCGGTGTAGACGTCGACGATGCCGTCGGCCAGGACGCTGGGGTCCGGGTTCTTGGGCACGAAGTTGACCTTCGTGTAGTCGACGCCGGCCTTCTCGAGCAGGCCCTCGATCTGGGCCCGGGACCCGTCCGACACGGCCACGGTCTTGCCGACCAGGCCCTCGAGCGTGGTGATCGGGTCGTCGGCCAGGGAGAACATCGAGTAGGGGCTCTTCTGGTAGCCGGCGGCGAAGGCCCGCACCGGGATGCCCGAGGCCCGGGCCACGACCAGCTCGTCGGACCCCGAGTCGCCCACGAGCGCCTGGCCCGAGGACACGACCGAGATCTGGTCGATGTTGGGGCCCCCGGAGTCGAAGGTCGGGTCGATCCCGGCCTCGTCGAAGTAGCCCTGCTCGATGGCGGCGAAGTGGCCGCCGTGCTGCACGCCCTTGAGCCAGCCGAGCTGGAAGGTCAGCGTGCGGGCGTCGCCGCCCGATGAGGAGCCGCCGCCCGAGGAGCTGCCCGACGAGTCGTCGTCGTCCCCGCACGCGGCCAGCAGCGCCGGGCCGCCCAGGGCGACGGCGCCGCCGAGCAGGGCGCCGCGGCCGAGGAAGCGGCGCCGCGAGATGAGGTCGGCACGACGGAAGGGGGCGGGGTTTCTGGGCATGGGGTTCTCCGTCCGGCTAGGGCTGGGTGTGGGGCAGTGCGGCGATGGCGTCGATCTCGACGCGGAGCTCGGGGCGGACCAGACCGGCCGCGACCGTCGTGCGGGCCGGGTAGGGCGCGGCGAACCGGCGGGCGACGGCCGCGTTGACGGCGGCGAAGTCGGCGAAGTCGACCAGGTAGACGGTGAGGCGGCACACGTCGTCGAGGGAGGCCCCGGCGCCGTCGAGGACCGCGGCGATGCGGTCGATGACCTGGTCGGCCTGGGCCTCGGCGTCGGTTCCCACCACGGCACCGGAGGCGTCGGTGGGCACCTGGCCCGACACGAAGATCAGGCCGCCGCCGACCACGCCCTGGCTGTAGGGCCGGTCGACGGGGTCGGCCAGGCGGGACCGGACCAGCGTCCTCACGACGCCGCCCCGGGATCGGGGAACAGCGCGCCGAGCGGGCCGATCCGGTCCTGGAGCCGGCCGACGACGTCGGCCTCGTCGACGGTGGTCAGCGCGCCGTCGCGCACCACGGGCACGCCGTCGACCAGGACCTGGCGGACGTCGCCGGTCCCGGCGCAGAAGACGATCAGCGCCTCGAGGTTGTCGTGGACGCCCCGGACCCGCGGTGCGAGGTGCAGCGAGCGCATGTCGAGGGCCACCACGTCGGCCCGCTTGCCCGGGGTGAGCGAGCCGATCTCGGCGCCCCAGCCCAGCGCGTCGGCACCGCCCTGGGTGGCGAGGTGCAGGACCTGGCGGGCCGGCATGACCTGCGGGTCGCCGGCGGTGATCCGGGCCAGCATGGCCGCGGCCCGCATGACCTCGAACATGTCGAGGCGGTAGGACGAGAGCATCCCGTCGGTGCCCAGGCCGAAGCGCACGCCGGCCTCGGCCCAGCGCAGGATGTCGGCGATCCCGGTGCCCATGCGCATGTTGGAGACCGGGTTGTGGACCAGGGCCGTGCCCCGGGCCGCGAGCAGGTCGATCTCCTCGGGGGTCAGCCAGTTGCCGTGGGCGAACAGGGCGCGCTCGTCGAGGGCGCCGAGCCGGTCGTAGCGGGCCACCGGGCGCTCGCCGTGCAGCTCGACGTGGCGGTCGACGTCGCGGGCGCTCTCGCAGAGGTGGGACGTCAGGCCGGTCCCGTACTCGACCGCGGCCCGGTGCATCTTGGTGACCAGGTCGTCGGTCGCCGCGTTCTGGTGCTCGAAGCCGAACCAGTAGCGGACCCGGGCCTCGTCGAAGGGGACGTTGGCCACCACGGCGGCCAGGTTCGACTCGAAGGAGTCGCAGCTGTCGGCCATGGCCGCGATGTCGGTGGCGTGGGCCGCGACCGCGGCCCGGATGCCCACGTCGAGGCAGCCGCGGCCGAACTCGCCGGGGAAGTTCGGCATGGCCAGGATCGTGGTGGTGCCGCCCAGGAGCAGCTCGCCGCAGCTGGCCACGGCGCCGAGCCAGGCGTCGCCCGGGCCCATGCGGCGGACCATGTTGTCCGGGTAGCGGTCATGCCACTCCCGCAGGGTGAGCCCGTCGCCGAGCGCCCGGCCGGGCCGGCCGTGCATGTGCAGGTCGACCAGGCCGGGGACGAGGGCGTGGCCGGTCAGGTCGACGACGGTGTCGCCGTCCCAGGCCCGGTCGCCCTCGACGACCTCGACGATGCGGTCGTCCTCGATCACGACCGTGCCCTGCTCGAGGGTCCCGATCGCCGGGTCCATGGAGACGACCTCGGCGCCTCGCATGACGATCCTCACGTGATGACCTCCAGGGTGCGCGCGACGGCCTCGGCCGGCGCGTGGGGGTACGGCGGGGGGGCCAGCTCGGCGGCGGCCCGCCCGTGGCGGTGCCAGCTCGGGGCGCTGTCCCCAAGGGCGTCGGCGGCGCGCTGGGCCGCGGCGCGCAGGGGCGCCGGGTCGATGCCGACCACCTCGCCCTCCCGCACCAGGTGGGCGCCGCCGACCAGGACGTGCTCGACCTCGTGGCGCCCGGCGTGCTCGACCGCGGCACGGACCGGGTCGGCCAGCAGGCCGACCTCGCGCAGGTCGACGACGACCAGGTCGGCCGGTCCACCGACCTGGATCCGGCCCAGCTCGGCGCGCCCGAGGGCGTCCGCGCCGACCCGGGTGGCCGCGTCGACCACGCCGGCGACGGTGGCGGTCCCGCCCGACACGACCCGGTCCACGAGCAGCGCGGTGCCGACCTCGGCCACCAGGTCGCGGGGCATGGTGTCGGTCCCCAGCCCGACCGGGACGCCGGCCGTGCGGTAGGCCGACAGGGAGCGGAGCGCCTCACCCCGCTGGGCCAGGTGCCGGGGGCAGTGGGCGACGGCGGCGCCCGAGGCGGCCAGCAGGCCGAGCTCGACGGTGCCGGTGGCCACCGCGGGGTGGTGGTCGAGGTGCACGGCGTGGGCCAGGATCGTCCCGGGCCCCAGGACGCCGAGGCGGTGGAGCCGGGTCAGGGGCGTGGTGCCGAACCGGGCCAGGGTCAGCAGGACCTCGCGGCGGTTCTGGGCCGCGTGCAACGTGAAGGGCACCTGCCGGCGCCGGGCCAGGGCGTGGGCCTCGCGCAGGAGCCGGTCGCTGGCCGTGTCGGCCTGGGCGACGACCACCGCGCCCCGCACGGTGCCCTCGGGGTCGAGGGCGTCGAGGAGCGCCTCGGCCGCGGCGAGCTGGGCGTCGTCGTCCTCGCTGCGGTCGACCCAGTCGAGGGCACCGTCGGCCGCCGCGGCCCAGCGGCCCGAGGACAGGGACACCCCGACGTGGGCCCGGAGCCCGACGGCGGTGGCCTCGGCGGCGAGGGCGGCGGCCTGGGCCGGCGAGCCGCCGGCGTCGAGGACGGTGGTCGTCCCGCCCCGCAGGAGCTCCCAGACCGCCCACCGGGCCGCGACCCGGGGGTCGAGGCCCGGTGGCAGGGGCGACCGGGGGGCCTTGGTGGTGAGGTAGGTGGCGCCGAGCAGCTCGGGCTCGCCCGCGCCGTCGACCAGGAGGTGGTGGGCGTTGCCGGTGCAGTGGGCGTGCAGGTTGACCAGGCCGGGCAGCACGAGCCGCCCGGGGAGCTCCCACACGTCGTGGCCTGGCCCGCCGCCCTCGCCCGATGCGACGATGGCGGTGACGCGGCCGTGGTCCACCACCACGTCGACGCCCCGGGCCAGCACGGGCCCGCCCGCCGTCCCGCCCACGAGGGCGTCGACACCCCGGAGAACGGTTCCATCGACCACAGGTTGTATACAACCAAGCTTCCGTTCCCGCCGTCTTGCCATCGCGTGTCCGTCAGTTCTCGGTTGTCTTTCACCTTCCTTCACCCAGGCATGGCTGGGCCGGTCGGGACTCTGTGCATACGATGTCGCCCACACAGGAGGTGGTCGTGACGCAGTTGGAGCCGGTCGGGGAGCTGGACGGGGAGGATCGCCGCTCGCGCGCGACCCGGATCGCGGCACGGGTGCGGGACGCCATCATCAACGGCGAGCTCGCGCCCGGAGAGCGCCTCACCGAGCTGAGGCTGGCCGACGAGCACAAGGTGTCGCGCATCCCCGTGCGGGAGGCCCTGCGCACGCTCGAGACCGAGGGCTTCGTCACCATCACCCCGAACCGGGGCGCGGTGGTCAGCCACGTCGGGACCGACGAGGCGGCCGACCTCATCGAGGTCCGCGAGGCCATCGAGGTCCTCATCATCCGGCGGGCCGTGAGCCGCTGCACCGACGACGACGTGGCCGAGCTCCGCGCCATCATCGCCCGGGCCCAGGAGGCCATCGCCGACCGTCGCTTCGACAGGCTGCCCCGGCTCAACACCGCGTTCCACGACCGGATCGCGGAGATCTCGGGCAACGTCATCGCCAAGCGGGTCGGGGCGCAGCTCCGGGAGAAGATCGAGTGGGCCTACGCGGCCGACGTCGAGGAGCGCGCCGGGCGCTCCTGGGCCGACCACACCGCCCTGGTCGACGCCCTGGCCCAGCGGGACCAGCGGCTGGCCACCAAGCTCGTCCGGCGCCACGTCGACGAGACCGGCGCGGCCCGCCGACGGCTGGGCCACTTCGAGGCCATGCAGGCCGCGGCCCTGCGGGACCGCTGAGCCGACTCGCTCAGTAGCCGATCGCCGCGCCGGTCAGGGCACGGGGGTCGACCGCACCGGCCAGGCCGTCCTCGCCGACCTCCAGGACGTGGGCGTGGCCGAAGCCCGACCCGGCCGGGACCGGCACGACGTGGTGGCCCCGGCGGGCCAGGCCGTCCGACCAGGCCGGCGGCGCCCCCTCCTCGACCTGGGTCGTCTGAGGGCCCTCGCCCTTCCAGCTGTCGAAGCCGCCGTCGCCGATCGTCCAGCGGGCCGCGCCCACCGCGTCGGCCGGCGTCTGGCCGGCGTGGAGCAGGCGGGCCAGGAGCTGGAGGACCACCTGGGGTTGGATGTCCCCGCCCATCGACCCCAGCAGGTGGCTGAGGCGGCCCCCGCGGGTGACCAGCGCGGGCGAGAGCGTGTGGGGCGGGCGCCGGCCCGGGCCCAGCTCGGCCGGGTGCCCCTCCCGCAGGCTGAACCCGATGCCCCGGTTGTGCAGGAAGATCCCCGAGCCCGGCACCACGAGGTGGGCGCCCCAGTCGGCCGCGTTGGACTGCATCAGCGAGACGCCCATCCGATCCTCGTCGACGGCGCAGAGGTAGATCGTGCCGCCCGGGCGGGTCGGCGTGGTGCGGGCCGACTGGCGATCGGCGTCGATGGCGTCGCGCCGGGGGGCCAGGCGGGCCGGGTCGACCAGGGCCGGGCCGTCGGCGCCGTCGAAGAGCACGTCGAGCCGGTCCCGTCCCGCGGCCCGGGCCGCCTCGGAGAGCAGGTGGGGCCAGGCGGCGTCGTCGGGGTCGCCGGGCAGGGGCAGGCCGGCCGCGATCCACGCGCCGGCCCCCGACCGGTAGCCTGGGGGCGGCGGCGGGAGCGTCCGCACGTCGGGGTCCCAGTCGGCCAGGCCCCGGGGCGCGGCCCACTCGGCCAGCGGGCGGGCCAGGTCCTCGGGGGCGAACCACCCCCTGCCGAGCTCGAGCAGGCCCTGCCCGAAGGCGCCCCCGTAGAAGGCGGCGCGCCCGCCCGCCGCGAGGTCCTCGAGGATGGCCGCCACGCGGGGCCGCCGGATGCGGGTGCCGGGCCGGGGCGCCCGCCCGTCGACGAGGTAGTCGTCGGCGCCGGCCACGCCGACCACGCCCTGCACCGCGGCGGCCAGCAGCGGCGAGGCGGGGAAGCCCCCGGCCGCGTACTCGCGGGCCGGTGCCAGCACCACGTCGAGGGGCAGCCGGCCGTAGCGCTCGTGCAGCGCCGTCCAACCGTCGACGCAGCCGGGCACGGTGGCCGACCGCACGTCGCCCCGCAACGGCAGGGCATCGAGGCCCTCGGCCCGCAGGACCGCCGGGTCGGCCCCGGACCCGGCCCGGCCGACCGACACCAGCACGTCGGGCCGGTCGCGGCCGGGTTCGTGGACCAGGGCGAAGAGGTCGCCGCCCATGCCGCACATGTGCTGGGTGGTCACCGCCAGCACGGCGCTGGTGGCCACCGCGGCGTCGGCCGCGTTGCCCCCGGCCCGCAGCGTGGCGACGCCCGCGCCCGAGGCGAGCTGGTCGACCGAGCAGACCAGCCCCCGCGGGGCGCGGGAGGTTCGGTCGGACGGGAAGGCCGTCACGGCCGGCCCGGCGAGGCGGTGCCGCTCACCACAGGGGGTCGTCGTGGAACAGGTCGGCTCGCACGCCCATGCCACGTTCTACCGCACGCTCCCACACGTGCACGCCCGCGGCGATGTCCTGGACGCACAGGCCCGAGCTGTCGAAGAGGGTGACCTGGTCCGCCTCGGTGCGCCCGTCGGCCTTGCCGACGATGACCTCGCCCAGCGAGCCGTGGGCGTGCTCGGGGGTGATCACGCCGAGCTCGATGGCGACGCTGAGCTTGCCATCGGCGGTGGCGATGGCCACCTCGTCGCCGATGTTGCGGCTGCGCAGGAAGAGCTCGGGCGGGATCTCCTGGCGCTGGCCCATGGCGTTGACGTGCGTGCCGGGCTGGACCCACGCCGCGTCGAAGGCGGGCTCGTGGGACGCGGTGCCGGTGACGAGGATCTCGGCCCCCCGCACGACCTCCTCGGGGTCGGCCACCGGCTCGATGTCGTAGCCCGTGGCCGCGCCCAGCTCCCGCGCGTACTCGAGCCGCCGCTCGGGCGTGCGGCTGTAGACCTGGACCCGGTCGACCGGCCAGCCCATGGCGGCGTGGGCCTGGAGGGCGAAGCGGGCCGTGGCGCCGGTGCCGAGCACCCCGATGCGCCGGGCCTCGGGCCGGGCCAGGTGGCGGCTGGCCACCGCGGCCCCGGCGCCGGTGCGGACGTGGCCCAGGTAGTTGGCCTCCACCACCGCCACGGGCGTGAGCGTCTCGGCCCGGAAGAGGCACAGCACCTGCATGCGGGCCCGGTCGTCGGGACCGCCCTCGCCCACCCCGAGGAGCTTCATGCCCCACCAGTCGGGCTCGATCGCGCCCGACATCATCTTGCCCGTGCTCGGGTACCGCATGAGCTCGGCGTCGGGGAAGATCCAGGCGTTCTCGCCGTTCCAGGCCGTGCCGGCGCCGTTGCGGGCGAAGACGTCCTCCTGGATGGCGATGCACTCGCCCATGTCGAGGAGCTCCTTCACGTCCCGCATGGACAGGACGAGGGCCCTTCCCGTCACGAGATCACCGCCAGGCCCTCTTCGGGCTCGCTGAGCAGCTCGGCCCCGTCCTCGGTGATGACGCAGTCCTCCTCGGACCCGTAGGTGATGTCCGGCCCCCGCACGTAGGCCTCGACCGAGAAGACCATCCCGGGGCGGATGACGGTGTCGTCGGTGTAGCGGACCAGCGGGGGCTCGCTGGAGTTCATGCCCAGGCCGTGGCAGAGGTGGAGCCAGGGCCAGTCGAGGTACGTGGCCAGGTTGGCACGGTCGATCCCGTGGCGGTCGTAGATCTCCACCGCCTCCTTCATGGCCTGCTCGCAGGTGATCCCGGGCCGGAGCACCTCGGCGATGGAGTCCCGCACGACCCGGCGGATCCGGGTGTGGAAGTCGACCTGCTGGGCGTTGGGCTCGCCCATCACCGCCATGCGGTTGAACTCGCCCCAGTACCCCTTGGTCAGCGCGCCCGAGTCGATGAAGATCACGTCGCCGGGCCCGAGCGGCTCGTCGGTCGGGCCGGCGAAGAAGGTGATCATCCCCTTGCCCCGGTAGCGGGCGCTCGACTGGATGGTCATCTGGCCGACGGGGGGCTGGTCGGAGCCCTGCTCGATCAGGGCGTGGACGCACAGGTCGTAGACCTCGCGCTCGGTCATGCCGATGGAGGCCCGCGCGTAGCAGGCCTCGAGGGCCTTGCCGTTGCGCCGGTCGGACTCGCGGATGCACTCGATCTCGGCCGGGGACTTGATCATCCGCAGGTCCCACAGCAGGCCCGAGGCGTCGACGAGCTCGCAGCCGGGCAGCTTGGCCTTGAGCTCCTCGTAGGCGGCGATCGGCATCATCATGCGCTGGTCGAGGCCGAGCTCGACGCCGACGCGGCCCGAGCGCACGCCGAGGCGCTCGAAGAGCACGGCCACGTCGGCGGTGCCGAAGGGCTGGCTGTAGACGTGGATCTCGGGCACCCAGCAGGCCCGCGACGGGGTCTCGGCGAAGACGTGGACCGAGATGGCCGCACCGCCCTCGCGGGTGAGCAGCAGGACGTGGGGCCGGGCCGTGTTGGCCTGGAAGTCGCGGGGTGCGTAGCCGGCGAAGTACCGGTAGTTGGCCGAGTACGAGAAGTCGCCGGTGACCATCAGCGCGTCGAGGTCGCGCTCGGCCATCAGGGCCCGGGCCCGCTCCACCCGCTGCTCGTACTCCTGGATCTCGAAGTCCACGTGCGTCCTCCCATCGTTCGCATGCGGATTGTATGCAATAAGCGTGCACAACCGCAACGGTGGTGTGCCGCCGGCACCGGCGCCGGTACGCTCCCGCACCGATGGGGGAACCGGACGACCAGCCGCGCGCCGAGCGCGTCCGCGCCGCGGTCGAGGCCGCCATCGTCGAGCACCGCTACCCGCCCGGCGCCCGCCTCGTCGAGGACGAGATCGGTCGGGAGCTGGGCGTGTCGCGCACCCCGGTGCGCGAGGCGTTCCGCTCGCTGGAGCAGGCCGGCTGGATCGAGGTGCGGCCCCGCGCCGGCGCCCACGTGCGCATGCCCCGCATCGACGAGGCCCGCCAGGACTTCGAGCTGCGCCACGAGCTGGAGGGGCTCGCCGCCCGCTGGGCCGCGCAGCGCGCCACCGAGGGTCAGCTCCGCGAGCTCGACCGGGTCGTGTCCCGGGGCCTCGCCGCCGCGGCGCGGGGCGACGAGAAGGCCCTGCTGGCCCTGAACGACCGCTTCTACGGGCTGCTCGTCGAGGCGGCCGGCAACCTGCGGCTCGAGGTCGTGCTGCGCGACCTGTCCAAGCGCATCCGCTGGTACTTCCACCACCTCGTGGGCCGCCCGACGGGCCACAACTGGGACGAGCACAAGGTCATCGCCGAGGCCGTCCGGGCCGGCGACGCCGAACGGGCCGAGCAGCTCGTCGCCGAGCACAGCCGCCACTGGGAGGCCGAGTTCCTCGGCCTGGTCCTCGGGCCATCCTCGTCGCTGGCCTTCGGCCCGATCAGCGGACCGGCAGCGCCGCGGCGAGCTCGTTGACCCGCTCGCCGATCCGGCGGCAGCCCTCCAGCAGGTCGTCCACCGCGGTGGCCAGCGAGATCCGCAGGGCACCCTGGCCCGACGGGCCGAAGGCCTCCCCCGCCACCGCGGCGACGCGGCGCTCGACGACGAGGTCCCGGGCGACCTCGGCCGAGGGCAGGCCCGCGGCCGACACGTCGACCCACAGGTAGAAGGCGCCGGCGGGCCGCAGGGCGGGGATCCCCGCGTCGGCCAGCACCGCGAGCGCGGCGTCGCGCCGGTCCCGGTAGCTGTCCCGCATGCGGGCCACGACGTCCTGCGGGCCGGTCAGCGCGGCCAGGGCGGCGTGCTGGGCGGGGGTGTTCACGCAGGACACCAGCGGCTCCTGGAGCCCCGACAGCAGGGGGGCCAGCCGGCCCGGGGCGTGGACGTAGCCCACCCGCCAGCCGGTCATGGCGTAGCTCTTGGAGAAGCTGAACACCGACACGACCCGCTCGTCGGCGTCGAAGCGGGCCGTCACCGGGACCGGGCCCCCGAAGGCGATGTCCTCGTAGCACTCGTCGCCGACCACCCACAGGTCGTGGGCCCGGGCCAGCTCGACCAGCTCGGCCAGCGTCGCCTCGTCGAGCATCGAGCCCAGGGGGTTGGACGGCGAGTTGAGCAGCAGGACCCGGCTGCGCGGGGTCAGGGCCCGTTCGACGTCGGCGACCCGGGGGACGTAGCCGGCCTCCGGGCGCAGGGCGTAGGGCTGCACGGTGCCGTGGACCGCCTCGGTCATCGAGCGGTAGTTGGGCCAGCCCGGGTCCGGGACCAGCACGCCGTCACCCGGGTCCACCAGGGCGCGCAGCACGGCCAGCAGGCCCTGGGTCGCCCCGTGGGTCACCACGACCTGGTCGGCGGTGGCCTCGATGCCGTTGCGGGTCCGCAGCTTGGTCGCCAGCGCGGCACGCAGCTCGGGGATGCCGAGGTTGGACGTGTAGCCGGTGCGCCCGGCCCGCGCCGCGGCGTCGGCGGCCTCCACGACGTGGGCTGGCGTGGGGAAGTCGGGCTCGCCCAGCTCGAGGTGGATGGTGCCGGGGGTGGCGTTGGCCAGCTCGAAGGCGGTCCGGATGCCGGACCGGTGGACCGAGGCGGTGGTGGCGGCGGCGGGCATGGGGCTCCTCCGGGTTCGGCGACGGACAGATAGTATGCAATCCGTATGCGACTGGCGACGACGAGCGACGGGCGGGCCGGGCGGATCGAGGGCGACCTGTTCGTCCCCCTGGCCCCTTCGGTGTCCGAGGTGCTGGCCGGCGCGGCACCCCGGGAGGCGGGGCCGGCCGTGCCCCTGGGCGACGTGGTGCTCGGCCCCCCGATCCGGCCCACGACCCTGATCGGGGTCGGGCTCAACTACCGCGACCACGTGGCCGAGGCCGGGCTCGAGCTGCCGCCGGCACCCCTGCTGTTCGCCAAGCTGCCCGGCTCGGTGATCGGCCCCGGCGAGCCCATCGTGTCCCCGGCGGGGGACGTCCAGCTCGACTACGAGGCCGAGCTCGGCGTGGTGATCGGCCGGGCCGCCCGCGACGTGCCGGTCGAACGGGCGCTGGCCCACGTGGCCGGCTACACGTGCGTCAACGACGTGTCGGAGCGACGGGCCCAGTTCGGCGACGGCCAGTGGCTGCGGGGCAAGTCGTTCGACACCTTCGCCCCCGTGGGCCCCGTCGTGGTGACCGCCGACGAGATCGACGACCCCCAGGCGCTCGCCGTGTCCTGCACCGTGGACGGCGAGGTCCGCCAGTCGTCGTCGACCGCGGCGATGGTCTTCGGCGTGGCCGAGATCGTCGCCCACTGCTCGCGCAGCTTCACCCTGCACCCCGGCACGCTCATCGCCACCGGCACGCCCGCCGGGGTGGGCATGGCCGACGGCCGCTGGCTGCGCCCGGGCCAGGTCGTCACCGTCGAGGTCGAGGGCATCGGCGCGCTGACCAACCCCGTGGCCTGAGCCCCGACACCGTCGGCGGCTCGACCGTCCGAGGCCGCCGCCCAGGGGATCCAGCCCTCGGCGCGCCGGGACGGCGGGCCGCGCCGGGCTGGAGGATCCGGCCCGGCCTACCGAGGGTCCGAGCTCGGGCCGGGCAGGATCCGGCGCGGCCCTCAGCCCGCCGGAGCGGGCGCGCCGGGCACGGGCCGGCGGGACGCGACCAGCAGGAGGGCCAGGCCCGAGAGGGCGACCCCGGCGAAGATCGCCCCGAAGCCCCGATGCACCGCGGCCGGGGGGCGGAGGTGGAGCGAGTCGACGTCGCTGGTGCCGGCCACGGCCCGCAGCAGGAGCGTGAAGCCGGTCGCACCGGCCGAGCCGGCCAGGAAGCGCACGGAGTTGAACAGGCCCAGCGCCGGTCCCGAACCCGCGCCGTGGGCCGCCTCCGCCGCGGCCGCCGCGCTGGGCGTCTGCACCAGCCCGATCCCGGCGCCGACCAGGACCAGTCCCGGGGCCAGCCACCACAGCGAACCCTGCACGGCGCCCAGCAGCGCCAGCCCGCCCAGGCCGAGCAGGAGGCCGCCGACGCGCATCGGGGGCCGGAAGCCCGCCCGGTCGACCAGGCGCCCCGCGGCCCGGGCCAGCAGGACCGACGCCACCGGCATCACCGCGTAGGCCGCGCTGGCGAAGGAGGTGGACCGTCCCCGGACCTCCACGACCAGCAGCGGCAAGGCGAGCAGCACCCCGTACATGGCCACCATCTGGAGCGCCACGACGGCGCAGGCCACCCGCCACTGGGGCCGCGACAGCACGGCGAGGTCGATGAAGGGCCGGGGTGCCTGCCGCAGGCGGCGCGTGCAGGCCCAGCCGAGGGCCGCCGCGGCAGCCGCCGTCCCCAGGAAGACGGGCGAGGTGGGGCCCCAGACCGGGAGCTGGGCCACCGCGACGGTGGCGAGGACGGCGGCGGCCGTGAAGGGGACCGCGCCGGCGACCGGGCCGCGGTCCGACCCGGGTTCGCGGTCGGGCAGGCGCCTCGCCGCGACCACCGCCGCCCCGAGCACGGGCAGCACGGCCAGGTGGATGAGCCGCCAACCGCCGAGGTCGGTGAGCACGCCCCCGACGAGGGGACCCACCGCGAGCGAGGCCCCGTTGGTGGCCGCCCACACCGACAGGGCGCGGCCCCGGGCCCGGGGGTCGAACGACTGCTGCACCACCTGGAACACGACCGGGAGCACCGAGGCGCCGAACAGGCCCTGGAGCAGCCGGCCGACGGCGAGCACCTCGAAGGAGGGCGCCGCGGCGCACAGCAGGGACGCCCCGGCCAGCGCGACGGTGGAGCCGGCGAAGACCTTCCGCACCCCCACCACGTCGACGAGCCGGCCCGCGGCGGGCATGAAGGCGGCAGTGCCCAGGATGTAGGCGGTCAGGATCCAGGTGCTGGTGGCCACCGGTGTGCCGGGGAAGGAGCGCAGCACGTCGGGGACGCCCACGCCCACGCCGGTGTTGAGCACGCTGCCGACCACCGTGCCGACCAGGGCCACGACCAGCGGGTCGCCCCGTCGCACGACCCGCCCGTCCGCCGCCACCCGCTCCACAGATTGCATGCAATTAGTATGCACTAGCCGCCCGCGCTGCAGCCGGGCCTCTCCGGGCGAGGCTGACACCCGACCCCGACTCGGGCTACTGCTACTGCTCGATCCGGACGCGCTCCAACTGACCGCGGGCCGGCCGGGCCTCCGCCTCGTCGAGCCACGCCGCCACCGCCGCGGCGCCGGGTGCGACGGCGCTGGCGCACCACCCGCCCCTGGCCAGCTCCATGACCGCACCCCGGGCCGGGCCAAGTCGCCACGCGCCGGAGCCCGGTCCGTGCGGACCCAGGACCACCAGGGTCCCCAGCGCCCGGGCACCGGCCAGGCCGCCGGGCCCGGTCGAGGTCGGCCAGGCCGGCCCCACCGCCACCTCGGCGTCGTGGACCGCCCGGCCCTCGCGCTCGACCCGCAGGCGCGACCGGAGCGAACCGGGCTCCTCCCCGTGGCGCCCGAGCACCGTCAGCTCCCGCCAGCGCAGCGTGGCGCCCTCCGCCATCCGCACGCGGGCCGTGGCCCGGTGGTCGGCACCGCCGGCCACGATCTGCGGTTCGAGCCCGAGGTCGAGGTGCGCGCCGCCGGCCAGGTCGACCTCGACCCGCAGCCGCGACGCCTCCCCCGCCGGCCCGGGCAGGACCAGCGAGGCGGCCACGCTGCGCACCACCAGGCGGGCGCCCGGGCCGACCGCGATCCGCAGCAAGAGGTCGTCGCCGCCGAGCGGCCCGGCCGCCGTGCCCACCAGGTGGACCGCGCCCTGCGCCCAGCGCAGCGTCAGCGGCGGTGCCGAGCGCAGCGTGCGCACGACGGTGCGCCCGCCCTCGCGGGCCACGGCCAGCGCGGCGGCGGCCCGCACCCCGTTCACGAGGCCAGCAGGGCCCGGTGGCGCCGCAGGTGGCCCCGCACCCAGTCCGCGACCTCGGAGGCCCCCGGGTCGTCGACCAGGGAGGTCGTCACGAACGGGCGGCCCTCGCGGACCCGTGCCGCGTCGGTGCGCATCACCTCCACGTCGGCCCCGACCAGGGGGGCCAGGTCGACCTTGTTGATGACCAGGAGGTCCGACGTCGTGATGCCCGGCCCGCCCTTGCGGGGCACCTTGTCGCCGCCGGCCACGTCGATCACGAAGACCTGCACGTCGACCAGCGCCCGGCTGAAGGTGGCCGTCAGGTTGTCGCCACCGCTCTCGACCAGCACCAGGTCGGGCCGGAACCGCCGCTCCAGCCCCTCGATCGCGTCCACGTTCTCGCTGATGTCGTCGCGGATGGCGGTGTGGGGGCAGCAGCCGGTCTGCACGCCGACGATCCGCTCGACGGGCAGCACGCCCTTGCGCTCGAGGATCGCGGCGTCCTCGGTGGTGAACACGTCGTTGGTCACCACCACCAGCTCGACCTCGTCGGCCAGGGCCCGGCACAGGCAGGCGACCAGCTCGGTCTTGCCGCTACCCACCGGCCCCCCGATGCCGACGCGCAGGGGGTCGCCCGGGTGGACGTGGCGGTGGTGGTGGTCGGGTCCGTGGAACGCGCCCATGGGGTCCTCCTCGTCCTGGCTCGCCTCAGGTGACGAACAGCCGCAGGTCTCGGGCCGCGTGCTCGACCGCGGCGATCTCGTGCAGGGGGCTGGTGGCCGAGGGCAGGTCCTCGATCGGCCCGGCGGCCCGGGCCACCGCGTCGGCCGCCGCCCGCTCGGCCTCGGGGCCCAGCTCGGCCCACAGGGCGGCCACGGCGAAGGGGTCGAGACCCAGCAGCTTCACGGCCGCGCCCGCCGGCGCGGCGATCGTTGCGTGGACCACCAGCCGGGCCGCGCCCGGCCCGTCGAGGCCCGCCGCGACCGCGACCGCGCCGGTGGCCACCGCCAGGTGCAGGCCCTCGGGCGCGGCCAGCCCGGCCGCGGCGAGGACCGGGTCGGGCCAGCAGCGGGACGCGACCCGGACCAGCTGGCGGCCCTGGCGGCGGGAGGCCGTGCGGGTCGGTGGGGCCACCATCCGGGCGTCGGCCTCGCCGTCGAGCCGACGCAGCACGGCCTCGGCGGGCTCCCCGCCCGAGCCCAGCCGGACCGCGGTCGCCGCGGCCAGCGCGGCGTCGACCAGTCCGGCGGTGCGCAGGCGCTCGCGGGCGAACGACGCCAGCCCGTCGAGGTCGCCGATCCGCCCGTCGGCCACCGCCGCCTCCACCCCGGCCGAGTGGGCGTGGCCCCCCGCCGGGAACCGGCCGTCGCCCAGGAGCAGGAAAGCCAGCTCGGGCGCCATCAGAACAGGAAGTACCGCTGGGCCATGGGCAGGACGTCGACCGGTGCGGCCTCGACCAGCTCGCCGTCGATCCGGACCGCGAACGTGTCGGGGTCCACGGTCACGCCGGGCCGGGCGTCGTTGCCGACCATGTCGTCCTTGGTCAGCCGGCGCGTGTCGCCCACCGCCACGAGCCGGTGGGCCAGGCCCAGCTCGGCCACGCCGCCGGGCTCCTCGAGCGCCAGCGGCGCCACGAAGGCCACGCTCGACGCCCCGGCGACGCCCGGCGCGGCACCGAACATGGGCCGGGGCAGCACGGGCTGGGGCGTGGGGATCGACGCGTTGGCGTCGCCCATCTGGGCCCAGGCGATCATCCCGCCCTTGAGGACGACGTGGGGCTTGACCCCGAAGAAGGCCGGGTCCCACAGGACCAGGTCGGCCAGCTTGCCGACCTCGATCGAGCCGACCTCGTGGTCCAGCCCGTGGGCGATGGCCGGGCAGATCGTGTACTTGGCCACGTAGCGGCGGACCCGCTCGTTGTCGGCCGGCCCGTCGCCGGGCAGGGCGCCGCGGCGGCGCTTCATGACGTGCGCGGTCTGCCAGGTCCGCAGGACCACCTCGCCGACCCGTCCCATGGCCTGGCTGTCCGAGCCGATCATGGAGATGGCGCCCAGGTCGTGCAGCACGTCCTCGGCCGCGATGGTCGAGGGCCGGATGCGGCTCTCGGCGAAGGCCAGGTCCTCGGGGATGGCCGGGTTGAGGTGGTGGCACACCATGAGCATGTCGAGGTGCTCGTCGAGGGTGTTGACGGTGTGGGGCCGGGTCGGGTTGGTCGAGCTGGGCAGGACGTGGGGCTGGCCGACGACGGTGATGATGTCGGGCGCGTGCCCGCCGCCGGCACCCTCGGTGTGGTACGTGTGGATCGTCCGACCGGCGATGGCGGCCAGCGTCGACTCGACGTAGCCGGCCTCGTTGAGGGTGTCGGTGTGGATGGCGGCCTGCACGCCGTACTCGTCGCAGGCCCGCAGGCAGGCGTCGATGGCGGCCG
>JBFWTJ010000012.1:0-24186 GCA_050247895.1 Acidimicrobiia bacterium
CATGCGCATCGACGTGGCGCTGGCCGAGCGCAAGGTCCGCTCGGGCGCCTCGGCCGCCGGTGCGGTCGACCCGGTGCTGCTGGAGGTGACCCGCAGCTTCGAGCTGTCGGTCAACGACGAGATGTCCAAGACGATCATCAACCTCAGCGGCTCGCCGCTGTTCGTCGGGGCCTCCGACTACGCCTGCGCCTGCGTGACCGACACCGGCGAGCTGCTCAACGCGCTCAGCTTCCAGATGCCCATGGCCTACACGGTGTCCAACACGGTGAAGGCGGCGCGCGCGGTGTACGGCGACGACCTGGCGCCGGGCGACATGATCTTCACCAACGACTCGTTCGTGGCCGGCGGCCTGCACCCCTCGGACTGCGTGATCGTCACGCCGGTCTTCCACGAGGGCGAGCTGGTGATGTGGGTCGGCACGGTCGGCCACGTGACCGACGTGGGCGGGTCGACGGTCGGGAGCTTCTCGGTCGGCCACACCCAGTGCTTCGGGGAGGCGGTCCGCTTCACGCCGATCAAGGTCTACGAGCAGGGCCGCTTCCGGGCCGACGTGCTCGACGCCTTCCTGACCAACGTGCGCATCCCCGAGCGGACCGAGGCCGACCTGCGGGCGATGATGGGGGCCAACTGGGTGGCCCGGGAGCGCATGGGCGAGTTCGTGGCCAAGTACGGCGTGGACGTGGTGCGCACGTTGCACGCCGCTGCGCTGGGCATCGGCGAGGAGGTGTTCCGGGAGAGGATCGCGGCGCTGCCCGACGGCGAGTACGTGGGCGAGTCGTACATGGAGCACGACGGGGTCGACGACGTCCTCTACACGTTCCGCTGCACGGTGCGGAAGGCGGGCGACGAGCTGACCGTCGACTTCACCGGGTCGTCGCCCCAGGCGCCGGCCGCGCTGAACACGGTCGAGGTGGCCACCCGGGGTGCGGTGATCGCCGCGCTGGCCACGATGCTCGCGCCCGACGTGCCCTTCACCGAGGGCCTGTTCCGGCCGGTCGAGATCGTGGCCCCGCCGGGCACGGTGATGCACGCGGTCAAGCCGGCGCCCATCAGCGCCGGTTCGACCTCGGGGACCCGGTTCGGCGCCGACGCCATGATCGAGGCCCTCAACTACGCGCTGGCCGCGCACCCCACGGCGAGCCACCGGCGCAACGGCCCGTGGTCGACGTGGACCTACACGCTGTTCAGCGGCCACAACGCCGACGGCAAGGCCTGGGTGTTCACCGAGTTCTGGTCCGGCTTCGGCGGGGCCAGCGGCCTGCCGTTCCGCGACGGGCACCCGGCCATGGGGGGCCTGCAGTACCTGGACTCCCGGTTGCCCAACATCGAGGAGTTCGAGCTGCTCAACCCGGTGCTGGTGGTCGAGCGCGGCTTCCACCTCGACTCGGGCGGCCCGGGCCGGTTCCGGGGCGGCGCCGGCATGGCCGGCGTGCTCATCCCGCACCGCACCGACGGCCTGGACATGACCAGCCTCCAGAACCGCCGGACCGCGCCGGGCTTCGGCGTGGATGGCGGCCACCCCGGCGGGGGCACCTGCATCGGCTACCTGCGGGGCGCGGCCCCGGCCATCCGGGCCGCCTGGGCCCGGGGCGAGTTCCCCGACCTGGCCGCGCTGCAGGACGGCATGGAGCTGCCGCCGACCCGGGTCACCGGCCAGCGGCTGGCCGCGGAGGACGCCTACTACGCCCACAGCACGAGCGGGCAGGGCTACGGGGACCCGATCGACCGGGACCCCGAGATGGTGGCGGCCGACGTGGTCGAGCGCTGGGTGTCGCCGGCGCGGGCCCACGACGTGTACGGCGTGGTCCTCGACGAGCAGGGCGCGCCCGACCCGGTCGCGACCGACGCCCGGCGGGCCGAGATCCGGGCCGAGCGGGCCCGCCTCCCCCTGGCCTCGGCCACCGGGGCCCGCTGAAACGAAGGGCTTTCCGGGCCTTTCCGTCAAGGGGCCCTTGACACCCCCACGGAATAGTGTGATCGTTCTAATACTGCTCCCGGGGCAGGCCGCAGGCGACCCCGGGAGCCATCCAGGGGAGGGAACCCGACCGGACGCCGGTCCGACGGCACGCGCCGTCGCGGCGCACGCAGAACCCGAGGGGGGCAAGGTGGAGACCACCATCAACGCCGGCACGTCCACACCACGTCGCAGGTGGCGCCGCGTCGCCGCCGCGCTCGCCGCGCTGGCGCTCGTCGCCACCGCCGCGGCGTGCGGCGACGACGACGACGGGGCGGACACGTCGAGCGGCTCGGGCGGCGGCAGCGGCTCGGGCAGCGAGGACGGCGGCTCGGCGCCCAGCGGCGAACCCCTCAAGATCGGCGTGCTCGTCACCACGTCGGGCCCGCTCGCCGCGCTCGGCAACGACCAGAACACCGGCATGAAGATGGCCGCCGAGGAGCTCAACGAGCAGGGCGGGATCCTGGGCCGGCCCATCGAGCTGATCCTCAAGGACGACGCCGGCGACCCGACCAAGGCCGCCCAGGGCATGCGCGAGCTGATCGACCGCGAGGGCGTCGAGCTCGTGTACGGCCCCACCCTGTCCTCGTCGGTGCTGGCCGCCCTGGCCGTGTCGAGCCCGGCCAAGGTCGTGGAGATGCACAGCGGCTCGGCCGAGGACGTCAGCGACGCGGCCAAGTACCCCTACGGCTTCCGCACCGCGCCCAACACCGTCACCCAGACCCTGACCTTCGTCGAGCTGGCCGAGGAGATCGGCGCCGAGCGCATCGGCGTGCTCGCCGTCAACCAGGCGCTGGGCACCTCGACGGTCGACAACCTGAAGGACGCCCTGGAGGGCACCGACATCGAGCTGGGCGGCGTGGAGTTCTTCGACATCGGCGCCGTCGACGTCACCACCCAGGCCCAGAAGGTCAAGGACGCCGGGGCCGACCTGCTCATCGCGGCGGCCTCGGGCGTCGGCGAGTACGCCGCCATCGTCAAGGCCCGCAACCAGCTCGACTGGGACGTCCCGGTGGCCAGCTTCGCCACCATGGCCAACCCGCTGGTCACCGAGGGCGCCGGCGGCGCCTCGGCCATGGAGGGCGTCTACGCCGGCCAGGTGCCGCTCAACTTCACCGACCCGCTGCCCCAGGCCAACGCCGACTGGCTCGAACGGGTGCGGGCCGAGGTCGGCCAGGACCCCCTCACCCGGGACATCAGCCAGATCGCGGCCGGCTACGACGGCCTGATGATGCTGGCCGAGGCCATCGAGGACGCGGGCGAGGTCGACACCGACGCCATCAAGGCCTACTTCGAGAGCAACGAGCTCGAGGGCCTGCAGGGCACCTACACCTACGACGAGGACCGCCACGACGGCCTGTCCATCGAGAGCCTGACCTTCGTCGAGGCGGCCTCGTTCAGCGACGGCACCTACGTGAAGGCCGACCTGTAGCCCGCCGGCGCCCCGCATCTGCGGCGAGCCCGGGGGACGGGGATCTCCCCCCCTTCCCCGGCCCGTGGGCTCGCCGCTCCACCCGTGGACCAGAAGGGAGCGGCTCCGGCCGATGGACCTGACCGACCAGATCAACGTGGCCCTGCGGGGCCTGTCGTCCGGGGCGATCTACGCCCTGGTCGGCATGGGCTTCAACGTCACCTACGCCACGACCTCGATCTTCAACTTCGCCCAGGGCGAGTTCGTCATGGTCGGGGCCATGCTCGGGATCTTCTTCTGGGTCAGCGCAGGCTGGCCGATGGTGGCGGCCCTGGTCCTCGCGGTGGGCCTGACCTTCCTCATCGGGATGGCCGAGGAGCGCTTCGCGGTCCGTCCCGCCGAGCGCTTCGGCCACGCCGCCTTCGGCTGGTTCCTGTCCACGCTGGGCGCCTCGATCATCCTGGCCTCGGCCTTCGCCCTGGCCATGGGGTCCGAGCCGCGCAACTTCCCCGAGCTGTTCTCCGACACGCCCCTGCGGGTCGGGGAGGTCCTCGTGGTGCCCCAGCAGATGGTGCTGATCGTGCTGGCGGTGGCCGCCGCGGTCGGCCTCACGGTCTTCTACAACCGGACCCTGGTCGGCCGGGCCATGGGGGCCATCGCCCAGAACCGCAACGCCGCCGCCCTGCGGGGCATCCCGGTCGCCCGCATGTCGATGCTCTCGTTCGGGCTCAGCGCGGGGATCGCGGCGATCACCGGCTTCATGGTCGCCCCCCTGACCACGGCCTACGCGGCCATGGGCGCCCTGTTCCTGTTCAAGGGCTTCATCGCCGCCGCGGTGGGGGGCATCCCCGACATCCGCGGCGCGCTGGTCGGCGGGCTGATCCTGGGCCTGGTCGAGGGCTTCGGCTCCCACTACATCGGCGCCGGCTATCGCGAGGCGGTCACCTTCGCGGTCCTGCTGGTGGTCCTGCTGGTCAAGCCCAACGGCCTGTTCGGCTCCCGGGCCACCACGAGGACGGTCTGATGGAGCGGCTCACCAGCGTCGGTGCCCGGCGCTCGGGGTGGATCCTGCACGGCGTCCTGCTCGTGGTCCTGCTGGCCGGGCGCGAGCTGGTGCCCAACCGGTTCGAGCTGTTCAACGCCGAGCTCCTGGCCATCTACCTGGTGGGCGCCCTGGCCCTGAACCTGATCCTGATGTCGGGCATCCTGTCGATCGGGCACAGCGCGCTGTTCCTGCTCGGCGGCTACGCGGTGGCCATCCTGACCGTCGAGCACGGCTGGAGCTACTGGCCGGCCCTGGCCGTGGGCGGCCTGCTGTCGGCCGTGGTCGGCCTGGCCATGGGCGCGCCGGCCCTGCGCCTGGGCGTCTACACCCTGGCCCTGGTCACCTACGGCTACGCCCGGGTGGCCGAGACGCTGGCCCTGGAGTGGCGGGGCCTCACCGGTGGCTTCAACGGCCTGGCCGGCGTGACCTTCCCGGCGGGCTTCTCCACCCTGGAGGACTTCTACTGGCTGACCGCGGTGGCCCTGGTGCTCACCTACGCGCTGGCCCACAACATGATCCGCTCGCCCTTCGGCCGTGCGGCGCGGGCGGTGGCCCAGCAGCCGGTGGCGGCCCAGGCGGTGGGGATCGACTCGGCCCGGCTGCGGCTGGCGTCGTTCGGCATCTCCAGCGGGATCGCCGGCATCGCCGGTGGCCTCTACGTGCCCCTGCTCGGGTTCATCGCCCCCGACGCCTTCGGGCCCGACCTGGCCATCCTGCTGCTGCTCATGGTGGTGCTCGGCGGCATGGGCACCGTGGCCGGGCCGGTTGTGGGCGCGGTGGTCCTGTTCCGCCTGCCCATCGAGGTCGAGCGGCTGACCGAGCAGCCGGGGGAGTGGAGCCTGCTGGCCTACGGCGTGGTCCTGCTGCTGTCGGTCCACTTCGTGCCCAAGGGCCTGATGGGCGGCTGGTTCGCCCTGCGCCGGCGTATCTCGGGCGGGTTGTCCCGGCGGCGGGGGACCGCTCCGGCCGCGGCCGCCCGCCGCCGGGCCGACGTCGACGCCGCCCTGCCCCAGGTCGGCTCGCCGGGCGAGGTGGTCGTGGACGTGCGCGGCGCGACCAAGGCGCTGGGCGGGGTGGAGGTCCTCAACGGGATCGACTTCGCCGTCGAGGCCGGCACCGTCCACGCGCTGATCGGGCCCAACGGGTCGGGCAAGACGACCTTCCTCAACGCGGTGTCGGGCTTCGTGCCCCTCGACCGGGGCCACGAGGAGGTGCTCGGCGTCGACGTGTCGGGCCGGCGTCCCGCGGCCCGGGCCCGGCTCGGCCTGGGCCGGACCTTCCAGACCCCGCTGGTGTTCTCCGAGATGTCCTGCCTGGAGAACGTGCTGGTCGCCCTGGACATGTACCGCGAGCCCCGGCTGGGCTCCTACGTGCTGCGCCTGCCGGGGGCCCGGCGGTCCGAGCGGACCAGCGTCGAGCTGGCCGACCACCTGCTGCGCTCGGTCGGCCTCGAGGACCGGCGCGACGAGCCGGCCGGCGACCTGCCCCCGGGCCAGCTCCGGCTCCTGGAGATCGCCCGCGTCGCGGCGCTGCGCCCGCGCGCCGTGCTGCTCGACGAGCCCGCCGCGGGCCTCAGCGGCGAGGAGATCACCGAGCTGGAGACGATCATCGGCGCCCTGCGGGACCACGGCATCGGGGTGGTCCTGGTCGAGCACCACGCGGCGATGGTCATGCGGGTCTCGGACATGGTCACGGTGATCGACAACGGCGCGGTGATCGCCCGGGGCACGCCGGCGGAGATCCAGCGCAACCCCCTGGTCCTGTCCGCGTACCTGGGCACGTCGCTGGAGGGCATGACGGCGACCGAGCGGGTCGCCCGGCCCGACGAGGAGGTGGCCCACCCATGAGCCTGCTCGAGGTCCGCGGCCTGTGCTGCGGCTACGGCGGCGTCGACGTCCTGCACGACATCGACCTGACCGTCGAGGAGGGCGAGCTGGTCAGCGTCATCGGGGCCAACGGCGCGGGGAAGACGACCCTGCTCCAGACCCTGTCGGCCATCGTCAAGCCGTCCCGGGGCACCATCCGCTTCGGCGGCGAGGACGTGACCCGGGCCAGCGCGGCCAAGGTCGCCGCGCTCGGCATCGGCCACGTGCCCGAGAACCGCCAGATCTTCCCGCTGCACCCGGTGGAGGAGAACCTGCGCCTCGGCGGCTGGGTGCGGCGCCGCGACGCGGCCGGGCTGCGCGACGACCTGGCCCGGGTGTACGAGAAGTTCCCGGTGCTGGGCGAGCGCCGCCGCACGCCGGCGGGCCTGCTGTCGGGCGGCCAGCAGCAGATGCTGGCCATCGGCATGGCGCTGATGGCCCGGCCGAGGCTGATCCTGCTCGACGAGCCGTCGCTGGGCCTGGCCCCGATCCTGGTCGAGGAGATCTTCGCCGAGGTCCAGCGGCTGCGCGAGGAGGGGGCCACGGTGCTGCTCGTCGAGCAGATGGCCGGTGACGCCCTGCGCATCGCCGACCGGGGCCTGGTGCTCCAGCTCGGCCACGTGGTGGTCGAGGGCAGTGCCGACGAGCTGCGGGGCAACGACGAGGTCGTGGCCGCCTACCTGGGATGAGGTGCCGATGGGCCTGAAGGTGGGCGCGTGGCGGGTGCACGCCGCGGGCGAGCCCCGCGACGTGCTGCGCTGGGACGAGGTCGTGCTGGAGGACCCGGGCCCGGGCCAGCTCCTGGTCCGGGTCGAGGCGGCCGCGGTGAACTTCGTCGACCTGCTCCTGTGCCGGGGGATCTACCAGGACCGCCCGGCCCACCCCTTCACGCCGGGCGGCGAGTCGTGCGGTCGGGTGGTGGCCGCCGGCGAGGGGTGCGCCACGCCGGTCGGTGCCCGGGTCATCGCCGCGGGCTGGGTGCCCGGCGCCGGCCTGGCCGAGGCGCTCCTGGTCCCCGAGGAGCTGACGTTCCCGTTGGGCGACGACGTCGACCCGGTGAAGGGCGCGGCCCTGCACACCGCCTACTCGACCGCGGTGGTGTGCCTGGAGCGGCGGGGCCGGTTGCAGGCGGGCGAGACCCTGCTGGTCAACGCCGGGGCGGGCTCGGTGGGCAGCGCGGCGATCCAGGTCGGGCAGGCCATGGGGGCGACGGTGGTGGCCACCGCGGGGGGTCCGGCCAAGGTCGAGGTGTGCCGGTCGCTGGGCGCGGTCGAGGCCTTCGACTCGCACCGGGACTTCTCGGCCGCCGTGCGCGCCGCCACCGGGGGCCGTGGCGCGGACGTCGTGTACGACTCGGTCGGCGGGCAGGTCTTCGACTGGTCCCGGCGCTGCGTGGCCTTCGAGGGCCGGATCCTGGTCATCGGCTTCGCCAGCGGCGACATCCCCTGCGCGCCGACCAACCACGCCCTGCTGAAGGGCTACTCGGTGGTGGGTGCGGCGGCCGGGCTCTACCGGGACCGCGACGTCGCCTACTGGCGGGCGTGCCACGACCGGGTGGTGGAGATGTTCCGGGCCGGCGCGCTCGACCCGCTGCTGGACCCGAGCGAGCTGACCCTGGCCGACGCCCCCGAGGCCCTGGAGCGGCTGGCCCGGCGGCGCAACGTGGGCAAGCTCGTCCTGCGGGTGGTGTAGCGGATCCGCTACACTGTGGCCATGGCTGTGCGACCGGGTGCCGACCTGCCCCCCGGGCCGTCCACGGCGCCGTCCGCCGGGCGGGTGGGGCTGCGCCGGGCCGCGGTCGTCCTGCGGGCCGCTCGCCTGCGGGCCGGGCTGAGCCAGGCCGAGCTCGCCCGCCGCTCCGGGGTGCCCCGCACGGTGGTCAACGCCTACGAGCGGGGCCAGCGCGAGCCGGGGGCCGACAGCGTCGAGCGGCTCCTGGCCGCGGCCGGCATCGAGCTGGGCGCGCGGGTCCGGCCGCGGGTCGACCTGGCCCGCAACGCCCGGATCCTCGAGCAGGTCCTCGACCTGGCCGAGCAGCTCCCGACGCGGCGCCGGGGCCGGCTGGCCTTCCCGCCGCTGGGCGCCCCCCGCCGTCACGCCGCCGACGCGGCGTGAGCATCCTCGCCGACCGCCTGCTCGCCGTCCACGCCGCCCTGGACGGCGCCGGGTTCCCCCACGCCTTCGGCGGGGCGATCGCCCTGGCCTACTGCACCGAGGAGCCCCGGGGCACCCGTGACGTCGACGTCAACGTGTTCGTCGGGGCCGAGGAGTCGGCCCGGGTGCTCGACGCCCTGCCCGCCGGGGTGGTCGTGGGCGAGGCCGACGTACGGGCCGCCACCGAGGCCGGCCAGGTGCGCGTCTGGTGGGACGACACGCCGCTCGACCTGTTCTTCGACGTGCACGACTTCCACCGGGAGATCGCCGCCGACGTGCGGGTCGTGCCCTTCGCCGGCACCGAGATCCCGGTGCTGGGCTGCGCCGCGCTGGCCGTGTTCAAGGTCGTCTTCGACCGGACCAAGGACTGGGCCGACCTGGAGGCCATGGTCGAGGTCGAGGCCTTCGACGCCTCGGCGGTGCTGGGCTGGGTCGTGCGGCTGTTCGGCCCCGACGACGTCCGGGTCGCCCGCCTGCTGCGCCTGGTCGAGCCGGGGAGGGAGCAGGGGACCGGCCGGGCGTAACCTGCGCGGCCATGGATCCCGATCTGCGCCGCGCCCTCGACCACGTCGAGATCATCGACGTCCTCAACCGCTACGCCCTCGCGCTGGACACCCAGGACTGGGACCTGCTGCGCACGGTGTTCACCGACGACGCGGTGGGCGACTACAGCGCCGGCACCTACGAGGGCTTCGACGCCATCAAGGGCCTGGTCGACCGGGCCCTTGGCCCCCTGGACGCCTCCCAGCACCTCATCGGGAGCCAGGCGATCACCAGCCTGGACGGCGACGCCGCGACGGCGACCTGCTACCTGCACGCCCAGCACGTCAAGGTCGGCACGCCCGGAGGCGACCAGCTCATCAAGGCCGGCTACTACACGGACCGGCTGGTGCGCACCGAGGCCGGCTGGCGGATCGCCCACCGCCGCCTGACCATCACCTGGGAGAACGGCAACCCCGCGGTGCTCGACGCCCGCTGACCACGCCGGTCACCCGGCCGCGGCCTCCAGGGCCAGGAGCATGGCGGCGTGGTCGAGGTCGGCCCACTCCTCGGCGGCGACGGTCTGCTCGAGCTGGGCCAGCGCGCCGGCGAAGGCGGGCAGCGGGACGCCGACCTCGTCGGCCAGGCCGGCCACGATCCGGGCGTCCTTGAGCTGCAGGCGGTTGCGGAAGCCGGGGTCGAAGGACCGCGCCAGCATCCGCTCGCCGTGGACGTCGAGGATCCGGCTGCCGGCCATGCCGCCGAGCAGGGCCTGGCGCACCAGCGCCGGGTCCACGCCGGACCGCCGGGCGACCAGCAGCGCCTCGGCGACCAGCTCGACGGTGCCGGCGACCAGGAGCTGGTTGCAGGCCTTGGCCACCTGGCCGGCGCCGACCGGGCCGAGGTGGGTGGTCAGCGAGCCGACGGCGTCGAGCACCGGTCGGGCCCGCTCGAGGGCGGCCACGTCCCCGCCGACCATGACGGTCAGCGTGCCCGCGGCGGCGCCCCCCACGCCGCCCGACACCGGCGCGTCGAGGTAGGCGACGCCCCGCTGGGCGAAGGCGGCGGCCAGGGCCCGGGCGGCGGCGGGGGCGCAGGTCGAGCTGTCGACCACGACGGTGCCGGGCGCGAACCGCTCGGCGACCTCGGGGGCGAGCAGGACGGCCTCGGTGTCGGGGGCGTCGGGGAGCACGGTGAGCAGGACGTCGGACGCCCCGGCCAGCTCGGCGACCGAGCCGGCGGGCCGGGCCCCGGCCGCGACCAGCGTCGCGACGACCTCGGGCCGGCGGGCCGCGACGACCACGTCGAGGCCCGAGGTGAGCAGGTTCCGCGCCATCGGTGCGCCCATGGCGCCCAGCCCGATCACGCCCACGGTGGGTGCGCCGTCCATCGGGCGAGCCTGGCACGGCCGGGCCGGCAGGTCGACGGCCCTGCCGGTGAACGCTCTGTTTCGGCCCCCGTGGTCGTAGGGTGCCGGGCCGTGACCAACCGTGCCATGGCCGAGCGGATCCGGGGCTTCGGGACCACGATCTTCACCGAGATGAGCGCGCTGGCCCGCGCCACGGGTGCGGTGAACCTGGGCCAGGGCTTCCCCGACTTCGACGGGCCGGCCGAGGTGGCCGAGGCCGCGGTCGCTGCCATCCGGGCCGGTCACAACCAGTACCCGCCGCTGGGCGGGATCCCCGAGCTCCAGGTGGCGATCGCCGAGCACCAGAAGAGGTTCTGGGGCCTGTCGGTCGACCCGTCGAGCGAGGTGCTGGTCACCGCCGGGGCCACCGAGGCGCTCACGGCCACCGCGCTCGCCCTGTGCGACCCCGGCGACGAGGTCCTGGCCTTCGACCCGACCTACGACTCCTACGGCGCCGCGGTGACCATGGCCGGGGGCCGCCTGCGCACCGCGGTGCTGCGCCACCCGGGCCTGGAGGCGCCGATCGACGAGCTCGCCGCGCTGGTCACCGACCGGACCCGGTTCGTGCTGCTCAACAGCCCCCACAACCCGACGGGCAAGGTCTTCACCACCGCGGAGCTGGCCGCGCTGGCCGAGCTGTGCGTGTCCCGGGACCTGCTCGCGGTCACCGACGAGGTCTACGAGCACCTGGTCTACGAGGGCGAGCACCGGCCGCTGGCCTCGTTCCCGGGCATGGCCGAGCGGACCCTGACGGTCTCCTCGGCGGGCAAGACGTTCTCGTTCACCGGCTGGAAGGTGGGCTGGGTGTGCGGGCCGGCCGACCTCGTCGCCGCGGTGCGCACGGCCAAGCAGTTCCTCACCTTCGTGAACGGTGCGCCGTTCCAGCCCGCCGTGGCGGTGGGCCTGGGCCTGCCCGACGGGTTCTTCGACGGCCTGCGGGCCGACTTCGCGGCCCGGCGCGACCTGCTCTGCGCCGGCCTGGCCGGGGCCAGCTTCGAGGTGGTCCGGCCCCAGGGCACCTACTTCGCCACGGTGGACGTCGCCTCGATCGGCGAGGACGACGGACTGGCCTTCTGCCGGTCACTGCCCGAGCGCTGCGGCGTGGTCGCGGTGCCGAGCTCGGTGTTCTACGCCGACCCGGCCGACGGGCGCTCGCTGGTGCGCTTCGCCTTCTGCAAGCGCACCGAGGTCCTCCAGGAGGCCGTCGAGCGCCTGTCCACCCTGGCCCGCTGAGCGCCGAGCGCCGGGCGCCGGGCGCTCGGGCCGGGGTCAGCCGCCCGGGTGCCGCCAGGCCCGCCAGGCCCGGTAGCCGCCGGCCAGGTCGGTGGCCCGCTCGACGCCGAGGTCGCGCAGGTCGGCCGCGGCCAGGCTGGACGCGTAGCCCTCGTTGCAGACCACCACGACCCGTCGCCCGGGACGGGCGCCGTCCAGCCGGTGGGCGCTGGTGGGGTCGAGCCGCCACTCCAGGTGGATGCGCTCGACGACCACGGCGCCGGGCAGCTCGCCGTCGGCCCTCCGGTCGGCCTCGGGCCGGATGTCGACCACGAGCGCGCCGGCGTGCACCTCGTCGTCGAGCTGAGCCGGCTCGACGCGGTCGAGCCGGTCCCGTGCCACGGCCAGCCGGCGCTCGACGTGGCTCCCGCCGTCCACCTCAGGCCCCCGGCGCGCTGGGGTGCAGGGCACGCGATGCCCGTCGCAGGTCGGACACCGGGGCCTCCTCGACGACCGGTTCGGTGCGCAGCACGTCACCGGTCAGGTCGTAGAAGGCCATGGTGCGCAGCGGCGGGGAGTACACGTGGATGCTGGTGGCCGGCTCGGGGCCGGGGGCGACGATGTCGTGGACCGCGCCGGGCCGGATCCAGGTCGTCGAGCCGGTCCCCAGGTTGACGTGCACGACGTGGGGCGGCCGCAGGCGGGCGTCGACGAGTTCGCCCTCCACGACGGTGACCGCGGCGGCCGACCGGCCGTGGTCGTGCAGCTCGACGCGCTGGCCCGTGGTCCAGCCGATGACCCAGGCCTCCCACCGGTCGGCGGCCACGAGCCGCACCGGCCTGCGGGCGCCCTCGCAGTGGTGGGCGTGGGGCCGCCACAGCTCCTCGGCCGCGGCCAGCCCGCAGGAGATGTCGGCGAGCAGGGCCGCGTCGAGCGGGGTCGGCTCGGGCGCGGGCGGGCCCGGAGGGGGCAGCACGGCGAGGGGGGAGGAGGAGTAGGTGCGCACGGCTCAACGATCTCTGTAAAGACGAGTGGCTAAGTCGACTTTAATGGACCCGGTCACGATTGCAATGTTGACTTTAAAGATCGGATTTCTTAAGTTCGTGGACCGGGGCCGGGCGGTCCGCCCCCGCACACGCAGCAAGGACGTCGCATCCCATGAAGAGCCGCACCCGTGCCGCCCTCGTCATCGCCCTGGTCGGAGCCCTGGGGCTCGCCGCCTGCGGTGGTGACGACGACTCGTCGTCGAGCGCCGGCAGCGACGAGACGATCTCGATCGTCGGCTTCGCCGTGCCCGAGGCGGCCAACAAGGCCATCGCCGAGGAGTGGGGCAAGACCGACGCCGGCAAGGGCGTGAGGTTCAAGACCTCCTACGGCGCCTCGGGCGACCAGAGCCGGGCCGTGGTCGCCGGCCTCGACGCCGACTACGTCCACTTCTCGGTCACCAGCGACGTGACCCGCCTGGTGGACGAGGGCCTGGTCGACGAGGACTGGGACGACGGGCCCAACAAGGGCGTCGTGTCCTCCTCGATCGTCGTGTTCGCCGTCCGCGAGGGCAACCCCAAGGGCATCGAGACCTGGGACGACCTCGTCGAGCCCGGCGTGCGGATCGTGACCCCCAACCCCGGCAGCTCCGGTGCGGCCCGTTGGAACGCGCTGGCCGCCTGGGGTCAGGTCGTCGCCGACGGCGGGAGCGAGTCCGAGGCCGACGAGTACCTGGACAAGTTCTTCGCCAACGTCGTGGCCCTGCCCAACAGCGGCCGGGACGCCACCACCGCCTTCCTCGGCGGCACCGGCGACGTCCTCATGGCCTACGAGAACGAGGCCATCCTGGCCCACCAGAACGGCGAGAAGTTCGACTACATCATCCCGGACACCACGATCCTCATCGAGAACCCCGGGGCGGTCCTGTCCGACGCCACCCCCAAGGCCACCGAGTGGCTCGAGTTCGTGCTCAGCGCCGACGGGCAGCGCCAGTTCGCCCTCAAGGGCTTCCGGCCCATCATCGACGGCGTCGACTTCGGCGAGGTGGAGGGGGCCAACGACCCGTCCGACCCCTTCCCGGCGATCGAGCGCCTGCTCACCGTGGACGAGGACTTCGAGAGCTGGAGCGCCCTGTCGACCAAGTTCTTCGACGAGAAGGACGGCATCGTGACCAAGGCGATCGCGGCCTCGGGCAAAGCCACCTCGTGACGGCCGCGGTCGTCGACCCCGCAGCCCCGACGGCGCGCCGAGCGCGGCGTGGGGGCCGCGGGGCGAGCACCCTGACCCGCGCCTCGGGCCTGGGGCTGGGCGTGGCCATGATCTGGTTCAGCCTGCTGGTCCTGATCCCGCTGGCCGCGGTGGTGGCCACCGCGGGCGAGGGCGGCTGGTCGGTCTTCGCCGACGCGGTGACCAACGCGCAGACCGCGGCGGCCATCCGCCTCACGGTGCTCACCGCCCTGGCCGTCACGGTGGTCAACGTGGTGATGGGCACCGTCATCGCCTGGGTCCTGGTCCGCGACCGCTTCTTCGGCAAGCGGGCCCTCGAGGTGCTCATCGACATCCCCTTCGCCCTGCCCACGATCGTGGCCGGCCTGGTCCTGCTGTCGCTGTACGGGCCGGACAGCCCCCTGGGCATCGACGTGGCCAACGAGCGCGGCGCGGTCTTCCTCGCCTACCTCTTCGTCACCCTGCCCTTCGTGGTCCGCATGGTGCAGCCGGTCCTGGCCGAGCTCGACCCCGAGGTCGAGGAGGCGGCGGCCTCGCTGGGCGCCAGCCGGGCCACGACGTTCCGGCGCATCACCCTGCCCGCGCTGACCCCCGCCATCGCGGCCGGCGCGGCGCTGTCCTTCGCCCGGGGCGTGAGCGAGTACGGCTCGCTCGTGCTGCTGTCGGGCAACCTCCCCTTCGACACCGAGGTCACCTCGGTGCGGATCCTGAGCAGCATCGAGAACGACAACACGTCCAGCGCGGCGGCGGTGGCCACCATCCTGCTCGTCATCTCGCTCGTGGTCATCGTGGCCGTCGACGTCGCCCAGCGCCGGATCTCGGGCCGTGGCTGAGACCCGCGCCCCCCGCCGGACCGCGGGCACCTACGTGATGCGGGTCGTGGTCGTGGCCTACCTGCTGCTGCTCGTGGCCTGGCCCGTCTCCCTGGTGGCGAAGAACACCTTCGCCGACGGGTTCGACAGCCTCTCGTCGATCCTGGGCGACCCCGACGTCACCCATGCCCTGCGCCTCACCGTGGTCGTCGCGGTCACCGCGGTGGTCATCAACACGGTGTTCGGCGTGGGGATCTCGCTCCTGCTCGTCCGCTACGAGTTCCCCGGCCGCCGGGCGCTCAGCGCGCTCATCGACCTGCCCCTGTCGGTCTCGCCCATCGTGGTCGGCCTGGCCCTGATCCTGGTCTACGGCGGGCGCGACGGCTGGCTCGGCCCGGGCCTGGAGGACGCCGGGCTCCAGGTGATCTTCGCCACCCCGGGCATGGTCATGGCGACCTCGTTCGTGGCCCTGCCCCTGGTCGTGCGGGAGGTCGTGCCCGTGCTCCAGGAGGTCGGCACCGACCAGGAGCAGGCCGCCCGCAGCCTCGGCGCCAGCGCCCTGCAGACCTTCCGCCGCATCACCCTGCCCACCATCCGCTGGGCCGTGGTCTACGGCGTGGTGCTCAGCCTGGCCCGCTCGCTGGGCGAGTTCGGCGCGGTCAAGGTGGTGTCGGGCAACATCCTGGGCGAGACCCGGGTGGCCACCCTCGTGGTGGAGGAGAAGTACCTGAACTTCGACAAGGCCGGCGCCTACGCCACCGCCTTCCTGCTCACGCTGGTGTCGGTCGCGTGCATCATCGTGGTCTCCCTGATCCGTCCCCAGGAGGGTCGTCGATGAGCATCGAGGTCCGCTCGGTCGGCAAGCGCTTCGGCGACTTCGTCGCCCTCGACGACGTGTCGGTGAGCATCCCGACGGGCCAGCTCACCGCGCTGCTGGGCCCCAGCGGCGGCGGCAAGTCCACGCTGCTGCGGATCATCGCCGGGCTGGAGGAGGCCGACAGCGGCACGATCGAGATCGAGGGCACCGACGCCACCCGGCTGCCGGCCCAGAAGCGCAACGTCGGCTTCGTCTTCCAGCACTACGCGGCGTTCAAGCACCTGTCGGTGTTCCGCAACGTGGCCTTCGGCCTCGAGATCCGCAAGCGGCCCAAGGACGAGATCCGCGACCGGGTCCACGAGCTGCTCGACCTGGTCCACCTCCGCCAGTTCGCCGACCGCCTGCCGTCCCAGCTCTCGGGCGGCCAGCGCCAGCGCATGGCGCTGGCCCGGGCGCTGGCCGTGGAGCCCACGGTCCTGCTCCTCGACGAGCCCTTCGGCGCGCTGGACGCCAAGGTCCGCAAGGAGCTGCGGGACTGGCTCCGCCGCCTGCACGACGAGGTCCACGTCACCACGGTGTTCGTGACCCACGACCAGGAGGAGGCCCTGGAGGTGGCCGACGAGATCGTGGTCATCAACGACGGGCGGATCGAGCAGATCGGCAGCCCCGACGACCTCTACGACGCGCCGGCCAACGACTTCGTGATGCGCTTCCTCGGCCCGGTGACCCAGCTCGGCGGCGAGCTGGTGCGGCCCCACGACCTCGAGCTGCACGACGTCGAGGTGGACGGGGCGGTGCCGGGCCGGATCGACCGGGTGGCCCGGGTCGGCTTCGAGGTCCGGATCGACGTGGTCACCGCCGACCAGGTCGTGCTGGTCACCGAGACCCGCAGCGACTTCCAGGCCCACGGGTTGGGCGTGGGCTCGACGGTGTGGGTGCGGCCGACGCCCGGTGCGCCGCGGGTGGCGGCCGGTGCGGCGGCGCCGCCGGCGGGCGACGCGGTGCCGGCCGACAGCTCAGTGGGCTGACCAGGCCCCGGGCTGGGCGACGAGCGCGCGCACCTGGGGCGGCAGCTCGCCCCGGGCCAGGTCGTCGATGGTGACCTCCTCGAGCACCGAGCGCAGGGCGACGCGGACCGCGACCCACAGCGACACGAAGGGCTCCTCGACGCCGTCGTCGGGCAACTCGTGGGGGCGGAACCCCCGGACCGAGGCCAGGGGACCCTCCAGCACGCGGATCACGTCGGCCACGCTGATCCGGTCGGCGGGCCGGCCCAGCGTCCAGCCGCCCTCGGGGCCCCGGTGGCTGCGGACGAGGCTGGCGTTGCGCAGGCTGCGGAGGATGTCGTCGAGGAACTTGCCCGGGATCGACTCCTCGGCGGCGAGCAGCTCGCGCTTGACCGGCACGCCGGGTCGTTCGCGCTCGGCCCGGGCCAGGGCGACGACGGCCCTGACGGCATAGTCCACCTTGTGGGTGATCCGCACCGGGGAAGTATCCCAGACAGGGCTGGCGGAGCCGGGACCGCCTATAGATTACTTGACCGGTCGGAATAACGTAGATAGTGTCCCGGCGTTGCTCCGCTCCGGCGCTCGCGCGGGCGGCGCTGGAGCGGAGCACTGCCGGCGCCTCAGCGGGCCCGGGCCACCGCCGAGATCTCGACGAGCTGCTCGGGGGCGGCCAGGCCGGCCACCTGGACGGCGGTGACCGCGGGCCGGTGCTCGCCGGTCCACTCGGTCAGCACCGGTAGCGCGGCCGAGAAGGCGCGCTGGTCGGTCGTGTACACGGTCAGGACCAGGACGTCGGACCGGTCGCCGCCGATGCTGGCCAGGAGGCGGTCGATGACCTCCAGGACGTGGCGCACCTGGTCGGCCATCGAGCCGACGCCGACGACCTGCCAGCCGTCGCGGCCGCCGGTCATGGGCGTGACGCCCTGGATGTGGGCCACGCCGGCGTGGACGACGACGGCCGACAGGCCGATGCGGTCCAGGTAGGCGGGGTCGAGGGAGCCGACGTCGGGGTTGAGGCGGGTGATCACGTGGGGTTGCTCCTGTCTCGGGTCGTGGGGACGGGACCTGCCGGCGCGGGGCCGGCGGGACGGTGGTGCACGGGATCGCCGACCCGGACCGGGCCGTGGCGGGCGACGTCCGCGTAGACCCCGGCGCACGCCCATCGCCCGAACCCCGGGACGTCCTTGGTGTTGGCCCGGGCGATGGTCCGCAAGGTGCCCCGGTCCAGGGGCACGTCCGGGGCGTGGGCCAGGGTCGACATGACGCAGCGCGGCGTGGACATCCGGATGCCGGCCACCGCGGCCGGCCCGATGCGGACCTCGTCGCCGACCCAGCCGTCCTCGACGAAGCCCTCGGCCACCGTGTCGATCAGCATCGTGGGGCGGTACCGGCGGGCGTCGAAGGCGGCGGAGGGGTCGATCTCGCGCAGGTGCCGGATGGTCGAGGTGGTGACGAGGTGCAGCGGGGTCAGGTCGAAGAACGTGTTCGTGCCCCGCGGCTCGTAGGTGGCCACGTGGTCCCCGTGCTCGTCCTCGACCGCGTCGGCGTAGACGCTCTCCTTGGCGATGCCGGTCGAGCGCATCCAGACGATCTCGGTCTTGGCCCCCTCGGGCACCGAGGACACCAGCGCCACCCGCCGGCCCAGGTAGCCCGACATGGCCTCGTCCAGGTCGGTCCCGACGTTGCGGGCCCGGGTCCCGTCCGGGAAGGCCACCTCCAGCAGGGGCAGCTCGCGGCCGGGGGAGGGCGGGTCCACGTACGCAGCCCGGCAGGCCAGCATCGAGCCGTACTTCCGCGGGTTCTTGGCGTTGCAGAGGTTGCCGGTCTCCAGGTCCAGGAAGCCGAACTGCCGGTCCCCGGTGATGCCCTCGTCACCGACGTGGGTCTCGTCGATCGTCGTGCCCCCGATCGACTTGATCGGGTAGAGGAAGATCGTCGCCACGGTCCCGACGCGCCGCTCTCCCGCGGACGCCTCACCACTCGCGTTGGCCATCGTGCTCCAGAGGTCTGAAGTCGATCGCCCACGCGGGTGCTCGGGTCCCCTCGCGGAGCGGAGGGCCGCACCACGCGGGCGATCGGGACGCGCCGAACACGATCTCGTGCTCGGTCCTGGGTTCCCGACTGCCTCGAGGACAGCCCTTCCTCTCGGCGGATGGCCGACGGGAGGGTATGGCACGAGCCTAAGGCGCGCCCCTCCCCGTCGTCCACCGCCGACGGCGGCCGGCGTCAGCCCTCGTCGAGGAGCACCACCTTGCCGAACTTGGACCCGGCGGCGAACCGCTCGTAGGCCGCGGCGGCGTCGGCCAGCGGGTAGGTCGCCGCGATCGGGACCCGGATCCGGCCGCCCGCCACCAGGGGCAGCACGTGGCGCTCCAGGGCCCGGGCGGCCAGGGCCTTGTCGGCCAGGCTGCGGGCCCGCAGCGTCGAGCCGTGGATGCGGCCCCGCTTGGCCATGAGCAGGCGCAGGTCCAGCTCGCCCTTGGTGCCGCTGCCGATCCCGATGATCGAGATGCGCCCGCCGACGGCCAGCGCGGCCAGGTTCGCCCCCAGGTTGGTCGCGCCGACCAGCTCCAGCACCACGTCGTAGGGGCCGTGGTCGCCGAAGTCCTCGGGGGCCACGACCGTCGCGCCGAGCGCGGCGACGTCGTCGCGCCGCTCCGGCGAGCGGACCGTGGCCACCACCGAGGCGCCCGCGGCCACGCCGAGCTGCACCGCGGCGACCCCCACGCCCCCGGCCGCGCCGTGGACGCAGAGCCGCTCGCCCAGGCCCAGGCCGGCCTGGGTGAACACCGCGTCGTGCGCGGTCATGAACACCTCGGGGAACCCGCCGGCCTCGGGCCAGCCCCAGGCGTCGGGCACCGCCATGAGCTGGGACTCGGGCACCAGGCAGAGCTGGGCCTGGCCGCCCCCGCCGACCACGGCCATGACCCGGGCCCCGACCGGCGTGGTCGTGCCGGGACCGGCGGCCGCCACCTCGCCGGCGATCTCCATGCCCGGGACGTCCGCCGGCCAGCCCGGCGGCGCCGGGTAGCGGCCCTTGACCTGGTGGAGGTCGGCGCCGTTGAGGCCCGCGGCCCGGACCCGGACCAGCACCTCGCCGGTCCCGGGCTCGGGGTCGGGGCGCTCGGCCCATCGCAGCGCCCCGTCTTCGATCGTCACCGCGTGCATCGCGGGCCCTCCACATCTCGTCCGAAACAGTGATCATCGTTAGGGTACGCGGGTGCCTGACACCGCCGCGAAGGTCATCGACATCCACCACCACGTCGGCGCCGCGCCCGCCATCTCGGCCGGCACGCTCACCGACGAGGAGATCCGCCGGGCCGAGGACCAGGACCTCGCCACGCGCCTGGCCTTCATGGACGCCAACGGGATCGACCAGGCGGTCCTGCTGCCCGGCTCGGGCGGGGGGACGCCCAACGGCTTCGCCGACCGCTGCGACCGCAACACCCGGGTCGCGGCCTACCGCGACCGCGAGCCGACCCGCTTCGCCGCCGCCCTCGGCTCGGTCAGCCCGTCCGACGGCGACCTGGCCCTCGACGAGATCGAGCGCTGCTTCGGCGAGCTGGGCATGGCCGGGCTGGTCTGGCACCACCGCTTCGACGGGGTGACGATCGACCACGGCCAGATGGACGCCTTCCTCTCCCGCCTGGCCACCCACGGCAAGCCGGCCTTCGTCCACATCCTGGCCGACTCCACCCTCGAGGCCCCCTGGCGCCTGGAGATCCTGGCCGACCGGTTCCCCGAGGTGCAGTTCCTGGCCCTCGACGCGTTCTCGTCGGTGACCCAGTCCCACTGGATGCCCTACCTGGCCTCCAAGCACCCCAACATCGCCTTCGACACCGCGATGATGGTCTCCTGCGGCCACTTCATCGACGACTTCGTGGCCAAGATCGGCGCCGAGCGCCTCTGCTTCGGCACCGACTTCTACTCCTCGCCCCGGCTCTTCGGCGTGCCGCTGCCCCTGGTCGAGACCCGGGCCCTCGGCTTCACCCGGGCCCAGGAGGACGCCATCCTCGGCGGCAACGCCCAGCGGATCCTGGGGCTGGCCTGAGGTGGCCGGGGAACCGAGCACCCACGCCGTCGACCTCGACGGGCGCGTCGCCCTGGTCACCGGAGGCGCGGCCGGCCTGGGCCGGGCGTACGCCGAGCTGCTCGGCGCCCGCGGCGCCCGGGTCGTGGTCAACGACCTGGCCGGCGCGCCCGAGGCCGCCGGCCGGCTGGCCGCGGCGGGCGTCGAGGCCGTGGCCGACGAGCACGACATCGCGGCCCCGGGCGCCGCGGCGGCGATCGTGCAGCGCGCCCTGGACGCCTTCGGCCGGCTCGACGTGCTGGTCAACAACGCCGGGATCTCCGAGCAGGTGGCCGTCGACGAGCTGACCGACGACGCCGTGGCCCGGATCCTCGACATCAACCTCCGGGCCTCGATCGACCTGACCCGGGCCGCCTGGCCGGCCCTGCGGGCCGCGGGCGGCGGCCGGGTCGTCAACACCTCGTCGCCCACCATCCTGGGCAACCCGCTCGGCATCGCCTACCAGTCGTCCAAGACCGGGATCCTCGGCCTGACCCGCTCGACCGCGCTGGCCGGGGCGAAGGAGGGGATCAAGGTCAACGCGGTCATGCCGATGGCCCACACCCCGATGGTCGACCGCCACGGCAGCGAGCCGTTCCGCACCATCCTCGAACAGCACTTCCCGGCCACCGAGGTGGCCCCGCTCGTGGCGGTCCTGTCCTCGTCGGCCTGCCCGGTCTCGGGCTCGGCCTTCCTGGTCGGCGGGGGCCGCGTGGCCCACGTCGTGCTGGCCATGACCGCGGCCCACGTGGCGCCGGGGGCCACCCCCGAGGACGTGCTGGCCGCCCTGCCCGGCGTCCTGGACCCGGCCAGCCTCTGGGTCCCGGTCGACCGGGCCGACGAGCTGGCCCGGGGGATCGCCGACCTGGGCATCGAGGTCGACGGCCCCGTCGCCCCCACCGCGGCCCGGTAGGCCCCGGCTCAGAGCTCGTAGGCGTCGAGGTCGGTGGCCTTCACCGAGGCCCACACCGCCACGCCGGGGACCAGGCCGAGCTCGGCCACCGCGGCCGGCGTCACCTCGGCGCTGACCGGGACCGGGCCCGCCAGCCGGACCCGGATCCGATGGCCGTCGGGCTGGAGGTCGGCCACCGTCGCCGGCCAGGCGTTGCGCGGGCTGCCCTCGGGCGTGGTCCGGTGCAGCGCCACCGCGGCGGGCCGGACCGCCACCGCCACCGCCGTCGCCGGCAGGGGGTCGGCCACGGTGAGCACGCCGCCGGCCTCGAGCACCACGGTGTGGGGGTCCCGGGCCGTGCCCCGCAGGAGGTTCACGCCGAGCAGCTCGGCCACGTAGCGCGACGCCGGGCGGGCGGTGACCTCGGCCGCGGCGCCGGACTGGGTCACCCGGCCGCCCTCGAGGATCACCAGGCGGTCGGCCAGGACCAGGGCGTCGACCGGGTCGTGGGTGACCAGCAGGCGCGCTCCGGCGAAGGTGGACAGGTGGCGGCGGATCTCGGCCCGCACGCTGACGCGGGTGCTGGCGTCGAGGGCGGCGAGGGGCTCGTCGAGCAGCAGGAGCCGGGGCTCGGTGGCCAGCGCCCGGGCCAGCGCCACCCGCTGGGCCTGCCCGCCCGACAGGGCCCGGGGCCGGGCCCCGGCCAGCGAGGCCAGCCCGAACCGCTCCAGCCACGCCTCGGCGGCGCGGCGGGCCTCGGCCCGGGGCGTGCCCCGGGCCCGCAGCCCGAAGGCCACGTTGTCCCGGGCGCTGAGCCGGGGGAACAGGAGGTGGTCCTGGAACACGACCCCGATGGAGCGGTCGGCCACGGCCACGAAGGTGCCCCCGTCGGGGTCGTCGAGCACCCGGCCGTCGAGGCGGATCCGGCCCCGGTGGAGCGGCCGCAACCCGGCCACGGCGCGCAGCAGGGTGGTCTTGCCCGCCCCGTTGGGCCCGAGCACGGCGACGACCTCGCCGTCGCCGACGGTCAGCTCGACGTCGAGGTCGAGCTCGCCGAGGCGGATCCCGACCGCGGCCTCCAGCACGTCAGGCAGTCAACCAGCGATCGCGCAGCGGCACGAGGACCGCCAGCGACACCGC
The DNA here is from genome assembly GCA_050247895.1 of Acidimicrobiia bacterium. Lineage (GTDB taxonomy): Bacteria > Actinomycetota > Acidimicrobiia > Acidimicrobiales > VFJN01 > CAVPEW01. The sequence goes on from JBFWTJ010000012.1 coordinate 22,478, forward strand.
GATGAGCACCAGGGACAGGGCCACCGCGGCGTCGCGGTCGGACTCCAGGGCCAGGAACACGGCCAGCGGCATGGTCTGGGTCCGGCCCTGGAGGTTCCCGGCGAAGGTCACCGTGGCCCCGAACTCGCCCAGCGCCCGGGCCCAGCACAGCACGGCGCCGGCCACGATCGAGGGCAGGGCGTGGGGGACCGTGATCCGGCGGAACACCGTCCAGCGGCTCGCCCCCAGGGTCGCCGCGGCCTCCTCGTAGCGCTGGTCCGACGAGCGCAGGCCCGACTCCACGGTGAGGACCAGGAACGGCAGGGCGACGAAGGTGTTGGCCGCCACCACGCCCCAGGTGGAGAACGGGAGCAGGAAGCCGCTGGCGTCGTAGACCGGTCCGCCCAGCAGGCCCCGGCGGCCGAAGGCGAACAGCAGCGCGGCGCCGCCGACCACGGGGGGCAGGACCATGGGCAGCGCGACCAGGGCCCGGGCCAGGGACCGCCCCGGGAACCGGGTGCGGGCCAGGATCCAGGCCAGCGGCACGCCCGCGACCAGCGACAGGGCCGTGGCCGCCACCGCGGTGGTCAGGCTCAGCCGGAGGGCGTCGGTCACGACCGGCCGGCGGACCAGCTCGCCCAGGTCGCTCCACGGGGCCCGCTGGAGCAGGGCCACGAAGGGCAGGACCAGGTAGAGCGCGGCGACGGCGGCCAGCGGCACCAGGAACCAGGGGACCCGCCGCCCCGGGTCCCGGCGTCGCGGCCGCCGGTCGCTCATGGCAGGTCGAAGCCGTGGGAGGAGAGGATCTCCCGTCCCGCCTCGGAGAGCACGAACTCGACGAAGGCCGCGGCGGCGTCGGGGTTGGGAGCGTCGGTGAGGGCGACGATCGGGTACACGGCGAGCACGTTGTGCTCGGCGGGGATGTCGATGCCCTCGACCGCGTCGCCCGCGGTCATGACGTCGGTCCGGTAGACGATCCCGGCGTCGAGGTCGTCGTTCTCGACCTTGGTCAGCAGCGAGCGGACGTCGGGCTCGTTGGTGTCGACGGCCGGCGTGACCCCCGCCTTGCCCAGCGCCTCGCGCCCGAACTGGCCGCAGGGGACCTCCTCGGCGCACAGGCCGATGAGCAGGTCGCCGTCGGCGAAGTCGGCCAGGCCGGTGACGCCGGCCGGGTTGCCCGCCGGCACGACGATCTGGAGCTGGTTCTCGACGAAGTCGGACGGGTCGGTGGCCGCGCCGCCGTCGACCACTTGCTTCATGTTGGACGTGTTGGCCGAGGCGAACACGTCGGCCGGCGCCCCGCTGAGGATCTGCTCGCGCAGGGCCGACGAGCCGGCAAAATTGAAGGTCACGGTGACCTCGGGGTTGGCGTCCTCGAAGGCCTCGCCGATCTCGCCGAAGGCGTCGGTGAGGGACGCCGCGGCGAACACGGTGAGGGACCCCTCGATCGCCGGCCCCTCGTCGGCGGGCGCCTCGGTCGTGGTGCTCGTGGTGGTCGTCGCCGCAGGCCCGGCGTCGTCGTCATCGTCACCGCAGGCCGCGGCGCCGACCAGCAGCACGAGCGCCGCCGCGGCGGCCCGGCCGAACCCCGTCATCCGCATCCTCTTCCCTCCAGGTCAGTAGTCGCAGTGAGGCTACCAGTGGCCCTCGTCCCGGCATGCCAACCTCGCGGGGTGTCCCGGCGGCCGACGCTGTCGCTCAACGAGTGGGCCGTACTGGGCGTGCTGGTC
>JBFWTJ010000013.1:0-23898 GCA_050247895.1 Acidimicrobiia bacterium
ACGACCAGCCCGGCCGCGCCGGCCTTGGCGGCACGCTCGAGGCGAGCCACGATCTGGTCGCGCGTGCCGCACCAGTAGACCTGGAAGAAGGTCCGGGGGTTGGCCTCGACCACGGCCACCACGGGCATGCTCCCGAACGAGCTGAGCCCCATGGCGGTGCCCCGCGACGCCGTGGCCCGGGCCACGGCCAGCTCGCCGTCGGGGTGCACGGCCTGGACGCCGGTGGGCGACACCAGGACGGGCATCGACAGGTCCTGTCCCATGACGGTGGTCGACTGGTCCCGCTCGGCGGGGTGGTCGGCCAGGACCGGGGCGAACCCGAGCTCGGCGAAGGCCTCGACGTTGTCGCGCAACGTCGCACCCCGCTCCGAGCCGCCCCGGATGGCCTGGTGGACCGAGCGGGGCACGGCCCGCCGGGCCCGCCTCTCCGCCTCGGCCACCGACTCGAACCACGTGTTGGCGCTCATCGCGCCCTCCTCCCGATCTCCCCCCGCACGGAGCCCCGATTATCGACCACGGCGGACCCGCCCACCCCCTCCGCCCGCCCGCGGCGTCCGGGGGAGGGCGGCGATCGCTATAGGGTGCGCCCCGATGCAGCCGCCCGAGGGCGTGGGGGACCGCGGCAGCCGGAGCACGACGGCAGGCGACGGCCCGCCGCGCCCCGGCGTCGGCGCGCGGCTGTCGGACCCGAGCGTGACCGCCCTGGACCTGGGCGGGACCGTGCAGCGCATGATGCTGCGCGCCGCGGGGACCAGCACCGCCGCCGGCGACGACCGGCCGGTGGTCGGGGTGGCCAACAGCTGGTCCGAGCTCGGGCCCTGCAACGTGGGCCTGCGGGCGGTGGCCGACGCGGTCAAGCGGGGCATCGCCCGGGCCGGGGGCACGCCCCTCGAGTTCTCGACGATCTCGCCCCAGGAGGCGTTCGTCGCGCCCTCGTCGCTCTACCTGCGCAACCTGATGGCGCTCGAGGTCGAGGAGATGGTCCGGGCCTCGCCGTTCGACGCCGTGGTGTTCCTCGGCGGCTGCGACAAGACCCTCCCGGCCCAGCTCATGGGCGTCCTGTCGGCCGGGATCCCGGCCCTGGGCCTGGCCGCCGGTCCCCGGGCCGTGGGCCAGTGGCGGGGCCGCCCGGTCACCGTCGACGACATCTGGGACCTGCTCGACGAGCGCCGGGCCGGGCGGCTCGGCGACCAGGAGTGGGACGAGGTCGAGCGGCAGCTGGCCCCGGGCGTGGGCACCTGCAACGTGATGGGCACGGCGACCACGATGGCGGTGGCCACCGAGGTCCTGGGCATGAGCCTGCCGGGCACGGCGCTGCTCCCCGCGACCAGCGCGGCCCGCCTCGACGCGGCCGAGCGCACCGGCGAGCGGGTCGTCGAGCTGGCCCGGGCCGGCACGCCCCCGTCGGAGTTCGTCACCCTCGAGTCGCTGGAGAACGCCTACCGGGTGGTCGCCGCGCTCGGCGGCTCGACCAACGCGGTGATCCACCTCGAGGCGGTGGCCGGCCGGGCCGGCACGGGCATCGGCGTGGACCGCTTCGGCGAGTGGAGCCGCACGACGCCGCTGGTCGGCGACGTGAAGCCGTCGGGCACGCACCTGCTGGCCGACCTGGCCGAGGCCGGCGGCGTGCCCGGGGTCATGTCCGTGCTGGCCCCGCTGCTCCACCTCGACCGGCTGTCGGGGACGGGCCGCCCCTGGCGTGACGAGCTGGCCGGGGTCCGGGCCCGGACCGGCGGGGCGATCCGCCCGCTCGAGGACCCGGTGTGGCCGACCGGCGGGCTGGTCGCGCTGCGGGGCTCGCTCGCCCCCGACGGCGCCATCATCAAGCGCTCGGCGGCCGATCCCCGCCTCTGGCGCCACACCGGTCCGGCGGTGGTCTTCGACGGCCTGGCCGACCTGCGGGCCCGCATCGACGACCCCGACCTCGACGTGGACGCCGGCAGCGTCATCGTGCTGCGCGGGGTCGGCCCCGTCGGCGGGCCGGGGATGCCCGAGGTGGGCCAGCTCCCCATCCCCACCCGCCTCCTGCAGGCCGGCGTGACCGACATGGTCCGCATCAGCGACGCCCGCATGAGCGGCACCGGCCACGGGGCCATCGTCCTGCACGTCGCCCCCGAGGCCGCGGCCGGCGGCCCGCTGGCCCTGGTCCGCGACGGCGATCCCATCGCGCTCGACGTCGAGGCCGGCACGCTCGACCTCCAGGTCGAGCCGGACGAGCTGGCCCGCCGGGCCGCGGCGCTCCCGGTCCCGCCGGAGGGGGCCGGGCCGCAGGGCGGCTACGCCCGCCTCCACGCCGACCACGTCGTGCAGGCCGACCTCGGTTGCGACCTCGACTTCCTGCGGGCGCCCCGGTGAGGGTCGCGCTCGTCACCGGGGCGACCAGCGGGCTGGGCCGCTCGGCCGCGCTGGGCTTCGCCCGCGAGGGCTGGGCCGTCGCCCTGGCCGGGCGGCGGGCCGATCGCCTCGACGCGGTGGCCGGCGAGGCGGGCGCCTTGGGTGCCGAGGTCGTCGCGGTGCCGACCGACGTGCGGGACGTGACGTCGGTGGAGGCCCTGTTCGCCCGGGTCGGCGACGCCTTCGGCCGCCTCGACGTGCTGTTCAACAACGCCGGGATCTCGGGCCCGACGACGCCGGTCGAGGACCTCGACCCGGCCGCGTGGGACGAGGTGATCGCCACCAACGTCACCGGCGTCCTGCTCTGCGCCCGTGCCGCGGTGCGGATGATGAAGGCCCAGGACCCCCGGGGCGGGCGCATCATCAACAACGGCTCGGTGTCGGCCCAGGTGCCCCGGATGCACATGGCGGCGTACACCGCGTCCAAGCACGCGGTCACCGGGCTGACCAAGGCCCTGGCCCTGGAGGGCCGGGACCACGGGATCGCCTGCGGGCAGATCGACATCGGCAACGCCCGCAGCGAGATGGCCCACGCCATCGCCGAGGGGACCCCGCGGGCCGAGCCCACCATCGACCCCGAGGTCGTCACCGGGGCCGTGCTCTACATGGCCGGCCTGCCCCTCGACGCCAACGTCCTCACCATGACGGTGATGGCCACCAAGATGCCCCTCGTCGGCCGCGGCTGACCCTGCTCCGGAGGAACGGAACGGATGACGAACGTCGTGGTGATCGCCCCCGGGCCCCAGATCTACGTCGACCACCTGGCCGCCGCGTTCCCGGACCTGACGGTGGCCTCGGCCGACCTGCCCGGCGAGGCCATCGAGGCCGCCCTGGCCGACGCCGAGGTGCTGGTCACCGCCGGGATGGGGCCGGGTGGCGCCTACGTGACGCCCGAGCTCACGGCCCGGATGCCCCGCCTGCGCTGGGTCCAGGGCATCGCCGCGGGCTACGACCACCTGGTCGCCGGCCTGGTCGACCGGCCCGAGGTCGTGCTGACCAGCGGGGTGGGCATCCACGGGCCCCAGATCTCCGAGATCGTGGCCCTGCACATGATCGGCCTGAAGCGCCACGTGAAGCGGATCGTCCGGAACCAGGACGCCCACCGCTGGGAGCTGATCGTGGGCGAGATCCTCGACGGGCTCACGATGGGGGTCGTGGGCCTGGGCCCGGTGGGGGCCCGGGTGGCCCGGGTCGGCAAGGCGTTCGGGATGCACACGCGGGGCCTGGCCCGCTCGACCCGCTACGCGTCCGAGGTCGACCACTTCCACCCGCCGTCCGAGCTGCACGAGATGGCGGCCGAGGTCGACTTCCTGGTCCTGACCCTGCCGCTCACCCCCGAGACCGACAAGCTCGTGGACCGCAGCGTCCTCGCCGCCATGAAGCCCACGGCGTGCCTGGTCAACGTGGCCCGGGGCGGCGTGGTCGACGAGGAGGCGCTGATCGAGGCCCTGCGGGACGGCACCATCGCCGGCGCCGGGCTCGACGTGTTCACCCAGGAGCCGCTGCCCGCCGACAGCCCGCTGTGGGACATGGACAACGTGGTGATCACCACGCACTTCGCCGGGTTCCACACCCGCTACGCCGAGCAGGTCCTCACCATCATCGAGCCCAACGTGCGCCACTACCTGGCCGGAGAGCTCGACCGCCTGGTCAACGTCGTCGCCCGCTGAGGGCTCCCCGCCGGCCCGCGGCGCGTCAGCGCGTGACCGGGTAGGGCTCGATGTCGGCGTCGAGGTCGTAGCGCTCGGCGGTCTGGCGGTACTCGTTGATCTCGACCGCCTGGTTGCGGGCCATCAGCGCGGCCAGGTCGCGGACCGAGGCCTCGGCGGCGTGGTCGGCGGCGTAGGTGGCCATGTGGACGCCGCCCCGGTGGTGCTCGGCCATCAGCTCGAGGAACCGGGCGTCGGCGTCGGAGCCCTCGGCCTGGCGCAGCTCGGCCATCTGCTCGGGCGTGGCCAGGCCGGGCATGGCGTCGTGGGCGACGGGCATCCCCATCCAACCCATGGCCTGCTCGGCCCGGTCGGCCCGGGACAGCCCCCACGACTCGAGCGCCTCGTCCATCCGGCCGATCTCGTACTGCTGGAAGATCACGACCTCCTGGGCGAACGAGCGCACCACGGCGTTGTCGCCCCGGGCCAGCTCGACCAGGGCCATCTCCACGGCCTGCTCGTGGTGGGCGATCATGTCGAGGTAGAAGCCGGCGTCGACCGAACCGGGCCCGGGGTCGTCCGAGCGGTTCCCCAGCACCCAGCCGACCGCCCCGCCGAACCAGGCCGCGACCAGGACCACGGCGACGACCCGACCCCACGACAGCCCGCCCGCGGGGATCGCCGGCTCGTCGTCGCCGGCGGCGTCGGGCCCGGCCCCGGGTCCCGATCCGGTTGCAGCCGGGCCCGCGAGGTCGGCGTCGGCGTCGGTCTCGGTCACGCCCCCATCCTCGCAGGCGACGCGGCCGATGCCTCCGCGTCCCCGCCTACCGCTCGGCGTTGTAGAGGCGCATGGTGAGCGGGGCGAAGACCGCCAGCAGGACCGCGGTCCACACCAGGACCCACAGGACCGACGCGTCGGCCCCGGCGCCGTGCATGAGCTCGCGCGACGCGTCGGCCAGGTGGCTGACGGGGTTGACCTTCACGAAGGCCTGGACCCAGCCGGGCATGGTCGCGGGATCGACGAACACGTTGCTGGCGAAGGTCAGCGGGAACAGCACGGTCATGCTCATCTGCATGACCGTCTCGGGCGTCTGCATGCGCAGGGCCATCGAGGTCCACACCCAGGACAGGCCGAACGAGAAGACCAGCAGCAGGGCGATGGCGGCGACCACGCCCGCGACCCCGCCGTCGGGCCGGAACCCCAGCACCACGCCGAGCACGACGACGACCACCGCGGCCGCGGCGTAGCGCAGCGCGTCGGCCAGGAGCATCCCGACCAGCACCGCGGGGCGCCAGATGGGCAGCGACCGGAAGCGGTCGAACACGCCCTTGGAGATGTCGGTGTTGAGGGCCATGCCCGTGTACATCGTGATCATCGTGACGGTCATGACCAGGATCCCGGGGATCAGGTACTGGAGGTACTCGCGGGGCGAGCCGGCCAGCGCGCCGCCGAAGAGGTAGGTGAACAGCAGCACGAACATGACCGGGAACATGGTCACGTCGAAGAGCTGCATGGGGACGTGCTTGATCTTGAGGGCGGCCCGCCAGCCGAAGGCCACCGAGGCGGCCCACGGGCCGGGCTCGGCCGGGCGGTCGCCGACGTCGAGGGCGGAGCGCAGGGACGACTCGGTCAGGGCGAAGGCGGTGTCGGCGGTGCTCATGCGGCGTCCTCGGTGTCGTCGGTGGCTTCGGCGGGGTGACCGGTGAGGGCGAGGAAGACCTCGTCGAGGCTGGGCTGGCCGACGGTGAGCTCCTCGACGACGACCCCCGCGCCGGCCAGGCGGGTCAGCGCCGCGGCGGCAGCCGCCGGGTCGGCCACCCGGGCCGTCAGCGCGGCCGGGTCGGCGCTGGGCTGGGGCACCTCGCCGACCAGGTCGTGCAGGACGCGCTCGGCCGTGGCCCGCTGGGCCACGTCGGCCAGCCGCACGTGCAGGCTGCTCGCGCCCAGGCGACCCTTGAGCTCGCCGCTGGTGCCCTCGGCGATGACCCGGCCGTGGTCGATGATCGCGATGCGGTCGGCGAGCTGGTCGGCCTCCTCCAGGTACTGGGTCGTGAGCAGCACCGAGGTGCCCGCGCCGACCAGGGCGCGGACGATGTCCCACACCTGGTTGCGGCTGCGGGGGTCGAGGCCGGTGGTCGGCTCGTCGAGGAACAGCAGGCGGGGGCGGACCACGAGGCTGGCCGCGACGTCGAGCCGGCGGCGCATGCCGCCCGAGTAGTCGCGGACGAGCTTGTCGGCCGCGTCGGCCAGGCCGAAGGCGTCGAGGAGCTGGTCGGCACGGGCGGCCGCGCCCCGCTTGTCGAACCCGAGCAGCCGGGCCAGCAGGACGAGGTTCTCTCGGCCGAACAGCTCCTCGTCGACCGAGGCGAACTGCCCGGTCAGGCTGACGCAGCGCCGCACGGCGTCGGGTTCGGCCGCCACGTCGTGGCCGAAGACCCGGGCCCGTCCCCCGTCGGGGCGCAGCAGCGTGGCCAGGATGCGGATCGTGGTGGTCTTGCCCGCGCCGTTGGGCCCGAGCACGCCGTAGATGGTGCCGGCCGGCACGTCCAGGTCGATGCCGTCCACCGCCCGGGTCTCGCCGAAGGACTTCACCAGCCCCTCGGCCTGGATCGCCGTCTCGCCTCGTCCCACCACCGACCTCCCCGGTCCGGTCGTCGATCGTCGCACCCTCGGCCGGTGCGCTCCTCACGCTTTTCAGACGCCGGGACCGTCCCGGCCTCATCGGTCGGCCTCAGCCGGCCGGCGGCTCCAGCGCCCGGAGCCAGTCGACCCAGCCCGGCTCCTCCCGCTCGACGTAGGCCGGGGCCTGCTCGGAGAACAGGTAGCCGCCCACCAGCGCCCGGGTGCCCGAGCCGGCGTGGTCGGGCCAGGCCGCGAAGCGCAGGATCCCGGGTACGGGCGGGTCGAGGCGCACGAGCAGGTGGCTCTCGTCGTCCACCTCGACGGTCCCGGTGACGCCCCGGGCGTCGACGGCACCGCCGACCGCGCCCACGCCCAGCGCCTGGGCCATGGCGGCACGCACGACGGCGGGCTCGTGGGGGACCAGCGCCGAGGCGTCCATCGCCGTGGCGGCGCGCCCGGCGAAGTCCCGCAGGTAGAGGCGCAGGAGGTCGAACATGGGGAACCAGCCGTGGGCCATCTCCTCGAAGAACTCGGCCTCCCAGTCGGCCCCGGTCCCGAAGGCGCTGGTGACCACGCGCAGCACGCAGCTCCCGCCGGAGTCGGCCTCGACGACGAACTCGGAGACCAGCGGGGTGCGGCCCTCCTTGTCCTGGCCGTACAGCTCGGGCCAGTCGGGCTCCTCGTACTCGATGCGGTGGGGCGGGTCCCAGCCGGTGATCCGGCCCTTGGACTCCGAGCCCGGGCCCATGCGGAACACGACCGTGCCGCCGACGTGCTCGTCGAGGTCGGTCGGGCCCATCCACGAGCTGAGGCCCCAGCCGGTGGCGATGGCGTCCCAGACCCGCTCGGGCGTGGCGCCGGGGAGCTCGACGGTGAGCTCGACGCGACGGGGGACGGCGGGTGTGGTCATCGGGGTTCCTCCAGCTTGGGGTGGGCGGCGACGACCAGCCGGTGCGGGCGACCGTCGTCGTGGTGGTAGCGGGCGGCGAGCTCCATCACCGCGGTGGTGAGCTCGGCCGCGAACGCGGCGCGGTCCTCGGCCGAGGCGAAGCCGATCTCGGTGTCGAGGGTGAGGGTGGGGAGCCGCTTGCCGGCCTCGGCGGCCCGGCGGTCGAGCTCGCCGACCTCGCGGACCGACCGGCCGGCCACGGCGACCAGGTAGCCGGCCGAGACCTGGTCGGCCCGACGGGCGGGGTCCACGGCGCCCTCCCCCAGTGCGGCGGGCGACACGACGTAGGTCAGGGCGGTGGCCCGCAGCACCCGCTCGGTGATCCCGCCCCGGCGCCGCTCCTCGGCCAGCTCGACCAGGCCGTGGGCCTCGAGGGTGCGCAGGTGGTAGTTGACCTTCTGGCGGGGCAGGCCCACCCGCACGGCCAGCGCCGCGGCGGACGCCGGCTCGACCAGCTCGGCCAGCAGCCGGGCCCGGACCGGCTCCAGCGCGACCGCGGCGGCGGCCGGATCCTCGATGACGGCGACGTCGCGCACGACCCCAGGGTGCTCCTGACAACTTTTTTTGTCAAGGGCCCCGGGGCCCGGTCGTCTGTGGTAGGACGATGATCAGAGATTTCGGACCAGGGGGTGGGGCCACGTGAAGCTCTTCAGCGTCGACGACCACATCGTGGAGCCGGCCGACCTGTGGACCAGCCGGCTGCCGACGCGCCTGCACGACGTCGCGCCGCACGTCCTGACCGACGACGACGGCACCGAGTTCTGGACCTACGAGGGCAAGCGCCACCGCGACCTGGCCCTCAACGCCGTGGTCGGCAAGCCCAAGGAGGAGTGGGACCGCGAGCCGCTGCGCTTCTCGGAGATGCGGCCCGGCTGCTACGACCCGGTGGCCCGGGCCCACGACTTCCTCTCCGAGGAGATCACCGCCAGCGTGGCCTTCCCCACGCTCCCCCGCTTCGGCGGCGCGCTGTTCCCCGACTTCGCCGACGAGGAGCTGGCCGACCTCTGCGTCAAGGCCTGGAACGACTACGTCCACGAGCAGTGGTGCCCGGCCGCGCCCGAGATGTACGTGCCCATGGCCATCGTCCAGCTCTGGGACCCGGTGGCCGCCGCGGCCGAGATCGAGCGCAACCTCGACCGGGGCTTCAAGGCCATCGCCATCCCCGAGGAGACCAGCCACCTCGGGCTGCCCTCCTACTGGGACCCGGTGTGGGACCCGATCTGGTCGACCTGCGAGCAGGCCGGCGTGCCCGTCTGCATGCACATCGCCTCCAGCGGCTGGCAGCCGTTCAAGCCGCCCGAGGCCGGCGACGACCTGCTCATCGCGCTGGGCTTCGTGCCCACCATCACCCACGCCGTGGGGATGGCCTTCGGGCCGGTGCCCCGCAAGTTCCCCGACATCAAGCTCGTCTACTCCGAGGGCGGCATCGGCTGGGTCCCGGTCACCCTCGAGCGGGCCGACTCGCGCTACGAGCTCCACAAGAGCTGGAGCGGCGCCGACGACCTCTCCCCCTCGGAGGTCTTCCGCCGCAACATGTGGTTCTGCATGATGCCCGACGAGCAGTACGGCCTGCGCAACCGCCACGACGTCGGCCTGGACCGGATCTTCTGGGAGACCGACTACCCCCACGCCAACTGCCCGTGGCCCGGCACCCAGGCCATGGTGCGCGAGATGCTCGACGGCGTGCCCGAGCACGAGGCCCGGGCCATCGCCTACGAGAACGCCGAGCGGGTCTTCGGCTGGACCTGCGTCGACCCCGACCAGGTCACGGTGGCCCGGGTCGCCCCCTGAACCCGGCCCACCGCGCCGTGGCTCAGGAGTGGAGCTGCTCGGACAGGTAGAGCTCGACGCCGATGCGGTCCATGGCGTCGATCTGGGTCTCCAGGTAGTCGGCGTGGCCCTCCTCGCCGACGAGGATCTCGGCCAGCAGCTCGCGGGTCCCGTTGTCGCCGACCTCGACGCACAGGGCGATCCCGCGGTTGAGGCGCTCGATGGCCTGGTACTCGAGCTGGAGCGCCAGGTCGAACTTCTCCCGGGGCGTCTCGCCCACGCCGACCGGCCCGAGCCGCTGGAGGTTCGGGTGGCCGTCGAGGTAGAGGATCCGCTCGATCAGCTCGTCGGCGTCCTTCATCTCGCTGATGGACTCCTCGCGGAACTTCGCGGCCAGCCGGTCGAAGCCCCAGTTCTCGAACATCTTGGCGTCGAGGAAGTACTGGTTGATGGCGGTCAGCTCGGCGGTGAGCACCTCGTTGAGCAGCTCGACGACGTCGGGGTTTCCCTGCATGCGGGCCTCCTGGGGGGATCGACGGGCGAGCATAGGACCGGTGCGCGCCGACACCCGGGGCGGTCTGCCTGACGCCCTGCGCACACCCGCCGCAACCCGTCGCGCACACCTCGGACAACCCCCGGCGTCAACCACGCCTCACCCCGGAGCCGTCGGCGCGCTGGTCCCTCATCAGGGTTTGTGCCACATTCGTGATCACGAACCGGTTCCGGACGGGGGGAGGACCGATGAGCACCGAGGGCACCACCAGGGACCGCCTCGGCCTCGACCAGGCCGAGTGGGTCCGCACCTACGACCTGGCCCACGAGGTCCTGCGCTCGGGCCTCTTCCAGCCCGCGCTGCACAGCAAGGCCAGCGCGCCGCTCTTCGGCGACTCGGTCATCACCCTGGAGGGCCGCGAGCACCTCACCCGGCGGCGCACCGAGCTGCCCCTGTTCTCGTGGCAGAACATCGAGCGCTACCAGGCCGACGCCGTCGGCCCCGCGCTGCGCCAGGAGCTGGAGGCCCAGCGCGCCGCGGCGGACGGGCGCACCGTGGACGTCGACCTCATCGGGCTGGTCCGCCTCGCCCTGCTGCGGGCCACGGCGACGATCCTGGGCGTCGAGGGCGTGGTGACCAGCGAGGACGCGGCCCGGCTCCAGCAGATCTCCGACATCGTGGGCGTGGCCGCGGTCCTGGAGTTCAGCACCCTGCCCGTGGCCGAGACGATCGCCCAGGCCATGGCGGCGCGCGACGAGTTCGTCGACCGCTACTACCGCCCGGCCCACGCCCGCACCGCGGCCGAGGTCGCCGCCGGCGCCCTGGACGCCGACAACGTCGAGGGCCGGGCCAACCTGCTCGAGCTGCTGCTGGCCAGGTACCCGGGCTGGGACGACGACGCCCTGATCCGCGAGTGCCTGTTCTTCCTGACCGCGTCGGCCAACACGTCGAGCAACGCCGCGCCCCACCTCTTCGGCGAGCTGGCCCGCTGGTTCGAGGCCCACCCCGAGGACCGGCCGCTCATCGAGGACGCCGGGTTCATGCAGCGGGCGGCCAGCGAGGCGCTGCGCCTCCACCCCCCGGTGCCGGCCCTGCTCCGCCGGGCGCTGGAGGACGTCGAGCTGAGCGACGGGCGCACCATCGCCGAGGGCGCCCTGCTCGCCGTCGGGCTCCTCGACGCCAACCGCGACCCGACCCGCTTCGGTCCCGACGCCGACCGGTTCGACCCCCACCGGGTGGTGGCCGGCAAGGTCCACCCCTACGGCATGTCGTTCGGGATGGGGCCGCACGCCTGCCCCGGCCGGCCGGTCGCGGTGGGCAGCGGCCACGGGCGCGACACCGACACCGTGCCCATGGGCATCGTGGTCATGGTCACCCAGGAGCTGTTCCGCCAGGGTGCCCGCCTGTCCGAGCAGCCGCCGACGGTGCGCGACGGGATGATGGACGTCCGCTACGCCCGCTTCCCGATCACCCTCCCGCCGGCCTGACGCGGTCCGATTCGAATTCGTTGACGGTTTCCCCGGGCCGAGGCTACGGTCGGCGAGAGCCATCGGGGGTAGGGGGGGCCGGGATGACGACCTACGAGCACATCGACTCGTACGAGCCGATCGATTCGGAGCGCAAGCCGCTGTCGGAGGTCGAGTGGGCGCGCACCTACGACCTGGCCCACGAGGTGCTGCGCTCGACCAAGTTCGCCTCCGCGCTGCACAACCGGGCCAGCTACCCGATCTTCGGGCACGCCGTGCTCACCCTCAGCGGCAAGGAGCACCTGGCCCGCCGCCGCACCGAGCTGCCCCTGTTCTCCCGCGAGAACATCCAGAGCTACCAGGAGGCCGCCGTCGGACCCGCCCTGCGCGGGGCCATCGAGCAGCTCCGGGCCGACGCCGACGGCGAGGAGGTCGTGGTCGACCTCAACCAGCTCGTCCAGCTCTCCCTGGTCCGGGCCACCGCGGCGATCATCGGCATCGGCTCGGTCGACACCGACGACGACGCGGCCGACCTCCAGCGCATCGCCGCGGCGCTGGGCATCGCCGCCTCGGTCGAGTTCTCCACCCTCGACGTCGACGTGGTCATCGACGCGGCCCTGCAGGCCAAGCGCGAGTTCATCGACCGCTTCTACCTCGACGGGCTCCGGCGGGCGCAGGCCGAGATGGCCGCCGCCGCAGCGGACGACGCGGCCGAGCGGGACGGGGAGGGGCGACCGGCCAACCTCCTCCGGCTCCTGCTCGAGGCCTACCCGGGCTGGGACGACGACGACCTGATCCGCGAGTGCCTGTTCTTCCTGACGGCGTCGGGCAGCACGACCAACAACGCCTCCCCGCACCTGTTCCGCGAGCTGGCCGAGTGGTTCGACGCCCACCCCGAGGACCGGCCCCTGGCCGAGGACGTGGTCTTCATGCAGAAGGCGGCCGGGGAGGCGCTGCGCCTCTTCCCGCCGGTGCCCGCCCTCATCCGCCGTGCCCTCGAGGACGTCGAGCTGAGCGACGGGCGGCTCATCCGCCGGGGCGAGCTGGTGGCCGTGGACACCAACGCGGCCAACCGCGACCGGGACCGCATCGGGCCCGACGCCGACCGCTTCGACCCCCGTCGCGAGATCGGCGGCAAGATCCACCCGTCGGCGGTCTCCTTCGGCCTGGGCCCGCACGCCTGCCCCGGGCGCCCCGTGGCCATCGGCAGCTTCGGCCGCGACGTCGAGGACGCGCCCGAGGGGATCCTGGTCGTCATCATGCAGGAGCTGTTCCGCCAGGGCGCCCGGCTGGCCGACGAGCCGCCCACGGTGCGCGAGGAGATGGACGACCTGCGCTACTCCCGCTTCCCGATCGCGCTGCCCGCCCGATGAGCGACGCCACCGCACCCCGGGCCGGCGGCCTGCTCGCCGTGGTCGTCGACCGCACGATCTGCCTGGGCACCGGCGTGTGCGAGGCCATCGACGAGTCGCTGTTCGAGGTGGGCGACGACGGCTGGGCCGTCTTCGTCGGCGACCCCGACGACTACGACGAGGCCAAGGTCCAGGAGGCCGTCGACTCGTGCCCCCAGGGTGCCATCAGCCTCGCGCCGCGGGACTGAGGCACCCCGGGCGCGCTCAGCCCAGCGACGCCTGGTAGGTGGCCAGGGGTTCGGGCAGGTCGGCCAGGCCGCGGGGCACGTGCGGCCAGCGCTTGCGGTCGGGCTCGGCCAGCCCCTTGGGCAGGTCGGCCAGCGGCATCGTGTAGACGGTGCGGACCTGGCGCTCGTGGAACTTCCAGGCCCCGTCGTGGCGCACGTAGCGGTCGTCGTAGCGGAAGCCGAGCCAGTAGGCGTCGCCGTCGATGGCGATCTCGGCGTGGCTGAGCACGACGCCGGTGGCGTGGTCCTCGTCGAGGAGGTCGAGGATGTGGCCGTTGGGCGTGTGGATGCTGGCGCCGAAGTCCGGCAGGCGCTTGCGGTAGAAGTCGGCCACCGCCTTGCCCCCGACGCTGCGGCCCCCGGGCGTGTCGAAGATGCCGTCGGGGGCGAAGATCGCCTCGATGACCGCGAAGTCGCGGTCGTCCACCGCGACGGCGTAGCGGTAGGTCAGCTCGATGATCTCGGCCCGGTCCTCGAGCCGGCGGATGCGCGCCTCCAGCGACGGTTCGCCCATGTCCTCTCCCCCTCTTCCAGACAGATGGTCACCGACTGAGAGTCAGTCGACATCGGGTCATGCGACGGCACATACTCACCGCCGGAAGGGGGCCGGGGCAATGTCCAACCAACAACGTCCGCTGTCGGCCGGGCTGCTGCTGACCTCGGTGCACGACCGCGCCGTGCCGGGCCACCAGCAGGTCGCCGAGCACCGGCGGCTCGTCGAGCGGGGCCGCGACGCCGGGCTCGACCTCGTCCTGGCCGGGCAGCACTTCGGGACGCCCGACCTGCGCTACCTCCAGCCCGTGCCCTACCTGGCCAGCCTGGCCGACCGGGCCGAGCCCATGCGCCTGGGCACCGGCATCGCCCTGCTGCCCCTGCTCAACCCGGTCGACGCAGCCGAGCAGGTCGCCACCCTCGACGTCGTGTCGGGCGGGCGGGCGGTGTTCGGCGTCGGCCTGGGCTACCGCGACGAGGAGCTGCGCATCTTCGGGGTCGAGCGGGCCACCCGGGTCCGGCGCTTCGAGGAGTCGATCGGCATCATCCGGGCCCTGTGGCGGGGCGAGGCCCTCGACGACCGCTGGACCTGCTTCGACCTCGACGGCGTGTCCGCCTCGATCGTCCCCGAGCAGCCGGGCGGGGTCCCGATCTGGCTCGCCGGCCAGGCCGAGGCCTCGGTCCGCCGGGCCGGCCGGCTCGGCGACGGCTGGTACGCCCCGCCCTTCCCGACAAACGGGGCGCTGCGCACCCTCCACGAGTCCTTCCTCGACGCGCAGGCCGAGGCCGGCCGGGAGGTCGCCACCGTGGCCGTGCGCCGCGAGATGTTCGTCACCGGCGGTCCCGCCTGGCACCAGGAGGCGTTCGCCGAGGGCGTCGGCCAGCGCTTCGAGGTGTTCCGGCGCTGGGGCGAGGCCACCGACGTCGAGGTGCGCCACGGCGCCCCCGGCGACGCCGGCTGGCTCGACTCGAAGGTCGTCGTCGGGCCGCCCGAGCAGTGCGCCGAGGCCATCCAGTGGCTGCGCGACCACGCCGGGCTCACCGACCTGATCCTCAAGGTCCAGTGGCCCGGGGTCCCGCCCGAGGTCGGCGAGGCCCAGCTCGACCTCGTCGCCGGCGCCGTGCTCCCCCTCCTCGACGGGTGGGGCTCGTGACCTCGCTCAAGGTCCTGGCCTTCGTCAACCACGTGGCCCCCGCGGCCGACATCGGCGAGGCCATCGACCAGGCCCTCGAGTGGGGCGTCGACGTGATCGTGGCCCAGGGGACCGGCTCGGACTGGGGCGCCTACTGGCTGGGCAGCGGCGAGCAGTTCGACACCCGCAACTTCCGGGAGAACGTGCGCCCCTACCTGCGGGTCGCGGTGGCCCACGGCATCCCGTTCGTCTTCTCGGCCGGGATCGCCGGCTCGGACGCGCACCTGGAGGCCTGCCTGGAGCAGTTCGACCAGCTCTGCGTCGAGGAGGGCTTCGACCTCGAGGTCGGCGTGCTGCGGACCGAGGTCGACCCCGGGTGGCTGGCCGGCGTCCTGCGGGACGGGCGCCAGGCCACCGCCCTGGCCGACGACCCCTCGCTCCCCTCGCCGCTCACCGCCGACGACCTGGCCGGCGTGGAGCGGATCGTCGGGCTGGCCGGCCCCGAGCCCATCGTCGACCTGCTCGGCCGGGGCGTCGCCGGGGTCATCACCGGGAGGGCCGTCGACGTGGCCCTGGCCATCGCCCCCGCCCTGGCCCGGGGCCTGCCGCCCGCCGCCGCGGCCCACGCGGCCAAGGTGATCGAGTGCGGCGGCCTGGCCCTCGACCCGGGGGACCCCGGCCTGTGCATCTGGGCCGAGGTCGACCGGGACGGGTTCGAGGTCCGCTGCCCGAGCCCCCGCTCGTCGGTCACCCCCAAGGGCATCGCCGGCCACTCGTTCTACGAGCGGGCCAACCCCTGGGAGGAGAAGAACCCGGGCGGGGTGCTCGACCTGCGCGACGCCGCGTACCGTCGCACCGAGCAGGGCGTGCGCTGCGACGGCGCCCGCTGGCACGACGAGCCGTACTCGGTGCTGCTGGAGGGCGCGACCCGGGTCGGGTACCGCTCGATCGTGGTCCTGGGCGTGCGCGACCCCGACCTGCTCGGCCAGGCCCGCTCCTGGGCCGACGCGGCCCTGGCCGACCTGGCCCGGGCCGCGCGCTTCGACGACCTGCGCGGCAGCTACCACGCCGGGGTGCGCATCTTCGGCCTCGACGGCGTGCTCGGACCCCTCGAACCGGAGAAGGCGGTCACCGGCCACGAGGCCGCCGTGGTGGTCGACGTGGTCGCGCCGACCCAGGCCCAGGCCAACGAGATCGCCTACTTCCTGTTCGTGCGGCTGGGCTACGGCCCCTACCCGGGTCGGCGCACCACCGCCGGGAACGTGGCCGTGCCCTTCATGCCCGTGGTCCAACCCGTCGGGCCGATGTACCGGTTCGGCCTCTACCACGCCCTCCAGCTCGACCGTCCCGACGAGCCGTTCCGGGCCTCGGTCGAGCGCTTCGGCCCCCGGGGGTCCCGATGAGCGAGGTCCTCCAGCGGGCCGTCGTGGTGCGGACCAAGAACGCCGGTCCCTTCCACCTGACCATCGACCTGTTCTTCGCCGACCGGGCCGACTTCGACGCGGCCCGGGCCTCGGGCGAGCTCGAGGCCGCCGCGGTGGCCCGCTGCTACGGGGTGCCGGTGGACCAGGTCGAGGGCCCGTTCTGGGAGACCACGGCGCTGGGGGTGAAGGTCACCATCCCCAAGCGGCCGTCGTCGGCCGAACCCGGGTGCAGCGACATCCTCGGCGGCCACCTCCACGTCCCGCTCCTGCTCGGCCTCGACGCCCCCTGAGCGCCCGGGGCCCGGTACCGTCGGGGCGGACGGACGGACGACCGGCGAGCGGCCGGCGGGAGGGCGGACGCTTGGTCGACGGTGCGCGCACGACGGGGCGGTACCCGCGGGGCCCGGGCACGCCGCCCGCCCCACCCCGGCGCGTCCTGGTGCTCGGTGCCGGCCTGGTCGGCGCGGCAGTGGCCCACGCCCTGGCCGCCCGCGGCGCGCCGACGGCGGCGCTGACCCGCTCGGCCCCCGACCCCGGCGCCGCGGCCCTGCTGGCCGGGGTCCCGGTGTCGGTCGGCGACGCCACCGACGGGCCCACCCTGGCCGCGGCGCTCGACGGCGTCGGCCACGTCGTCCACGCCTTCGGCTCGGCGTCGCCGGCGACGTCCGAGGCCGATGCGGTCGCTGACGAGGCCGTCGTGGCCGGCCTGGCCACGCTCCTCGGGCTGGTGCGCGACCGGCCCGGCACCGGGCTCACCCTCGTCTCCTCGGGTGGTGCCGTCTACGGGGAGGCCGACGTCCAGCCCGTCCCCGAGACGGCGCCGGCGCGGCCGATCGGCGCCTACGGCGCGACCAAGCGGGCCTGCGAGGACCAGCTGGCCCGGGCCCGGCACGACCACGGCCTGGACGCCCGGGTCGTCCGGGTGGCCAACGTCTACGGGGCCCGGCAGCGGCTCGGGCGCGACCAGGGCCTGGTCGCGCACCTGCTGCGCGCGGCACGGGAGGGCACCGAGGTCCCCCTCTACGGGGGGTCCGAGCCGGTCCGCGACTTCGTGCACGTCGACGACGTGGCCGCGGCGCTGGCCGAGCTCGTCGTGCGGACGCGCGTTCCGCCGGTCCTCAACGTGGGGACCGGCCGGGGACACGCGATCGGCACCGTCGTCCGCTGCGTCGAAGGGGTCACCGGGCGCCCCGTCGCGGTGCGCGCCGTGCCGGCCCGACCCTTCGACGTGCGGACCAACGTCCTCGACGTCGGCCTGCTGCGCCGGACGATCCCCTACGCCCCCCGCACCCTGGAGGCCGGGGTCGCCGCCACCTGGGCCGCCCTCACCGGTGGCCGGCAGGACGCCGGTGACCACCAGGCGGCCCGCCGGTCGGCCTGAGCCAGCCGGACCGGCGGGCGCCGGCCACGACCTCAGGCGGTGCAGGTGACGTAGGCCGTCCAGTCGTTCTGGTGGTCGAATTCGGGCTCCGAGACGCTCCCGCCGGCCGTGATGCACATCTGGGCGTACTTGGAGATGCAGGCGGACTGGCCCTTGCCCGCCCGGCACGGCTTGGTCTCCGACGCCGCGGACGCCGGGCCCGCCGAGGCCAGCCCCACGGTGGACAGGGCGAGGGCGGCCACCAGAACCTTGGAACCACGACGACGAGCTGGCACGGACATCCTCCTCGATTCGGACAATTCGTTCGAAGGAGGTGACGCTCCGTGGGTGCAGGCCTTACAGCTCCCCCGGCCCGACCTCAGTCCGCGGTGCGGGCGCCGGTGAGGATCCGGGGCCGGCCGTCGCCGTCGAAGGCCAGGTCGGTGAGCTGCCCCGGCTCGGGCGGCACGTCGGTGCGCAGGGCGACGTGGACCTTCTGGTAGTTCCACTTCATGACGTCCAGGGTCAGCTCCACCAGCTCGGCGTCGGTGAAGTGCACCCGCAGCTCGTCGACCAGGCCCCCGGGCAGGCGACCGGGTTGGGTCATCAGGGCGTCGGCCAGCCGCAGGGCGGCCTTGTGGCGGTCGGGCAGGTCGCTCGCCTCGTAGGCACGGACCTTGTCGGTCATCGACTCGTCGAAGCCGGCGTCGCGGGCCTCGACCCAGCGCAGGGACTGGCAGACGCGGCAGTCGTGGTGCTGGGCGGCCCGCAGGCGGACCAGCTCGGTGGTCAGGGGGTCGACCCCGTCGAGGCGCACGACGGCCGACTGCCAGTCGGCCAGCGCGGCCCGCAGCGGCTCGGCCGCGGCGACGCCCACCGGGATCCTGCGCTCATGCTCCTCCATCGGGCACCTCCGCTCCCGTCGTCCCGAACAGCCCGGACCACAGCAGGTGCAATCGCTGGCGCTGCTCGACCACCAGCAGCGCGCTGACCAGGTCGGCCAGGCCCTGCACCCCCAGCTCGGCGGCCACCGCGTCGGTCAGCCCCCGGTCGATCCCGGCCACGTCGACCACCGACTGCTCGCACAGCGCCAGGCAGGCCCGCTCGCGGGGCCCGAAGCGGGGCGAGGAGGGCCACGAGCGCAGCTCGGCCACCGTGGCCTCGTCCAGGCCGGCCGCCACCGCCGCCGGCGTGCGGGCCGCGGCCTCGCCCTCGTCGCCGAGCAGCTGGGCGATGCGCAGCCGGCACAGCTCGAGCAGGACGGGGTCGACCGTGGCCCAGGCCGCCTCGTGCGCCGTGGCCAGGCGGGCCGCGACCTCCGGCTGCCCGGCGAGCACCTCGTCGATGACCGCCGCCGTGGAGCGCCCCTCCGTGACCACCGTCCCCGACCCTACCCCCGGCGGAGCCGTGCGGGCCCGGGCCGACCGGGCTCAGGCGGGCGGCGGGGTCGTGCGCAGGTCGCGGCGGCGGAGCTTGCCCGAGGCGTTGCGGGGGAGGGCGTCGACCACGTGCCACTCCAGGGGGCACTTGTAGGGGGCCAGCCGGGACCGCACCGCGGCCTCCAGCTTGCGCACGTCGACCGTGGCGCCGGCCGGGACCACGTGGGCCACCACCCGCTCGCCCAGCTCGGCGTCGTCCACCCCGACCACGGCGCTGTCGCGCACCGAGGGGTGGGCGTTGAGCACCGCCTCCACCTCGCTGGGGAACAGCACCGAGCCGTCGGTGATGATCCGGTCCTGGCGGCGGTCGGCCAGGTACAGGTAGCCGTCGGCGTCGAGCCAGCCCATGTCGCCGGTGACGAAGAACCCGTCCGCGGTCAGCTCGGGCGGCTCCTCCTGGCCACCCCGCTGGTAGGCGAAGGGCGGGCGGCGGTGGTCGCGCAGGGCGACCAGGCCGATCTCGCCCGGCGCGAGGGGCTGGTGGTCCTCGTCGACGATCCGGACCTGGGTGTCGGCGCTCCAGGGGCGCCCGACGCTGCCGGGGTGGGCGACCCAGTCCTGCGGGCCGATGGCGGTCCCGCCCTGCTCGGTGGTGGCGTACCACTCGAAGACCCGCAGCCCGAAGTACTCCAGGGCCCGCTCCTTGAGCTCGACCGGGCACGGCGCCCCGGTGTGGACCACGGCCACCAGGGAGTCGAGGTCGACGGCGTCGCGCTCGTCGACGGGCAGCTCCAGGATCCGGTAGAGCATCGAGGGGGCGAACAGGGCGGTGGTGACGCGGTGGCGCTCGACCAGGGCCAGGGCGGTCCGGGCGTCGAACCGCTCCATCACCACGACCGTCCCGCCGGCGCCCAGCACGGCCAGGCCCAGCACGAAGTTGGCCGAGTAGTAGTAGGGGCCGGCCATGAGGAAGGCCGACGACTCGTCGATCGAGAACAGCGAGGACATGAGCCGGGCGTGGCGGCGCCGCTCCGCCACCGGCTCGTCGCGCACGACGCCCTTGGGGTCCTCGGTGGTGCCCGACGTGTACCAGACCGCGCCCGCGCCCGACCCGGCCGGCTCGGGCGGTTCCTGGCCCCGGCGCCGGGCGACCTCGCGCTCGTAGGCGTCCTCCCCGCCGGGCGCCCCGACCTCGAGCACCACGACCGGACCGGCCGGGGCGGGGGTGGCGCCCCCCTCGGCCAGGGCCGCGTCGACCAGGGCCCGGGTCTCGTCGTCGCAGGCCACGGCCCGCGCCCGGGAGGAGGCCACGACCCGGGCCAGCTCGTCACCGTGCCAGTTGACGTCGAGGGGGACCACCGCGACGCCCTGCTTCCAGGCGGCCAGGGTCAGCTCGACCGCGGCGACGCCGTTGTGGAGCAGCAGGGCCAGCCGGTCGCCCTCCCCCAGCCCGGCGTCGTGGAGCCAACCCCGGGCCGCGTCGACCCGCTCGGCCAGCTCGCCGTGGGTGATCACCCGGTCGCCGGTGCGCAGGGCCGGTCGGGACGGCGAGGGGACGCGGTCGAGCCAGTCGTCGATCCCGCCCCGGCGGGGGCGGGTCCCGGCCGCCGCGGTGGCCCGGACGCCGCCGTCGACGAGCAGGCCCAGGACGCCCGCCACGTGGTCGACGTCGGGCTCGACGCCCTCGTCGTCGGCCGCGTCGCACCAGGACTCGGCGAACCGGTGGACCATCCCGGCCACGGCCGAGGCGACAAGGTCGACGTCGGCCACGTCCACCTCGGGGTCGGCGTCGATGGCCGCCGCCACCCGGGCCTCGAGCCGGTCCTGGAGGAGCCCGCCGACGGCCCGGCGCCCGACGGCCCGGGGCGCGGCCCGGTCCAGGCTGCGCACGACGTGGGCCGCGTCCCGCAGCCCCGTCAGGTAGCCGCGCACCAGGGGGGCCAGGGCCGCCGCACCCCGGTGCCCGTCGAGCGCCGCGACCAGCGCGGCGTCGAGCGTGGCGGCCACCTCGTGGCCGAGCAGCTCGAGGAGCTCGTCCACCCCGGCGAAGTAGACGTAGAAGGTGCCGTGGCTCACGCCGGCCGCGTCGGTCACGTCGGAGACCCGCAGGGCGGCGTCGGAGCGGTCCAGCAGGTTGCGGGCCGCGTCGACGAGGCGCTGGCGCGTGGCGGGGTTGCCCCGGCGCCCCGAGCCGGCCGGGCGGGTGGCGCCCCGGGCCTCGGGGGCCCGCCGGTCGCGTCGCCGCTCCCGGGCCGGATCCGCGGTAGAACGTTGATCAGACATCCGGTCACCACCGTAGCCACTCAAGGACCAGGGATGTCACGCAGGTTGACCCTGAGTCATCACCGTCAGGCGTTGACGGGGCTCGGGCGCCCTGCCTAGGGTCCCCGAGGTTGCCGATCGAGGACGAGGGGGGCGCCATGAGGCTCGAGGGTCGGATCGCGGTCGTGACCGCGGGTGCATCGGGGATGGGCCGGGCCAGCGCCCTGCGCTTCGCCCAGGAGGGGGCCACGGTCGTCATCGCCGACCTCGACGGCGACGCGGCCGAGTCCGTCGCAGCCGAGATCGTCGAGGGCGGCGGCCGGGCCGACGCGCTGGCCACCGACGTGGCCGACGACGGCCAGCTCAAGGCGGTCTTCGACTTCGTGGAGAAGACCTACGGCGTGCTCCACGTGCTCTACAACAACGCCGGGATCCCCGGTGCCGGCGGTGTCGACATCACCGAGGAGCAGTGGGAGACCGCGGTCGACATCAACATGAAGAGCCACTTCTTCGGCTGCAAGTACGCCATCCCGCTGCTCGAGGCGGCCGAGGGCAAGGGCTCGGTCATCTTCACCGCCTCGACCGCGGGCATCGTCGGCTCGGCCATGGGGCCGCTCTACTGCCTGACCAAGGGGGGCGTGGTGCTGCTCATGCGGGCCCTCGCCCTGGCCTACGCCCCCAAGGGCATCCGCTTCAACGCCGTCTGCCCCGGCCCGATCCAGACGCCGATGCTCCCCCGCTTCTTCTCCCGGGAGACCAACCACGAGGTCGAGAAGCGGATCCCCGACTTCATCGCCGCCGCCGTGCCCCTGGGCCGGCCCGGCCAGCCCGAGGAGATCGCCTCGGCGGTCGCCTTCCTGGCCAGCGACGACGCCAGCTTCGTCACCGGCGTGGCCCTGCCCGTCGACGGCGGCTACCTGGCCAAGTGACCACGACGGCACGACAGGAGGCACGCACATGACGCTGGTCGAGTCCAAGCAGGCGCCCGAGTGGATCGTCGAGACCTTCGTCGACGGCAAGTTCGTCGCCGGTGACGGCGAGGTCGTCGAGGTCCCCAACCCGGCCACCGAGGAGCAGCTGGCCCAGATCGCCAGCTCGTCGGTGGCCCAGGTGGACGAGGCCATCGCCGCCGCCCGCCGGGCCTTCTTCGAGGGGCCCTGGCCCCGCATGTCCGGCGCCGAGCGGGGGCGGCTGCTCCACGCCTTCGCCGACCGCATCGAGGCCATGCACGACGAGCTCACCGCGGCCATGGTCACCGAGGTGGGCAGCCCGCTGGGCCTGGCCGAGACGCTCCAGTCCGCCCTGCCGGTGCAGGTGCTGCGGACCTACGCCGACCTCGCGGCCAAGGACCGCACCGAGGACCTCGGCGCGGTCACCCAGCCGATCCCGTCCAAGAGCATCGTGGCCTACCGGCCCACGGGCGTCGTCGGCATCGTGACCGCCTACAACTACCCGCTGCTCCTGGCCGTGCGGACGATGGGCGGCGCCCTCGCCGCGGGCTGCACCACCGTGGTGCTGCCCAGCCTGCGCACCCCGCTCAGCACCCTGCTGCTGGCCCGGGCCGCGGCCGAGGCCGGCATCCCCGAGGGCGTCCTCAACGTCGTCGTCGGCGGTCCCGACGCCGGCAGGCGCATCTCCACGCACCCCGACGTGGCCAAGGTCGCCTTCACCGGCTCGCTCGAGGTCGGGCGGCTGATCATGGCGCAGGCCGCCGAGGGCGTGAAGGGCATCACCCTCGAGCTCGGCGGCAAGTCCCCCACCCTGGTGCTGCCCGGCTACGACACCCGGCCCGTGGTGCGCGAGCTCCACGCCCGCTACCTGCGCAACGCCGGCCAGGGCTGCGCCGCGGCGACCCGGATCCTGGTCCCGCGCGACACCTACGACGACTTCTGCGACCAGAGCCGGGCCGCGTTCGAGGAGATCCGGACCGGCGACCCGTGGGACCGGGACACCATCGTCGGCCCCCTCATCCGCCCCGAGCAGCGGGCCAAGGTCGAGGGCCACGTCCAGCAGGCGCTCGACCAGGGCGCCGAGGTCGTCGCCGGTGGCGGCCGCCCCGACGGCCCGGGCTGGTTCATGAACGCCCTGCTCCTCGGCGGCATCGACAACGGCTGGGACATCGCCCGCACCGAGCTGTTCGGCCCGGTCGGCGTGGTGCTGCCCTACGACGACGTCGAGCACGGCATCGAGCTGGCCAACGACTCGGCCTTCGGCCTGGCCGCCAACGTCTTCGCGCCCGACGTCGAGGACGCCCTGGCCGTGTCGGCCCGGCTCCAGGCCGGCAGCGTCTACGTCAACGGCGGCGGCGGGTTCCGGCCCGACGCCCCCTTCGGCGGCTTCAAGGCCAGCGGCATCGGCCGCGAGTACGGCGAGTGGGGCATCCGCGAATTCCTGGAGGCCCAGCACATCCAGTGGCCCCTCTGAGCCGCCACGGCTCGCCGCGGCCCGGCGAGGGGCCCCGGTGAGGATCGCCGAGATGCTCACCCGCGACGCCGAGGTCCACGGCGACCGCGTCGCCGCCGCGGTGGTCGACGGGCCCCGGGTCACCTACGTCGAGCTGCTCGACCGCGTCCGCCGCCTGGCCGGCGGGCTGCGCGCCGCCGGGGTCGGCCGGGGCGACCGGGTCGCCCTGGTCGCCGACGCCGGCCTCGTGTACTTCGACGTCTACCTGGCCGCGGCCTGGATCGGCGCCGCCGTGGTCCCGGTCAACACCCGGCTGGCCGGTCCCGAGGTCGACTACAGCGTGGGCCACGCCGAACCGGCCCTGGCCGTCGCCGACGCCGCCCACCTCGACCTGCTCCCGGCCGGCGCGCCGTTCCCCGACGTGGACTGCGGCTCGGACGCCTACGCCGAGATGGCCGCCGG
>JBFWTJ010000014.1:0-23677 GCA_050247895.1 Acidimicrobiia bacterium
CGGAAGGTCGGCTCCGGCCGGTCGAAGGCCACCGCGATCCCCGAGGGCCGGTGGTCCCGCACGAGGTTCACCAGCATCGACGTGAAGCCGAACACGGCGTTGGTGACCTGGCCCGACGCGGTGGCCAGGTCGGTCGGCAGGGCGAAGAACGCGCGGTAGGTGAGGGAGTTCCCGTCGACGAGCAGCAGCGGGCGGTCGGCCACCGGGCCCTCAGCCCGCGGGGCTGATCTCGCCGGCGATGACCCGATCGGCCACGACCCTCATGGTCGTCCGGTCGGCCATGGCCCGCTTCTGGATCCAGGAGAAGGCGTCGGACTCGGACAGGTCGTGGCGGTCCATCAACAGGCCCTTCGCCCGGTCGAGCACCTTGCGCACCTCGAGCTGCTCCTCGAGGCTGGCCTTCTCGTCGAAGAGCGCCTGCATCTCCTTGAAGCGACCGAGGGCGACCTCGACCGCGGGGATGAGCTCCGAGCGCTGGAAGGGCTTGACCAGGTAGGCCAGGGCGCCCGCGTCACGGGCCCGCTCGATCAGGTCGCGCTGGGAGAACGCCGTGAGGATGAGCACGGCCGCTCGCCGTTCCCCGGCGATCTCACGGGCCGCGGTCAGACCGTCGATCCCGGGCATCTTGATGTCGAGGATGGCCAGGTCGGGATCGAGCTCGCGCACGAGCTGCACGGCCTCGTCGCCCCGGCCGGTCTCGCCGACGACGTCGTAGCCCTCCTCTTCCAGGGTCTCCTTCAGGTCGAGGCGGATGATGGCCTCGTCCTCGGCGATGACGACGCGGGTGGTCATCGTCGTTCCTCTCTACTCGCGGCGGTCTCTAGCGTGATTCGGCCACCAACCGGTCGAGCAGCTCGTCCTGAGCGTGCTCGAGGCGGGTGATGGCGCCCAGCACCTCGACACGGTGCCGCTGCATGGCGTCGGCGTGTCGCTGTGCGTCGTGGTGCTCCCGGTCGGCCAGCGGGGTCTCCGACACCAGGGCCCGCAACCTCGCCTCGTCGGCGATCTCGGCCAGGTGGGCCAGCTGCTCGTCGCTCACGGCGAGCTCCTCGCGGAGCTGGCGAAGGCGCTCGGACACCTCGGTGAGGCGCCGTTCGACCAGCGACCGGGACATGCCGCGCAGCGTAGCCGTTGGCACCGCCGGGGCCCCGCCCGTTGGCGTCTCCCCCGACGCCTCCCGGTACGGTGCCCGCCCGGTGCCGTCCCACCCCGCCGGATCCCCTCCGCCCCGCCGACCGTCCGCCACCGGGCCGACGGTCGCGGCGGGGCGCGCCAGGCGTGGGGCGACCGGCCTGCTCGCCGTGCTGGCCACCTCGGGCTCGCTCCTGGCCGCCTGCGGCGGCGACGACGGGTCCGCTACGGGGGGCTGCGGGCGCATCGCCCGGGAGGCGCTGGACCCCAACCACCTGGTCCACGTGCTCGGCAACGCGACCGGCGTGCAGTACACGTCGGACCCACCGACCTCGGGCCCCCACCAGCCGTCGCCCGGGATCCACGGCGCCCTCGACGAGCCGCTGAGCCGTCCCCTGCAGGTCGGGGTCCTCGAGGAGGGCGGCATCGTGATCCAGTACCGCGACGACCTCGCGCCCGGCGACGTCGCCGAGCTGCGGGCCCTGGCCGCCGACGACGTCGTGGTCGCGCCCGCGCCGGACCTCGACGACGCGGTGGCCGCCACGGCGTGGACCTACAAGCGGACCTGCGGGAGCGTCGACGCCGCCGCCCTGCGCGAGTTCGTGGACCAGCGTCGGGGCCACGGCCCCGACCAGCTCTGAGCACGGCGCCGACCGCGCGAGCGTGGGGCAGATGGCGACCGACGGGTGGGGCATCGACGACGGCTGGTGGGGTGTCGACGGCACCTGGCACCCGGCCACGGACGCCACGCGCGCCGCGGTGCGCCGGGCCATGGCACCGGGAGGCTCCGAAGGCGGGGAGGTCCCACCCGGCCGGCCGACCTGGATCGTGCGCCCCGGCGCCCGGGAGCCGCTCGCCTCGCCCTGCGACCTGCGCCTCGAGGACGGGACCGACCTGGCCGTCGGTCGTGAGCTGCCCCCCGACCTCCCGCTGGGCATCCACGACCTGGTGCCCCGCGACGGGGGCCCCACGACGAACCTCGTCGTCAGCCCCGGCCGGGCCCACCTGCCCGCCGACCTACGCACCTGGGGCGTCACCGTCCAGGTGCCGTCGCTTCGCTCGGCCGGCTCCTGGGGCATCGGCGACCTCGCCGACGTCGCCACGGTGGCCGGCTGGCTCGCCGGGCGCGGCGCCGGAGCCGTCGCCCTGAGCCCGCTGCACGCGCCCCAGCCCGTTGGCGTGCCCGCCGACAGCCCCTACTACCCGTCCAGCCGTCGTTGGCGCAGCCCCCTGCTCCTGCGGGTCGAGGACGTCCCCGGGGCCGCCGCGCTGCCCCAGCTCACCGAGCTGGCCCGTGAGGGCCGAGCGCTCGCCGAGGGCGCCCGGATCGACCGCGCCGCGGCCTGGCGGCTCAAGCTCGAAGCCCTGGAGGCCCTGTGGCGCTCCCGGCCGGGCCACGACCCGGCGTTCGAGGCCTGGTCCCGAGCCCAGGGGGCGAGCCTCTGGCGCTGGTCCACCTTCGCCGCCGTGGCCGAGCGCCACGGGCCGGCGTGGCGCTCCTGGCCCGAGGCCCTGCGCCACCCCGACGGACCCGCCGTGCGCCGCCTGGCCGACGAGCTGGCCGATCGACGGGCCTTCCACGCCTGGCTGCAGTTCGAGATCGAGGCGCAGCTCTCGCGGGCCGCGGCCGGGGGGCCGGCACTGGTCCAGGACCTCGCCGTGGGCGTCGACCCCGCCGGTGCCGACGCCTGGGCCTGGCAGGACCTGCTCGCCCTCGACGTGCGGGTCGGCGCGCCGCCCGACGCCTTCGCCACCGCAGGCCAGGACTGGGGACTCCCGCCCTTCGTCCCCTGGGCCCTGCGCGACGTCGGGTACCGGCCCCTGGCCGAGCTGTTCGGTTCGGCCATGGCCACCGGTGGCCTCCGGGTCGACCACGTCATGGGCCTCTCCCGCCTGTACTGGATCCCGGCCGGCGCCTCGCCCGCCGAGGGCACCTACGTGCACCACGCGCCGGGCGAGCTCATCGAGGTCCTCGCCATGGAGAGCGCACGCCGGGGGGCCCTGGTCGTCGGCGAGGACCTGGGCACCGTGGAGCCCGAGCTGCGGGCCCGCCTGGAGGCGGCCGGGGTGCTCTCCACCCGCCTGGTCTGGTTCGAGCCCGGCGCTCCCGAGTCGTTCCCCCACGCCGCCATGGCCGCGGTGACCACGCACGACCTGCCCACCATCGCCGGGGCCTGGACCGGCGCCGACGGGGCCGAGCTCGACGCCCTCGGCCGGCACCGCGACGCCCGGGCGGCCGAGGGACTGCGGGACCGGCTGGTCGAGCTGACCGGCCTGGATCCGGCGACCACGCCGGCCCGCGAGGTCGCCGTCGCGGTGCACGACCACCTCGGCCGGTCCCCCTCGGTCCTGGCCATGGCCACCCTGGAGGACTGCTGCGCGGTCGAGCGGCGCCCGAACGTGCCGGGGACCGTCACGGAGCGGCCGAACTGGTCCCTGCCCCTCCCGCTCACCGTGGAGGAGATGGCCACCGATCCCGGCGTCGACGCGGTCCTGGGTGCGCTGGCGGCGGGCCGCCGAGCGACGGACCCACCAGGTGCCCGGAGCGGGACTTGAACCCGCACGCCCTCACGGGCAGCGCATTTTGAGTGCGCCGTGTCTGCCGTTCCACCATCCGGGCGGGCCGGGCGATGGTACTGCGCGAACGGCCCGGCGGCAGGTACCGCCCCGGGCCGGGGGGCCCTTGTGCAAGCGTTCACGAGGGGACCGAACATTACCGAGAGGTAATCTTCGGCAAACGTGAAACTACATCGAGGTAACGGCGATCAAAGCCGCCGATGCTCGCCTTCACGTTCCCCGGCCAGGGCTCGCAACAGCGCTCCATGGGCGCCCCCTGGGTCGACCACCCCTCCTGGGAGCTGGTCGCGCAGGTCGCCGAGGCCACCGGCCGGGATGTGGCCCGGCTCCTGCTCGACGCCGACGACGAGGAGCTCCGCCGCACCGAGAACGCCCAGCTGGCCACCTACACGCTCAGCCTGGTCGTCCACGACGCCGTGCGGCGGGCTGGACTGCGCCCCGCGGTGGCCGCCGGCCACAGCCTGGGCGAGTACAGCGCCCTGACCGCGGTCGGCGCCCTGCCGATCCGCTCCGGGGCCTCGCTGGTCGCCGAGCGGGGTGCCGCCATGCAGGCCGCGGCCGACGCCCGGCCCGGCACGATGGCCGCAGTGCTGGGCGCCGACGAGGACCTCGTCGACAAGGCCTGCGCCGAGGCGGGCGGCGACGTGTGGGTGGCCAACTGCAACGGGGCCGGCCAGGTCGTCATCGCCGGCGACGCCGCCGCCATCGAGCGGGCCGGCGCGCTGGCCAAGGAGCTCGGCGCCCGCAAGGTCATGCCGCTCCCGGTCGGCGGGGCGTTCCACACCCCCTTCATGGCCCCCGCCGCCGACCGCCTCCGGGCCGCGCTGCGGGTGGCCCCCTGGGCGCACCACGACGTGCCGGTGCTGGCCAACGTCGACGCCGAGCCCCACCGCGACCACACGGCGTGGGCCGACCTGCTCGACGCCCAGCTCACCAGCCGGGTCCGCTGGCGCCAGATCGTCGAGCGGATGGTGGCCGACGGGGTCACGACCTTCGTCGAGCTCGGCCCGGGCGGCGTGCTCACCGGCGTGGCCAAGCGGGCGGCCAAGGACGCCACGGCCATCTCGGTCGGCGCCCCCGACGACCTGGCCAAGCTGGCCGACCTGGTCCCGAACCGGTCCGACCGGCCGTCCGGGCCGGTCGGGGACGGCGAGCACCTCTTCGCCGTCGAGCGGCTGGTGGTGAGCCCCGCGGCCGGGGTGTTCGAGCCGGGCGAGGTCCTCGCCGGGCACACCATCGACGCCGGGGCGATCGTGGGCACCGTGGCCGGCCAGGAGATCCGCTCGCCGTTCCGCGGCGCGGTCATGGGGCTGCTGGCGGTGGCCGGTGAGCGCCTGACCCGGAGCCAGCCCGTGGCCTGGCTCCGCACGGCGTGACCTCGGGCCTGCGCATCAGCGGCCTGGGCACGGCCCTGCCGCCCAAGGTCGTGACCAACGCCGACCTCGAGACCACCCTCGACACCAACGACGCGTGGATCGTCGACCGCACTGGCATCCGCCAGCGCCACGTCGGCGGGAGCACGGCCCAGCTTGCCGCCGAGGCCGCCCGCCAGGCGCTCGACCGGGCCGGGGCGGACCCCGACTCGATCGACCTGCTGATCCTGTGCACCTGCACGCCCGACGAGACCCTGCCGGCCACCGCGAGCGTGGTCCAGGCCGACCTCGGGCTGAGCTGCGGCGCGTTCGACCTCAACGCGGCGTGCAGCGGCTGGACCTACGGCCTGGTGGCCGCCGACGGGTTCCTGCGCGGCGGGATGCGCCGGATCCTCCTCGTCGGTGCCGAGACCCTGTCCCGCATCGTCGACTGGGACGACCGGGGCACCGCCATCCTCTTCGGCGACGCCGCGGCCGCCGCGGTGGTCGAGCCCGTCGAGGACCCTGGTGCACCGGGGCGCATCCGAGGCTACGACCTCGGCTCCGACGGCCGCCTGCGCCACATCCTGCACGCCGACGTCGGCGGCACGATGCTCATGGACGGTCCCGAGGTCTTCCGCCGGGCGGTCCGGGCCGTGGTCGACACCAGCCGCACCGCGCTGGCCCGCGCCGGCGTCACGGCCGAGGACCTGCGCCTCGTGGTGCCCCACCAGGCCAACATCCGCATCATCGAATCGGCCTGCGCCAAGCTCGGGATCCCGATGGAGCGCAACGTCATCACCCTGGACCGCACGGGCAACACCTCGGCGGCCTCGATCCCGTTCGCGCTGGCCGAGGCCGTCGACCAGGGCCGGGTCGCCCCGGGCGACCTCGTCCTGCTCGTGGGCTTCGGCGCGGGCATGACCTGGGCCGCGGTCGTGCTCGAATGGGGACCGTGACCGCCCGCACCGTCCTGATCACCGGGGGCAGCCGCGGCATCGGCCTGGCCATCGCCCGGTCCTTCGCCGCCGACGGCCACCGGGTCGCCGCCACGTTCTCCTCCACCCCCCTCGACGAGGAGGGGGTCACCGCCGTGAAGTGCGACGTCACCGACGCGGCGCAGGTCGACGCGACGGTCGCCCAGGTCGAGGAGCAGCTCGGTCCGGTCGAGGTGCTCGTGGCCAACGCCGGGATCACCCGCGACGGGCTCCTGGTGCGGATGGCCGAGGACGACTTCGCCGCGGTGCTCGACACCAACCTCACCGCCTCGTGGCGCCTGGCCAAGCGGGTCGTGCCCCGGATGATGCGCGCCCGATGGGGTCGCCTGGTCTTCGTCTCGTCGGTCGGCGCCTTCATCGGCGCCTCGGGCCAGAGCAACTACGCCGCCTCCAAGGCCGGCCTGATCGGCCTGGCCCGGTCCATCGCCCGGGAGTACGCCCCCCGGGGGATCACGGCCAACGTGGTCGCGCCCGGGCCCATCGCCACCGACATGCTGGACGCGCTCCCCGAGGAGCGCCGGGCCGAGATGGCCGCCGCGGTGCCTGCCGGACGGCTGGGTCACGCCGACGAGGTGGCCGCCGCCGTACGCTTCCTCAGCTCGGATCGAGCGGGTTTCGTCACCGGCGCGGTGCTGCCGGTCGACGGCGGCCTCTCGATGGGCTTCTGACCGGGTTCCCGACACCTCTCAAGGAGAGACATCCGAAATGAGCGACGACCTGTTCGAGCGGTTCAAGGCCAAGGCCGTCGAGGTCCTGTCCGTCGAGCCCGAGAAGGTCGTGCCCGAAGCCAGCTTCGGTGACGACCTGGACGCCGACAGCCTCGACCTGGCCGAGCTCGTCATGGCCCTGGAGGACGAGTTCGACATCACGGTCGAGGAGGAGGAGCTCGAGGGCGTCCGCACCATCGGGCAGGCCTTCGACCTCGTCGCCGGCAAGGTCTGATGGCACGGCCCGCCCCCCGCCGCGTCGCGGTCACGGGCCTCGGCGTCGTCGCACCCTGCGGCGTCGGCCTCGAGGCCTTCTGGGCCGGCCTGAACGCGCCGGCCCCCGAGCCGGTCGTCGGCGACGACGGCCAGGTCGTGGCCGGGCGGCAGGTGGTGGGCTTCGACGCCGGCCCCTACTACGACAACCCCAAGCTGGCCCGGCGGGCCGACCGGGTGACGCACCTGGCCGTGGCCGCCGCGACCGAGGCGCTGGCCCAGGCCGGCGACGTCCAGGGCGACCCGGTGCGCCGCGGGGTGCTCGTGGCCACCGGGATCGGTGGCATCGGAACGCTCGAGGAGCAGATCCTCCTGCGGGCCGAGCGGGGTGCCCGGAGGGTCTCGCCCTTCCTGGTCCCGATGATGATGGCCAACGCCTCGGCCGCGGCCGTCTCCATGCGCTTCGGGTGGCAGGGTCCCTGCCAGACCCAGTCCACGGCCTGCGCCGCGGGCACCCACGCGCTGGTCGACGCGGCCCGCTGGATCCGCGAGGGCCGCTGCCAGGCCGTGATCGCCGGGGGCACCGAGGCGGCCATGACCCCCACCTCCATCGCCGGCTTCACCAACATGACGGCCCTCTCGTCGTCGGGCCGCTCGATGCCGTTCTCGGCCGAGCGGGACGGCTTCGTGATCTCCGAGGGCGCCGCGATCCTGGTGCTCGAGGAGTGGGAGGCGGCCCGGGCCCGGGGCGCGACGATCCTCGCCGAGGTGCTCGGCGGGGCCTCCACCGCCGACGCCCACCACGTGACGGCGCCCTCCCCCGGGGGGCGGGGCGCCCTGTCGTGCATGGAGCTGGCCCTCGAGGATGCCGAGCTCAGCGCCGGCGACATCGTCCACGTGAACGCCCACGGCACCTCGACCCCGCTCAACGACGCGGCCGAGGCCGAGGCCATGGCCAAGCTCTTCGGCGGCGACATCCCGCCGATCACCGCGACCAAGGGGGTCACCGGGCACTCGCTCGGCGCGGCCGGGGCCATCGAGGCCGTCGCGGAGGTCCAGTCGTACCTGACCCGGACCCTCCCGCCCACCGGCGGCACGAACGAGGTCGCCCGCGCGCTCCCGCCGCACGACCTCGTGGAGGGCCAGGCCCGGTCCTGGGAGCCGGGACCGACGCTGTCGAACAGCTTCGGCTTCGGCGGCCACAACGGCACGCTGGTCCTCGCCCCCGCCTGATCCGCCCGCCGCCCGAGCGGTCTGCGCGACCGCGTGGGCTCAGACCAGCAGGGCGCGCTCGTGGCGCAGCAGCCACTCCTTGGTCGGCAGGCCGCCGCCGTAGCCACCGAGGTCTCCCCCGGTGCGCAGGACCCGGTGGCAGGGCACGACCACCGGGATCGGGTTCGTCGCCATGGCCGAACCCACCGCCCGGCTCGCCCCCGGGTTGCCCACGCCGACGGCCAGGTCCTTGTAGGTGGAGACCTCGCCGTAGGCCACGTCGTCGACGAGCCGTTCGAGCACCGTCCGGCGGAAGCCGCGCGACAGCTGCCAGTCGAGGCGGACCTCGAAGCGCCGGCGCGCCCCGGCGAAGTACTCGTCGAGCTCCCGGCGGACCGGATCGGTCATGGCCGGGACCCGCACGACGCGGGGCGAGATCCGTCGGGCCAGCTCGTCGACCAGCCCCTCCTCGTGGCCGAAGCCGACCCGGACCAGGCCCTGGCCCGTCACCGCCACGGTCAGCGCACCGATGGGCGTGTCCAGGACGTCCCACGCCACCTCGACCAGGCCCTCGGCCGCGGCCCGGTCCAGGGCACCGGCCACCAGCTCGTCGGTCGTGGCCGGAGGCGCCGTGGCCTGGAGCCGGTCCACCAGTCGCTCCGTCGGTCCCTCGCTCATCGTCCGAGCTCCTCTCGCAGGGTGGCCAGGCCGGCCCGCACGTTCTGGCGGGCCGCGCCCTCGGTGCAACCCAGGGCCCGCCCGATCTCGACGTAGGGCAGGTCGAGGCCGAAGCGCAGCGCGACCGCCCGGCGCTGCTTGGGGGGCAGGCCCCCGACCCGGACCCACAGGGACGGGTCCGGGTCGGGGGGCGGTCCGTCGCCGACCCGGTCGGGCAGCGGGTCCACGGCGTCGGGCCGGCGGGCCCGGGCCCGGTGGTGGTCGCGGACCTTGTTCCGGGCGATGGTGAAGAGCCAACCGCGCAGGTTCTCGGCCGAGCGCAGGTCGGGGTAGGCGCGCAGGGCGGCCAGGACCGCGTCCTGGAAGCAGTCGGCCCCGTCGACCGGCCCCACCTGGGCCACCAGGTAGCGGTGCAGGTCCCGGGCGTGGGCGTCGAGCAGGTGCTGGAAGGGTGGGAGCGGGGTCGAGGGTGCCACCACCTCTCCCAACGTCGGGGGCGGGCGCCGCGTGAGATCAGCCGTCGACGATGACGAAGAGCAGGTCGGCCTCGCAGGCCACCTCGCCGCCGACGCGGGCCACGCCGTGGCCACGCCCGGCGCGGGCCGACAACCGTCCCAGGGAGACCTCGAGGTCGAGGGTGTCGCCGGGCAGGACCTGGCGCCGGAACCGGGCCGAGTCGATGCCCCCGAACAGGGGCAGCTTGCCGGCGAAGCGGGGTTCGGACAGGACCGCCACCGCGCCCACCTGGGCCAGGGACTCGACCATGAGGACGCCGGGGAGGGTCGGCCGTCCCGGGAAGTGGCCCGACAGGAAGTGCTCGCGGCCCGAGATGTGCCAGCGGCCCCGGGCCGACTGGCCGGCCACCACCTCGTCGATCCGGTCGACGAGCAGGAACGGCGGCCGGTGGGGAAGGACCGAGGCGGGATCGAGGGACACGCTCAGTCCTTCAGCGCGGCCAGCAGGTTCCTCGGGGTGTCCTTGGGACTGATCTTGGGCCACGCCTGGGCGATCCGGCCCTCCTCGTCGACCAGGAAGGCCGACCGGACGATGCCCATGTACTTCTTGCCGTACATGGACTTCTCGCCCCACGCCCCGTAGCTCTCGGCCACCGCGTGGTCTTCGTCGGCCAGCAGCGGGAACCCCAGCCCGTACTTCTCGTCGAACTTCTTCTGCTTCTCCGGCTTGTCGGGGCTGATCCCCAGCACGACCGTGTCGCCGATGTCGCCCAGGATGTCCCGCAGCCCGCAGGCCTGGGTCGTGCAGCCCGGCGTGTCGGCCTTCGGGTAGAAGTACACCAGCACCTTGTGGCCCCCCTGGGCGGACAGCGCCACCTCGTGGCCGTCCTGGTCGAGGAGCGTGAAGTCCGGAGCCTTGTCACCAGGGGCGAGGGTCATGCCCCGGGATGGTAGGCCCGCGGTGCCCGCGGACGCGACCCCGGCACCGCGGCGAGCGGCCACCGGGTCAGAACAGGGCCAGCGGGTTGACGAGCGAGCCGGTGGCCCGGTCCAGGGCCAGCGGGGACACGACCGAGGCGAACTCGTAGCGGTGGCGGGCCGCGCACTCCCGGGCCAGCCGCTCGAGGTCGGCGTTGTCGACGAGCCACAGGCCCATGGCGTGGATGCCGACCAGGTGGACGGGCGGCGGCACGCTCCACGGCGTGGGGAACACGTCGGCGGTGACGTCGGTGCCGAGCAGCGCCACCCCGCGCTCGGCCAGCCACGGCAGGCACGACGGGTGCAGGCCCGGGCTCCAGGCCTGCCCCACGACGTGGCCGGCCGCGTCCATCTCCCCCCGACCCAGGCGCAGCCAGAGGAAGGTCCCCGGTGCCACCGTGGTCCCGGCCCGTCGCTCGGCCTCGTCCAGGTCCGCCGGGGTCACCGGCTCGTCCTGGGCCACCCAGGCCGTCCCCCTGACCGGGGGGAGGTCGAGCAGGACCCCCCGGCTGACCAGCCCGTCGAAAGCCGGCTCCACGCCTCCCGCGGCGGCACCGTCGACGGTCACCGCCGACGCCGGGCGGCCGTTGTAGAGCGAGCGGTCCCAGATCACGTGGGAGTGCGAGTCCAGGTGGGTGTGGTCGAAGCCGTGGCAGCCCACGCCGATCCAGTCCCGTGCCGTCCAGCCCCCCTCCTCGGGCGCCTGGTCGCCCGTGCGCAGCATGAAGTGGAGGAACTCGCCGCCGGGCACGGTGCCCGGGCCGGCCCGGAGCACCCGGCTGCAGCTCACCGAGGCCGCGCCGGTCACCGCGGCCAGCGCCTCGTGCACGAGCTCGGGCGTGACCAGGTTCAGCGTGCCCCGCTCGTCGTCGTCGCCCCAGCGGCCCCAGTTCGACAGCGACCGGTGCAGGTCGAGGACCTCGGGCGCCGTCACGGTCGCACCCGGCTCGTGACGTGGCAGGCCACCTCGGCGGAGCCCACCGGGACGAGCTCGGGTCGCTCCCGGGTGCACACGTCCTCCACGAGCGGGCAGCGGGCCGCGTAGGGGCAGCCGGTGGGTGCCTGGCTGCCGTGCACGTCCACGTTGGCCCGCAGGGCGACGTCGAAGCGGGCGCGGCGCATGGCCGGGTCGAGGCGGGGCACGGCGTCGATCAGGGCCCCGGTGTAGGGGTGGGCCGGCGCGTCGAGGACGGCGCCGACCGGGCCGGACTCGACGACCCGACCGTGGTACATGACCGCGACGCGGTCGGCGATGAGGCGGACCAGCGAGACGTCGTGCGAGATGAACAGGTAGGCCAGGCCGAGCTCGTCCTGGAGGTCCCGCAGGAGGTTCACGACCAGCGACTGGACCGACATGTCCAGGGCGGCCACCGGCTCGTCGCACACCACCAGGGCGGGCCGGGTGCAGATGGCCCGGGCGATGGCGATGCGCTGGAGCTGGCCGCCCGACAGCTCGTAGGGGTACCGGGCCAGGTGGTCCGGGTTCAGGCCGACACGGCCGCACAGCTCGACCGCCACCTCGTCGCGGGACCGGTCCCCGAGCAGCCCGTGGACCACCAGGGGCTCGGTCATGGCGTCGCCCACGACCATGCGGGGGTGCAGCGAGGAGAAGGGGTCCTGGAAGATCATCCGGGCCGTGGCCCTCACCGGGCGCATGCGGCGGGCGCCGAAGGCGCTCACGTCGGTGCCGGCGATGCGCACCGTGCCCGCGTCGGCCTCGAGCAGGCGCAGGACCAGGCGGCCCACGGTGGACTTGCCCGAACCGGACTCGCCCACCACGGCGAGGGTCTCGCCCCGCTCGACGTGCAGCGAGACGTCGTCGACGGCGACCACGTGGGTCCGGGCCCGGCCGAGCAGGTCCCGGGAGGACACGAAGCGCTTGCGGAGGCCCTCCGCCTCGAGGGCGGCTACCACTCGATCCCCCGCAGCTCGACCTCGTCGACCCGCTCGCAGCGGACCTGCGCCTCTCCCCGCCCGACCAGCACCTGCTCCCCGGTGGCGCACGACTCCACGGCGTGGGCGCAGCGGGGGTGGAACCGGCACCCTGCGGGGAACCGGCCGCCCGAGGGTGCCAGGCCGGGGATCGTGACCAGGGACGCCGTCGGCGCGTCCAGGGACGGGATGGCCCCGATCAGCGCCGCCGTGTACGGGTGGCGGGGCGACCGGAAGAGGCCCGGCGCGGGCGACTCCTCCACCAGCTGGCCCGCGTACATGACCGCCACCCTGTCGCACATCTGGGCCACCACGCCCAGGTCGTGGGTGATGAACAGCATGGCCATGCCCGTGTCGTCCTGGATGTCGCGCAGCAGGTCGAGGACCCCGGCCTGGACCGTCACGTCCAGGGCGGTGGTGGGCTCGTCGGCGATGAGCAGGCGGGGCCCCGCGGCCAGGGCCACGGCGAGCATGACCCTCTGGCACATGCCACCGCTCAGGGCGAACGGGTAGTCGTGGGCCCGCCGGGCAGCCCCGGGGATGCCGACCGAGTCGAGCAGCTCGACCGCCCGGTCCCACGCCTGCCGGCGCGAGGCGCCGGTGTGGGTGCGGACCGCCTCGGCGATCTGGTCGCCCACGGTGAAGGCCGGGTCGAGGGATCGGCGGGGCTCCTGGAAGATCATCCCCACGTTGACCCCGCGCACCCGGCGCAGCTCGCGCTCGGACGGGCCAATCATGTCGTGGCCGTCGACCACCACCCGGCCCGAGGGTCGCACGCCGATCTGGCGGGCCAGGCCCATCACGACCGACGCGGTGAGGGACTTGCCCGAGCCCGACTCGCCCACCAGGCCCAGGCACTCGCCCCGCCGCACCGAGAACGTGACGTCGTCGACGACCCGGACCCAGCCGGACTCGGTGCGCACGTCGATGGACAGGTCCTCCACCGCCGCCACCACCTCGATGCCCGTCGCCACCGTCGCCGCCGGGCCGGTCACGACCGTCCCCCACCGGCGTCGCGCATCCGGCCCGAGACGTCGCGCACCACGTCGCCCAGCACGGCGAACACGGCCACGCTCAAGGTGATCATCACCGCGGGCGGGAAGATCTGGAAGCTGTTCCGGTTCACCTGCGTGTAGGCGTCCCGGAGCATCGACCCCCAGCTGGCCGTGGGCGGTTCGACACCCAGGCCGAGGAAGCTGAGGCTGGCCTCGGCGGTGATGATGAAGCCGACGGCGAAGGAGACCTGCACCAGCAGGGGACCACCGGAGCTGGGCAGGATGTAGCGCCACAGGAGCCGGGCCGTGGAACAGCCGTCGGCGCGGGCCGCCTCGACGAAGGGCTTCCCCGCGTTCGACGCGGCCTCGGCCCGGGCCACCCGGAAGAACCGGGGCGCGAGGACCAGGCCGACGGCCAGCATGGCGTTGCGCAGGCCCCCGCCGGAGATGCCGGCGATGGCCATGGCCAGGATCAGCGGCGGCAGGCTCATGAGGACGTCGGCCACCCGGCTGGCCAGGACGTCGAGGATGCCGCCGCGGGCGTAGCCGGCGACGATCCCGAGCGGCACGCCGAGCAGCACCGCGGCGCCCAGGGCGATCCCGGCCGCGACCAGCGACGTGCGGGCGCCGACGAGCAGGCGGCTGAGCACGTCGCGCCCGAACGCGTCGGCACCGAGCAGGTGCTCCCCGGACGGGCCCACGTTGCGGGCCAGGAGGTCCTGCGCGTCGGGGTCCTTCGGCGTGGCCACGACGCCCAGGACGGCCATGGCCACGAGGGCCACGACGAAGGCGAGGCAGACCAGGCCGACCCGGTTGGACCGGAACCGTCGCCACGCCCGCTTGTCGCGCAGGCCCCGGAACGGCCTACGAGCCATCGCTGCGCAGCTTGGGGTCGAAGTACAGGTACGAGAGGTCGACCAGCAGGTTCACCACCACGACCACCAGGGCGCTGACCAGCACCGCGCCCTGCACGACGGGGAAGTCCCGGCCGAGCACGGCCAGGTACACGAGGTTGCCGAAGCCGGGGATGACGAACAGGGACTCGATGATGACCACGCCGCCCAGGATCCGGCCGGCCTGCACGCCGAGCACGGTGACGACCGGCGCGGCGGCGTTCTTGGCCACGTGCTTGCCGATGATCGCTCGCCGGCGCAGCCCCTTGGCGAACTGGGTGTTGATGTAGTCCTCCTGGAGGACGTCGACCATGCTGCCGCGGAGCTGGCGGGCGAGCTCGGCTGCCGAGGGCAGGGCCAGGGCGACGCAGGGCAGCGCGATGTGGCGGAGCCACTCGAGGGGATCGTCGGACAGCTTCACGTAGCCCGTGGCCGGCAACCAGTTCCGGTCGATGCTGAACAGCACGACCAGGACCAGCGCCACGACGAAGGGCGGCACGGCGACGAAGATCGCACCGACCGCGGTCAGGGCCCGGTCGACGAGCCCGTTGCGACGGACGGCGGCGACCACGCCGGCCGGCACGGCGAAGGCCACCGCGAGCAGCAGGGAGACGATCCCCAGCGACGCCGTGACCGGCAGGGTGCGGGCGATGCTCGAGGCCACGGGCTGGCCGTCGCGGAACGACTCGCCGAGGTCGCCGACCACCGCGCCCCGGGCGTAGTCGAGGTACCGGCCCACGAGGGGCTCGTCGAGGCCGAGGCGCTCGCGCACCACGGCCACGTCCTCGTCGCTGGCCGCGTCCCCGGCGATGACCCGGGCCGGGTCCCCGGGGGTGGCCTCGAGGAGCAGCATGGCCAGCAGCAGCACGAGGAGCAGGGTCGGGATCGCCGACAGCAGCCGGCGCAGGACGACGCGCACCCGAACCCCGCTCCTCCGTGCCCTGACCCCGGCTCAGCCGGCGCTCACCCCGAGGGCGGACCAGTCCATGTTCTGGATGACGGCCAGCCAGGGCAGGTCGGCCCCGCCCACGACGCCGGGCCGGCTGACCACGAAGGCCCGCGGCCGGCACACCGGGATGGCGACGGGTGACTCGGCCAGCTCGCTGCCGATGCCGGCCCAGGCCTCCTGGGCCTCGTCGCTGTCGAGCTCGTAGGTGTCGGCCTCGGCCCGGGCGTCGATGATCGACTGGGGTAGGTAGCCGGCGCTGCGGGCCTGGTAGCTGTTGAGCGCGGCGGCCGGCGAGGGCCCGCCGATGAGCAGGGTCGTGAACGTGTCGCCCCGGCCCTCGCCGAAGGCGGCCGAGACCTCGGCGCCGGGCAGGGGGGTCAGCTCGACGTCGAGGCCGAGGTCCTGCCACTGGCTCTGGAGGACCTGGGCGGTCGACGCGTAGGGCTCGAGGCCGGCTGCGACCAGCATGGTGACCGACAGGTCCGCTCCGCCGGCCTGCTCGAGCTGGGCCCGGGCCTCGTCGGCGTCGTACTCGAGGTCGTCGAGCCCGTCCTGGTACCCGACCACGGTCGGTGCGAAGGGCTGCACCTGGGCCGGGCACTGGTCGTAGAAGAGCTCGCTGCCGATGGTGGCCCGGTCGATGCCCAGGCTGAGGGCCTTCAGCACCTCGGGGGTCAGGCCCGGCTCGGACTTGGTGTTCACCGCCACGACCAGCGGGCTGATCGACTCGTAGGTCTCGACCTCGGCGTCGCTCAGCCCCTCGAGGTCGGGGTAGGTGGCGGGCGAGAAGAAGGTCAGGTCAAGCTCGCCGGCCCGGAAGGCGTTGAGCCGGGTCAGCTCGTCGGGGATGCTGCGGACCGTCACCCGAGCCACCTTCGCCCCCTCGGGATCCCAGTAGTCGTCGTTGCGCTCGTAGACGACCTGGGTCTCGTTGGAGCTGGCCACGACCGGCACGTAGGGACCCGAACCCGCGGGGTTGGCGTTGATGTCCTGCTGGGCGACGACCTGGCCGCTGACCATCGCGCCGGCCCAGGTGCCCAGCTTGTCGAGGATCGTGCCGTCGGGCGCGCTCAGGTCGAGCCGCACGGTCGTGTCGTCCACGACGGTGACCGACTGGAGGGTGGTCAGCTTGAGGTTGCTGGGCAGCAGGCCCGCGGCCCGCTCCAGGTTCGCCTTGGCCACCTCGGCGTCGAAGGCCGACCCGTCGTGGAACACGACGTCGTCGCGCAGCGACAGGGTGAGGGACTTCAGGTCGTCGGAGAACTCCCACGAGGTCGCCAGCATCGGTACGACCTCCATGTCGGCGCCCGAGAAGGTCACCAACCGGTCGTAGACCTGGAGCAGGAAGGCCGTGGGCGGGCCGCCCACGCCCGCGACGCGGTGCGGGTCCCAGCCGGTGAAGTTGGCCAGCGTGGCCAGGCGCAGCTCGGCGTCGCGGTCCAGCTCGGAGCCCGAGCCGGTCGACCCGCCGGTGTCGGCGGTCGTCGAGGTGCCGTCGCCCCCGGCCGAGCCGCCGCCGTCGTCGTCGTCCCCACCGCACGCGGCGGCCAGCAGGGCGGCGATGACGAGTGCCGCCGTCGCTCGCAGGAAGTGCTTCATGTCGTTCCCTCTCCGTTCCCTCGAAGGGCCGCCTGTCCGTGCGGTCCTGCGTCGGTGGCGATCTCCTCGGATGGCACCGCTGCTGCGCGGGCCACGGCCGGACCGGTCACCTGATCCCCCTGGGGCGACGCCCCAGATCCGTCGCCGCCGTGCGGGCGTGCCGCACCGGGGCTGCTCGCTGCGCTGCCTCCACAGCCGTCGTCGGCCTCCACCGCGCCCCCCCGGTGCCCAGTCCCTCCGGCGCGACCCGTTGGTAAGCTACGGCTTACTCGCCAGTCAGTCAAGCTGGCCACCGCCCTGGCGCGACGCCGACGAGAGGTCCTTCCAGGCCCCTCGCAGGACCGGTGCGACCTCCTCCCCGAGGAGGCGGACGGCCTCCACCTGGACCTCGGGATCCAGGCCCGGGTAGTGCACCCGCAACACCAGCTCGGGTGAGACCGTCACCGGCAACCCGGCCAGCGGGACCAGCCAGGGGCGCAGCGCCGCCACGCACTCGGCGGGCGTCCCGACCACGAAGCCCGGCGGCCGGCCGTCGTCGCGACCCTCGTCGAAGGGCCTGCCGTCCAGGCCCGGCAGGTCGCCGCTCTCCTGCAACCAGCGCCGGTACTGGGCCTCGACCCGGGCCACGCCCTGCCGGCAGGTCGCCCAGGCATCGGTGGCGGCGACGAAGCCGCTGAGGCTCACCACCACCCGGAACGGCCGGGCGAAGGCGCGCACGTCGCGCAGCAGGTCGAGCCGTCGTCCCAGCTGTGCCGGCGACGACAGCACCGGCGCGATCCACCCGTCGCCGAGGCGCCCGGCACGCCGGACCCCCTCGGCCACGAAGGCGCCCAGCAGCAGCGGCGGTCCGCCCGCGGTCGCGGGCAGGGGCCGCGGCGCGACCCCCTCGTCCGGCGCCAGCAACCCGGTGCCGGTGACCGCGGTCCCGGCCCAGGCCGCCCGCAGCACCTCGACGCAGCGCTCGATGCGCTCGACCCGGGCCTTGCGCGTCGTGCCGAAGGCCCGCAGCTCGAGGTCGCGGTAGCCGAGCCCCAGGCCCAGCTCGAAGCGACCCCCGCTGAGGTGGTCCAGCAGC
The DNA here is from genome assembly GCA_050247895.1 of Acidimicrobiia bacterium. Taxonomy (GTDB): domain Bacteria; phylum Actinomycetota; class Acidimicrobiia; order Acidimicrobiales; family VFJN01; genus CAVPEW01. The sequence continues at coordinate 17,745 of JBFWTJ010000014.1, forward strand.
GCGGCGTCCTCGGCCAGGCGGAGCGGGTCGTAGAGGCCGCCCAGCGCGACGCCGGTGGCCAGGCGCAGGGTGGAGGTCTCACGGGCCAGCGCGGCCAGGGCGAGCAGGGGCGAGGGCAGGTAGCCGTCCTCGGCGAAGTGGTGCTCGCTGACCACGACCGAGTCGAGGCCCGCCGCCTCGGCGACCCGGGCCGACTCCACCATCACCGCGACCTGCTCGCCGGTCTCGGCCGGCGTCCCGCCCACGGTCTGGAGCGCGAGCGGGCCGACGCCTACGGCCAGCGGGGGCCGGCCGCCGGTCACGCCGTCGTTCACGAGAAGAGCCGGCGCGGGTTCTCCACCATCATCTGGTGGATGTCGTCGTCGGTGACCCCGGCGTCGCGCAGCAGCGGGAAGAAGTCGTCGGCCAGCGTGGTGAACTCGCGGTCGCCGGCGCCGAGCGGCTGCGGCCGACCGCACCACCGCACGTGGGTGTCCAACGACATCATCAGCTGGCCGACGTAGCCCAGGCGCACCAGGCTGGCGATGCACTGGGCCCGGACCGGGTCGGGCATGAACGCCGGCAGGCCGATGCGGTCGAAGCCCACGAAGGCACCTGCCTTCAGCAGGCGCAGGTGGAACTTGAGGTTGGCGCTGACGTCGCTGTGGCCGATGACGATCTTCTCGGGGGCCATGCCGGCCCCGGTCAACAGCTCGATCTGCCGTTCGCCGCCCGCGCCCCGGCCGGTGTGGGTGAGGACCGGCACGCCCGTGCGGGCCGCGGCCACGCCGGCGGCGCGGATGATCGACTCCTCGATCGGCGTGACCTCGCGCCCGCCGGTGGCCACCTTGATGACCCCGGCCCGGACCCCGGTGCCGCCGATCCCCTCCTCCACCTCGTGGACGAAGATCTCGGTGAACTCCTCCTCGCCGAGCTGGCGGAAGTAGTGCGGGATCCCGTACTCGTCGGCGAAGAGGCCCGAGCAGCAGATGATCTGCACGCCGGTTCGCTCCGACAGGCGGCGCAGCAGGTCGGCGTCGCGCATCATCTCGATCGTGGTCATGTCGACGATCGTGCGGACCCCGGTCGCCTTCGCCCGCAGCAGCGACGCCGCCGCCGCCGCCTCGATGGCCGGCCAGTCCAGCGAGAGGGTGCTGTCGAGCTGGGTCCCGTCGAAGCCGATGACGATGTGCTCGTGGGGCATCGTCCAGCCCAGGTCCTCGGGTTCGACGTCACCGGTGACGGTGTGGACGATGGCCAAGGCAGCTCCCTCCCTGCAGCGCGCCGCCGGCCGGATGGCACGGGCGGAAAGCGACGGCTAACTTACCGAAGCCCGGCGACGACGGTCAAGACGAGGAGGCCACACGGCGAGATGGAGCGGTTCCTGTACCTCTACACGGCCACCCCGACCGACCCCGGCGACGAGCGCAACCGGGCGGCCCTCATGGCCGAGCAGGTCACCGCCGCCGCCGAGGCCGGCTTCACCGGCGTGTGGCTCCCCGAGCACCACGCCACGGCCAACTTCTTCCCCCCTCCGTTCCAGATGCTCGCCTGGCTCTCCGGGCTGGCCCCCGGGCTCGCCGCCGGCACCGCCGTGGCCCTGCCCGCCCTCTACCACCCGGTGCACCTGGCCGAGTCCGTCGCCGCGCTGGCCTGGCTCACCGAGCGACCCGTCGCGCTGGGCCTGGGGACGGGCTTCCGTCGCGCCGAGTTCGAGGCCTTCGGCGTCGAGCTCGACGACCGGCTGGCCCTGTCGATCGCCGTCGCCCAGCAGGTCGACCGGCTGCTGTCCGGCGAGACGGTGACCTTCGAGATCGGCCCGTGGCGGGCCCACGAAGCCCGCCTCTCGGTGACCCCGCGCGACCAGGTCGCGCTGCTGTGGGCCGCCCGCTCCCCCGCCGGCGTGCGGACCGCGTCCCGCTTCGCCGACGGCATCCTGCCCAACCTCATCGCCGGGTTCGACGCCCAGGCCGACCTCCTCGACGAGTTCGACCGGCTCACCGGCCGCCGGGCACGGTCCCGTCCCGTGCTCATCGACGCCGTGCTGTGCGGCGAGGCCGACCGGGCTCCCGCCGAAGCCGCCCGGCGCCTCGGCGCCGAGTGGGCCGGCTTCCGCCACTGGCGCTCCGTGGTGCCCGTCCTCGACGAATTCCTCGCCGACCCGATGGGCCGGACCGACATCGCCCGACGGTTCGCCGCGGTGGGCGGCGCCGAGGACTACCGCGCCCTCGAGGCCGACCTCGCGGCCCGGGGCGTCGACCAGATCGGCATCCGGGTCCAGCAGGCCAGCACGTCCCAGGCCGAGGCGCTCGAGGGCATCCGCGTCGTGGGCGAGGCGCTCGCGCTCAGCGCGCCGGCTTCGTGACCCCGAGCTGACCGGCGGCCAGGTCGGTCAGGAACTCGGCGAACTCCTCGATCGACACGTAGGTGCGGAACACCCGGCCCTGCAACGCCCACTGGTGGGCAAGGAAGACCAGCGAGTCGGCCAGGAGCTGGATCCGCTGCTCGTGCACGTCGACCGAGTCCCCGCTGGCCCTCTGCAGGACCCGCAACATCGACGCCCGGGTGCTCTCGGTGTTGGCCGCCACGACCTCGAGCTGGTCGGGCGAGAGGTGCTGGGCCTCCCGGTAGACGATCAGGAAGCCCGCCCGCTCCTCGTGGCACAGGGTGACGAAGGCGGTGATGGCCCGGTGGAGCGCCTCGTAGCCCGGGCCCGCCGCTTCGGCGCTCTCGGCCAGGACCTGGTCGACCTCGTTGGTCAGCCGGCCGAAGATCAACAGCAACAGGTCGCGCTTGGACCCGATGTACTTGTAGAGCGCGCCGACGGTGATCCCGGCCTTGCGGGCCACCTCGTCGACGCCGGTCGGGCTGTAGCCCTTCTGGACCATCAACTCGGTCGCGGCCCGCATGATGTCGTCGCGACGCGACGCGACCAGCTCGACGTTCTCGATGCGGGACGGGATGTCGTAGGCGCTCGCGTTGGCCTTGCGTGGCATCTCACCCACCTGGCGCGTCGATCGGGTCGTCGCCATCCAAAGGGCCGCCGAGGGCCGGCGCCGAGCCGAGCCTCCGCCACCGTCCCGCTCCGACGTCGATCAGCTGGTCGACGCTGAGGAGCGTACCCCAGGCGGCATCCTCGACCGTGGTGACCCGGAGGTCGCCGCGGTCGCGCCCGCCCAGGGCGAAGTCCTTGAAGTCCTGGGCCCGGTACGCGGGCACCCCGACACCGCCCCAGGCCGCCAGGAGCTCGTCCACCTCCCCCGCCGCCACGGCGGCGCCCAGCACCTGCTCGGTCGCCTCGGACCAGGCCCGGTCCCCCGGGTCGAACCGGTCGGCCAACCCGGGCACCACCCGGCGCAGGGCGCGCCAGCCCTCGTCGTCGGCCACCCCGAGCAGGATCCAACCGTCGCGGGCCGGGTAGAGCCGGTGGGTCGCCGTCGGGCCGACGGGGTCGGGCCCCAGGGTCACGGCCCGCCAGTCGGTGCCCGGCGTGACGAGCAGGTCGGCGTGGCGGAACAGCGCGGTGGTCAGCAGGGACACCTCGGTCGAGGGTCGGGTGCCCCAGCGCCAGCGGGCCACCAGGGCCGCGGTCGCCACGCACGCGGCGAACAGCGAGGTGGTGTTGTCGATGAACCCGCCGCTGTAGCCCACCGGGGCCGTGCCGCCACCCTGGACCAGCGGACCACCGGTCAGCGACTCGAAGACGGCGTCGATCGAGGGCAGGCCCCGGTCCGGCCCGGTGGCACCGAAGCCGGTCACGCAGCACTCGATGGCGCCCAGGTCGTCGTCGCCGGGTGGCAGGCCCAGCTTCTCGGCCAGGGTCGAGCGGAAGTTGTGCAGGAGGAGGTCCGACCGGCCGACCAGGTCCCGCAGCCGGCGCCGGCCGTCCTCGCCGTCCAGCTCCACCACCGCCGAGGTCTTGCCCCGGTTCACGCTCACGAAGCTGTAGCCCAGGGCCCGGAAGGGATCTCCCGAGGGGGACTCCACCTTGGCCACCTCGGCCCCCAGGCCACCGAGCACGACCGAGGCACCCGGCGCGGCGGCGAAGGTGCCCAGGTCGACCACGCGCAGTCCCGCCAAGGGCGGCCCGTCGGGGTCGGCCGGCGAGCCGAGGTCGCCGGGCAGGCCGCGCGCCAGCAGGGCGGGGTCGTGCCGGCCCAGCGGCGGCGCCGGGCGGGTCGCCGGGCGGGCCCCGTCGAGCGCGAAGGGCGTGCCGGGGACGACGAGGGGACCCCGCTGCGGATCGTCCACCTCGGCCCGGCCCCCGATGGCCACCACCTGGTCGACCTCGAGCGCCTCGCCGGGCTCGAGGACCGGCGAGGCGATGACGCCCTCGGCTCGGAACCGGGCCAGCCAGTCGGCCACCGACCGGGTCCGCAGCACCGCCTGGATCTCCTCGGTCAGCGCGACCCGGTCGGCCGCCTCGGCGATGCCGAAGGGCGCGCCCTCGAAGCGGGGATCGACGAGCAGGTCGGGTCGGTCGAGGGCGAGGCAGATGTTCACCCACAGCGGGACGCTGACCGCGCCCAGCAGGATCCAGCCGTCGGCCGCCTCGAAGAAGCGGATGAGCGGTGTGGTGATCCGGCGGGGGTCCCCGTCCAGCTCGGGGAGCGACGCCCCGGTCGGCGACACCGTGGCCGAGAAGAGCTGGGCTCCCAGCGCTCCGGCCACGTAGGAGGTGCGCACGAGCTGGGGTGCGCCCGGCGCCGCGGGCAGGACCGCCAGGGCCCCGGTCACCGCCAGGAGGGCGGCGCCCAGGGCGGCGGCCGGCTCGACCAGGAAGAAGGGAGCGGGGCGGCTGCCCTGCTGCGCGTGGAGGATCCCCGTGACCGCCTCGGCCGCCGAGCTGCGGACCTCGGGAGGCGGAGGCGGACCGTCGAGCCCACCCTCGCCGAAGCCGGTCCCGACGACGACGGTGACCAACCGGGCCCGGGGCTGGCCGGCGGCGACCCAGGTCGCCTCGTCGGTGACGACGAGGTCGGCCGCGGGAGCCCGCTGGGCCAGCGCGGCGGCCACGTCGTCGACCACGACGCTGTGCTTGCCCGCAGCCCACACCGGGAAGGCGGACCGGGTCCGGGCCGGGCACCCCTCGGGCGGCTCGAGCATCACCACGTCGGCCCCGAACCGGGCCAGGAGCCCACCGGCGAGCGCGACGGCCTCGTCCCCGGTGGCCTCGATGACGGTCAACCGGCCCAACGGCTCCATGGAACCCTCCCTTCCCGTCGGAAAGCTAGGGATTACTATCTAGCGGGTCAACCCACCGGGCGGGCTCCCACCGCCGCCGGTCAGGACCGGGCGTTGACCAGGAAGTCGGCCGCGCCCAGCAGGTGCTGCAGGACCTGGGCCTCGACCTCGGCCGCGATCGCCCGCTCCCCGACCAGCGAGTCCAGGGCCGCGGTCATGTGCCGCAACCAGGCGTCCCGCTCGGCCTCGCCGATCACGAAGGGGGCGTGGCGCATCCGCAGCGCCGGATGGCCCCTCTCGTCGCTGTAGGTGGTCGGCCCGCCCCAGTACTGGCCGAGGAACAGGGCCAGGTGCCGGCGGGACTCGACCAGCTCCTCGGGGTACATCGGGCGCAGGACCGGGTCGGCCTCGACGCCGCGGTAGAAGCGCTCGACCAGCTCGTCGAAGAAGCCCTGGCCGCCCACCGCCTCGAACACCGTCATCCGGCGTCCCCGGCCGGGCGGGTCGATCCGCTCCCCCATCAGGCCGCGCACCCCGATCCCGTGGTCCCTCGCACCGGCCCACCCTAGGCAGCTCGGCGGACCCGGCCCGACCCGCGGTGGCCGCCCGCGGTCGTGGCGCCCGCCGGGCACCGGTACGGTGCCGGCATGGATCGCGACAGGGCCGGAACAGGGTACCTGGCCCTGCCCGAGGCCGGGCACGGACCCGGCGTGCTGGTCCTGCACTCGTGGTGGGGCCTCACCTCCGCCTTCACCGAGATCTGCGACCGG
>JBFWTJ010000015.1:0-23236 GCA_050247895.1 Acidimicrobiia bacterium
CCCGAGCTGCGGGCGCGCTTCACCCGGCGGATCCCCCTGGCCGTGCTGGGCAACCTGGCCCTGCCCGCCATCGACGCCGGCATCGTGGCCTGGACCTCGGCCGACGCCTGGTTCGACCGGGTCATGGCCGTCCTGTCCGCCAACCGGGCCACCGTCGCCGCCGCCCTGGCCGGCGGCCGGCTCGCCCCGCTCACCGGCCACGCCCCCGAGGGGACCTACCTGGCCTGGCTGGACGGCGGCGGTCTCGACCCGGGCCGGGCCCCGGGGGCCCCGCTCGCCGACCTGCTCCGGGAGGGGGCCGGCGTGGCGCTGAGCGACGGCGCCGCCTTCTCGCCCCGCACCGCGGACCACGTCCGGCTCAACTTCGCCACGTCCCCCGAGATCCTCGACCGGATCCTGGACCGGGTCGCGTCGGGCCTCGGGCGCCTCGGGCTCAGCTGACCCGCACCACGTCGGGGTCGACCCGGCGGGCGTCGGCGGCGGCGTGGACGCAGGCCACGTGGTGCCCGGGCGCCACGTCGAGGACCGGGACCGGCCGGCGGCACGCCTCGACCCGCACCGGGCACCGCGCCCGCAGCGGGCAGCCCTCGCCCGCGCCCCCGGCACCGGGGTCGCCCTCCAGCTCGATGGGAACCGGCCGGACCGACGGGTCGACCGACAGGCTCGACGACAGCAGGGCCTTGCTGTACGGGTGCCGGGGGGCCCGCAGGACCTCCTCGGTCGGGCCCGACTCGACCACCGACCCCCGGTACATGACCAGGGTCCGGTCGGCGATGTACTCGACGGTGTCGAGGTCGTGGGAGATGAACAGGTAGGCCACGCCCAGCTCCCGGCGCAGGTTCGACAGCAGGTCGAGGATCTGTGCCCGGACCGACAGGTCCAGCGACGAGGTCGGCTCGTCGAGCACCACGAAGGACGGCCGGGTGACGATGGCCCGGGCGATGCCGACCCGCTGCTGCTGGCCGCCGCTCAGCTGGCGCGGGTAGCGGTCGGCGATCGACCCGCCCAGCCCGACCTGAACCAGGGTCTCGGCCACCACCGCCCGGCGCTGGGCCGGGCCCAGGTCCGGCCGGTGCAGGACGAGGGGCTCGGCCACGATCCGCCCCACCCGCTGGCGGGGGTCGAGCGACTGGAGGGGCTCCTGGAACACGACCTGGAGCCGGGACCGGACCTGGCGCATCTCCTGGCGGCCGAGCGAGCCCAGGTCGACCCCCTCGAAGCGGACCCGGCCCGCGCTCGGTTCGAGCAGCCGCAGGGCCAGCCGCCCGACGGTGGACTTGCCCGAACCGCTCTCGCCGATGAGCCCGACCGACTCCCCGGCCTCGATCGACAGGGAGAGGTCCCGCACGGCGACGACGTCGTCGCCCCGGCGCGACGGGAACGCCTTGGTGAGGTGGTCGAGCTCAAGCAGCGCCATGTCGCACCACCACGGGTGAGAGGTGGCAGCGGAAGGACTGCCCGGACGTGTGGGCCCGTGCCGCGGGGTCCTGCGCCTCGCAGGCGGCGTGGGCGTGCGGGCAGCGGGGTGCGAAGGCGCAACCGGGTGGCGGCTCGACCAGGTCGGGGAGCTGCCCGCCGATGACCGCCAGCGCCGCGCCCCGCCGGGGCACCGAGTCGACCAGGGCCCGGGTGTAGGGGTGGGCCGGGTCGCCCAGCACGGCGGCCACCGGGCCGTCCTCCACGACGGTCCCCGCGTACATGACCACGACCTCGTCGCAGTACTGGGCGACCACCCCCAGGTCGTGGGTCACCAGGAGCATGGCCCGGTCGTCGCGCCGGACCAGGCCCCGGATCAGGTCGAGGATCTGGCGCTGCACGGTCAGGTCGAGGCCGGTCGTGGGCTCGTCGGCCACGATCAGGGCCGGGTCCAGCAGCGTGGCCAGGGCGATCACCACCCGCTGGGCCATCCCGCCGCTGAGCTGGTGGGCGTAGCCGTCCAGGACCCGGTCGACGTCGTGGATCCGCACCGCCTCCAGTGCGACCCTGGCCCGCTCCGCCGCGGTCCGGCGGGCCGACCGCCGGCCCTCGTGGGCCCGGATCACCCCGGCGAACTGGTCCCGGATGCGCATGACCGGGTTGAGGGCGGCGAAGGGGTTCTGGGCCACGAAGCCGATGCGCTCGCCCCGCAGGCGGCGCATGCGCTCGGCCCCGACACCGAGCAGGTCCTCGCCGTCGAAGAGGACCTCCCCGCCCGTCACGCGGCCCGGCGGGCGCAGCAGGCCGAGGACCGAGCGCAGGGTGGCCGACTTGCCGCAGCCGGTCTCGCCCACGATCCCCACGACCCGGCCCCGCCGGACCGAGAACGACACGTCCCGCACGGCCACGGCGGTGCCCCGGTCGGTGGCGAAGCCGGCCCGCAGGCCGACCACGTCGAGCAGCGGCGCCGGGGCGGTCACGCCCGCACCCCCCGCTCGGGCGACAGCGCGGCCGACAGGGCGTTGCAGCAGAGCACCACGGTGAAGATGGCCAGGCCGGGGAACACCGCGACCCACCACTGGCCGGTCGACATGTTCTCGGCGCCGGCCCGGATCATCGCCCCCCAGCTCGGGTCGGACGAGGCCAGCCCGATGCCGAGGAAGGACAGGGCGGCGATGACCATGATCGCGTTGCCGACCGCCAGCGAGGCCTGGGACAGCACGGTGCCGGTCATGTTGGGGAGCATGTGGCCGAACATGACCCGGCCCCGCCCGGCCCCGATGGCGTGGGCCGCCTCGATGTAGCGGGCCTCCCGCAGGACCAGCCCCTCGGCCCGGACCAGGCGGATGAACCGGGGCACGTTGAGGATGACCACCGCGACCACGACGTTGCGCAGGTCGTTGCCGAGCAGGCCGACCGTGGCGATGGCCAGGATCAGCAGCGGGAAGGCCTGGAACACGTCGAGGACCCGGATCATCCACTCGCCGGCCCGGCCCGGCTGCGCGGCCAGCAGGCCGACCGGGACCCCGACGGCCAGCGAGACGAGCATCCCGGCCAGGGCCAGGGGCACGTCGGTGGCCGCCGAGCGCACCAGCCGGCTGAACACGTCGATGCCGAACATGTCGGTCCCGAGCCAGTGCTCGCCCGAGGGGGCCTGGAGCACGGCCCGGGCGTCGGGCCGGGTCGGCGAGTGCGGCAGCGGGGCCAGGAAGGCGGCGGCGACCAGCAGGGCCAGGAGGAGCCCGGGCAGCCAGGGCCGGATTCGGGCCATCACGTCAGTCACGGCGGATCCTCGGGTCGAGGGCGTACAGGAGGACGTCGAGGAGCAGGTAGACGACGAGCGTGCCGGCCCCGACCACCACGACGAAGCCCTGGATGGCGGGCAGGTCGAGCTGGAGGGTGGCGTCGATGGCCCACTGGCCGAACCCGTTCCACGAGAAGACGGTCTCGACGATCGCCGCCCCGCCGACCAGGGCGGCGAGGAGGATCCCGCCGTAGGTGACGATGGGCAGGAGGGCCTGGCGGAACGCGTACCAGACCACGGTCCGCTCCCGCAGGCCCGACGCCCGGGCGAACTCGACCGACTCCGAGCCCAGCGCGGGCACCAGCCCGCCCACGGTGACCCGGGCGAAGTAGGAGGCGTAGTAGAAGCCGAGCGTCGCCACCGGCAGCACCATGTGGCGCACGGCCGAGCCGAACGTGTCCCAGCGCCCGGCCAGGACGGCGTCGACCAGCGTGCTTCCCGTCACGTGCGGCGGGGCCGACTCGCCGAACGAGAGCTGCCCGACCGGTGCCGGCGCCCAACCGAGCACGAAGAACAGGACGTAGACGAGCACCAGGCCGATCAGGAAGTCGGGCATGGCCTGCGACACCGAGATGACGACCTGGGCCGCCCGACCCCCGGCCCGGCCAGCCCAGTAGGACGCCACGACGCCGAGCCCGACCCCCAGGCCCAGGGCGACCACCAGCGACACGGCGACCAGCTCGAGGGTCTTGGGCAGCAGGCGGCCGATCTCGGCGCCGACGTCCCGGTCGGTGAAGTAGGACCGGCCCAGGTCGCCCCGCGACAGGTCGCCGAGGAAGTCCGCGTAGCGGCTCCACAGGCTGCGGTCCAGGCCCAGGTCCCGTTCGACCTGGGCGATCTGCTCGTCGGTGGCGACGGGACCCGCGACCAGGCCGGCGGGGTTGCCGGGGATGACGTTGACCAGGGCGAAGGCCAGGGTGACGACCACCACCAGCGCGACGGGCAGGAACAGCAGCCGGCGCAGCGCGTAGCGGGCCAGGGAGCCGTTCACACCGGGACCTCGTCCAGGACGCGGGGCGGCGCGAAGGCGCCCACCGCGGCCGACCCGTCGAGCTCGTCGGCCGCGACCGGTTCGACGGTGACGAGGCAGGTGTTGGGCGACGGGCCCTGGGCCAGGCGGGACGTCCCCCGGTCGGGGGTCAGCACGTTGGGGTTCCCGTGGCGCTCCAGCGAGCCCGGCCGGGTCGGGTCGCTCGGGTCGTACCAGGCACCGGTGGCCAGGGCGACGACGCCGGGCCGCACCGCGTCGCTGACCACCGCGCCGGCCAGGCAGGCACCCCGCGGGCTGGTCAGGCGGACCACCTGCCCGGTGCAGATCCCCCGGGCCGCGGCGTCGACCGGCGAGACGAGGACCGCCTCGCGCCCGGCGACCTTGCCGGCCCGGCTGTACCCGCCGTTGTCGAGCTGGCTGTGCAGCTTCCGGCCCGGCTGGGGCGACAGGAGGTGGAGGAGGTGCCCGGCGGTGGCACCGGGGGCGCCGAGCCACTCGTCGGGCTCCATCCAGGTCGGGTGCCCGGGGCAGTCGTCGTAGCCGAAGCCCCGGACGACCTCCGAGACGATCTCGATCCGGCCGCTGGGGGTGGCCAGGGGGAACGCCTCGGGGTCGCGGCGCAGGTCGGCGAAGGCCGGCGCGCGTGCACCGGGCGGGGCCGGCAGCTCGACGCGGCCGTCGGCCCAGAAGCGGTCGAAGGGCGGCATCTCGTAGCCGGCCACCTCGGCGTTGCGGCAGGTCTGCCGGTAGAGGTGCTCGATCCAGCCGCGCGCCGTGCGGCCCTCGGTGAAGGCGTGGCCGAAGCCGAGGCGCCCGGCCAGGCCGGCGAACACCTCGTGGTCGGTGCGCACGCCGGGCGGCGGCTCGACGGCGCGGTGCATGGCCAGCAGGGTCCACTCGCCGCGCCCGATGGCCAGGTCCTCGCGCTCGAGCGGGGTGGCCGCCGGGAACACGACGTCGGCCCGCCGGGCCAGGGCGTTCCACCACGGCTCGTGGACCACCACGGTCTCGGGCCGCTGCCACGCCTCGTCGAGCCGGTTGAGGTCCTGGTGGTGGTGGAACGGGTTCCCGCCGCACCAGTAGACGAGCCGCACGTCGGGCAGGCGCAGCCGGCGCCCGTCGTAGTCGAGCTCGCCGCCCGGATCGAGGAGCAGGTCGGCGATCCGGGCCACGGGCACCGCGCCGGCCACCGGGTTGGCGAACTGCTCCAGGGCCGCGACCGGGAACGGGCGCTGGGCCAGGCCCGAGGCGTGGACGCTGCCGTAGCCGAGGGCCACCCCACCGCCGGGGCGGCCCATGCTGCCGGTCATGGCCGCGAGCACGAAGGCCATCCAGGTCGGCTGCTCGCCGTAGCGGGCCCGCTGGACGGCCCAGCTCATGGCCACCACCGTGCGGGACGAGGCCATGTCCCGGGCCAGCCGGCGCAGCGCGTCGGCGGGCACGTCGGCGAGGGCCGCGGCCCACTCGGCGGTCTTGGGCCGGCCGTCGACCTCGCCCCGCAGGTAGCGCTCGAGCTCGGGCCACCCCGAGCAGCACCGGGCCAGGAAGTCCCGGTCGTGGAGGCCCTCCTCGACCATGGTGTGGGCCAGGCCGAGCATGACGGCCACGTCGGTCCCGGGCCGCACCGGCAGCCAGTCCGCGCCCAGGTCCTCGCCGACGTCGCCCCGCAGCGGTGCGACGTTGACGAAGCGCACACCGGCCTGCCGGCACCGGCGCTGGCCCTCGGCCGAGCGGTGGCGGGCGATGCCGCCCGTGTTGACCTGGCTGTTGGCCCGGGGGATCCCCCCGAAGGCCACGACGAGCTGCCCGTGCTCGGCGATCTCATCCCAGGTCGGCATGTCGTCCATGTACGAGCCCGAGCTCTGGCCGATCACGTGGGGCACGGTGACCTCGATGGCCGCGGTGCTGTAGGTGTTGACCGACGCCGTGTAGCCCCCGGCCAGGTTGAGGAACCGGTGGACCTGGCTCTGGGGGTGGTGGAAGCGCCCGGCCGACCCCCAGCCGTAGGAACCGCCGTAGATCGCCTCGTTGCCGTGCCGGTCGCGGACCCGGTCGATCTCGGCCGCCACGAGGTCGAGGGCCTCGTCCCAGCCCAGGCGCACGAAGGGATCGGCGCCCCGCCGGCCCCGGTCCCGGCCGCCCCGCACCCGCTCCAGCCAACCGGCGCGAGCCATCGGGGCGGTGATCCGCACGTCGTCGCGCAGGGCGTCGACGATCCCGGCCCCGATGGGCGACGGGTCGGGGTCGTCGGCAAAGGGCCGGAGCCCGACCAGCCGGCCGTCGCGGACCTCGGCCTCGTACGCGCCCCAGTGCGCGGCGGTCGGGGTCCGCCGGGTGACCGGCTCGTCGCGGGGCATGTCCCGATGGTGGCCAGGGCTTGTTTCGAGGAGCCGAACCCGCAGTTGCCATCTCATTTCGCGGGTGGCGGGCGGCGCGGGTGCCCGTCGGCGGGCCCGCCGGGACCCTCGCCGACCCGCCCGGCGACCGGACTTCACCCCGGCCCCGGGGGCACCTCTCCCTGGTCGGACGGCTCCCGGCCGGCCCGGTGCGACGCGAAATGGATTCGCGCCGGCGAGGTCACGGTCGGGAAACACGCCGTTCCTAGCGTCGACGGCGGACCGACCCCGACGAGGAGATCGACGACCGATGGCACCCCGGCCCTTCCACCTGGCGTGGTTCTGCACGTTCAGGCCACCCGTCTGGACCTCTCCCTACGGCGAGGTGGACGGGCGGACCTGGCCGACCGGCGACTTCCACGTCGACATGGCCCGTTCCCTGGAGAGGGCGTGCTTCGACTACATCATGATGGAGGACTCCACCCTCGTCTCCGACACGTTCGGCGGAACGATGGAGAACGACCTCCAGTACTCGATCCACGCGCCCAAGCACGACCCGCTGGTGCTGGCGCCGCTGATGGCCCAGGCCACCAGCCGGCTCGGCGTGGTCGTCACGATGTCGACGAGCTTCTACCACCCGTACCTGGTGGCCCGGTCGATGAGCACCCTCGACCACCTGACCCGGGGCCGGATCGGCTGGAACATCGTCACCTCCAGCGAGGACGTGGCGGCGCAGAACTACGGCATGGACCGCCTGCCCGAGCACGACGAGCGCTACGACCGGGCCGACGAGTTCGTCGAGATCGTCACCGAGCTGTGGGACTCGTGGGACGACGACGCCCTGGTGATGGACCGGGCCGAGAGGCGCTACGTGGACCACAACAAGGTCCGCACGATCGACTACGTCGGCAAGTACCTGAAGTGCCGGGGACCGCTGAACACGCTGCGCGGCCCCCAGGGCCGGCCGGTGATCTGCCAGGCCGGGGGATCGCCCCGGGGTCGGGCCTTCGCCGCCCAGCACGCCGACATCATCCTGGCCGCACCGCTCGGCGTGGAGGCGATGAAGGCGTACCGCGACGAGATCCAGGGCCTGGCCGAGGACCACGGGCGGCCGCCGGGCTCGTGCAAGGTCATGTTCCTGGTCTCGCCGATCCTGGGCGCGACCGAGGAGGAGGCGGCCGAGAAGCGGGCCGAGATCTACTCGGGCAGCGACGAGCGCGTCGCCGACCGGCTCGCCCACCTGGCCGTGATCTGCTCGATCGACTGGACCAAGTACGACTGGGACGAGCCGATCCCCGACGACCTCACGACCAACGGCCACCAGTCGGTCCTGGACAACTTCCGCCGCCACGCCAACGGGCGCACGATCCGCGAGGCCGCGGCCGACAGCCGGGTCCAGGCCGTGGAGCTGGTCGGCACCAGCGAGTCGGTGGCCGACCAGATGGCCGCGGTGATGGACGAGGTCGGCGGCGACGGCTTCCTGTTCACCGGCGAGCTGTCCCGTGAGTACATCCGCCAGGTGACCGACGGGCTGGTGCCCGCGCTGCAGCGACGGGGCGTGGTCCGCACGTCGTACGCGGCCGAGAAGTTCCGGGACAACGTCCTGTCGTTCTGACCGGCGTCCCCGCTCGCCTCCCCCCTCCCCCCCTCCCCCGAGCCCCCCGAGCGAAAGCGGTGCCCCCATGAGAGACCAGCGATCCGTCCTGGCCGGCGGCCTCCTGGCCGTCCTGGCCCTGGTGGCCGGGGCGTGCTCCGGCGACGACTCGAGCGACGCCGGCACCGGATCGGGCTCGGGCTCGACGGTGCAGGAGGAGGGCGAGGAGCAACCCACCGGCGGGACGCTGCTCATCGCCGCGTCCGGCGTGGTCCAGAACCTCGATCCCAAGTTCGCCGCCGTCCCCCTGTCCACCGACCTGCTGCCCAACCTGTCGGGCACCCTGTTCCGATTCGGCCCGCCCGAGACCGAGGGCACCCTGCAGCGACCGGAGGCCGTCGAGGCCGAGCTGGCCGAGTCCTGGGAGGCGTCGCCCGACGGCACCACGGTCACGGTGAACCTGCGCGAGGACGTGCTCAGCGCGGCGGGCAACCCCCTCGACGCCGAGGACGTGCGCTGGAGCGTCGAGCGGGGCCTGGACAGCAACGGCCAGCAGAACCCGCGCTCGTTGATGACCGCGGGCGGCTGGGACCTCGAGGAGCCGATCACCGTGGTGGACGACTCGACGATCGAGCTGAACATCCCCAACCCGAACGCCTTCAGCCTGTCGATCCTCACGCTGTACCAGTTCACGATCTACGACAAGGAGGACGTGACGGCGAACGCCACCGCCGCCGACCCGTACGGCTACGAGTACCTGGCCGACCACTCGGCGTCCTTCGGCCCGTACACGGTCTCGGCCTTCGAGCCCGGCGTCGAGGTGACGCTGGTGGCCAACGAGAACTACTTCCGGGACCCGCCCCCCTACGACGAGGTGATCGTGCGGGGCGTGGCCGAGGCGTCGACCCGGCTCCAGCTCGTCCAGCGGGGCGAGGCCGACATCGCCATGAGCCTGAGCTACGAGCAGCTCGACAGCGTGAGCGACGACCCCGACGTGCAGATCCAGCCCATGCCGGCACCACCGCTCCAGCACGTGCTGGTCTTCAACCACGCCCGGGCGCCCTTCGACGACCCGGTGCTGCGGGAGGCCATCAGCTACGCCATCGACCGGGAGGCCCTCGTCGAGGCGGCCTACAAGGGCTTCGGCACGGCCCCGACCTCGCTGCTGGCCGACGCCTTCGCGGTCGACGGCGACGCCGAGCCGATCGGCTACGACCCCGAGCGGGCCGAGGAGCTGCTCGAGGAGGGCGGCTACGGGGACGGCGTCGACATCGCCATCGCCTACAACGCCAACGTGATCGGCCCGCAGGTCGACCCGATGATGGTGCTGGTCCGCCAGCAGCTCGCCGACGTGGGCGTGAACCTGACCCTGACCGAGATCCCGGTGGCGGCCGACTTCGACGCCGCACGCCGCGACAACTCGCAGATGGCCTGGCTCATCGCGGCCCGCCCGCTGATCCCGGACTCGGGGTACTTCCTGAACATCTTCTTCGCCACCAAGGCCGTGGCGAACCAGCACGCCTACAGCGACCCGGAGGTCGACCGGTTGATCGCCGAGGTCCTGGCCAGCCCACCCGGCGACGAGCGCGACGACCTGGTGGCCGAGACGAGCGACCTGCTGACCGAGGACCACGCCTGGACCCCGCTGGTCAACACGTCCACCTACTCGGTGTTCTCGCCCGACGTGGAGGGCTACGTCTCCTACCCGCAGGGCTTCATCGGCTACGCCGACCTGGCACCGGCAGGCACCTGATCCGGCCGACAGGCAGGCGTCACGCGATGTCAACACCGCCCGAACATCGGGCGCCCACAATGGGACCGGGCCGGTCGCTCCCCTCGTTCCCGGTCGGCCCGGTCCCTCGGGAGGCGAGCGTGCGAACGGACTACATCCGGGCCCGCCGGGAGCTCTACGCACCGGCGGCCCGCCAGCGGTCGCCCCGTCGGGCCTACGACCTGCTGCGCACCTACATCCGCAGCGACGACGCCCGGGGCCACCTCGACGAGGAGGCCCTGGTCCGGTCGCTGGGGATGAGCCGGGGATCGGTCCGCGAGGCCATCCACATGCTGGTCGCCGAGGGCCTGCTGTCGCGCCGGCCCAAGCTCGGCACCACGGTTGTCGGGTCGATCTCGGAGATCGCGGCCGACCAGCTCTACACCCGGGACTCGCTGGAGTGCCCGGCCGAGCAGCTCGCGGTCGAGCGGCTGGAGCACCTGGTGGTCCCCTGCCCGGCGGTGGTGCGGGAGCTGCTCGACCTGGGCGAGGAGCGGGTCGTGCTGGACGAGTGGCTGGTCAGCAAGGACGGCGAGCCGCGCTACGTGCGCACCCAGTACCGCCGCATCGATCCGGCCGGGCCGCCGCCCCGGCCCGAGTCGCCCGCCGTCCTCGAGGACGTGATGGGTCGCAACCGCGGCGGCGGCCGGTGCGTGATGCAGGCCGTCCCGGCCGACGAGCGCACCGGCAAGCTGCTGGCCATCGCACCCGGCTCACCGGTGCTGCTGCGCCAGATGCTCCTCCACGACGGGGCGGGCCGCCCGGCCGAGCTGACCTTCACCCACTACCGCGGCGACCGCACGGCGCTGACCACCCGCGTCGCGCCCGACGAGGCCCTCGTCTCCTCGGCCTGAGCCACCTCGGGCCACGGCCCGATACGGTGCCGCCATGCCCGCCGGCCCGATTCGAGCGATCGAGCGCGAAGCGCTGGAGGACGGCGGGGCCCGCTACCTGTACTACGGGGAGGGGTGTGCCATCGCGGCGAGGCTGACCGCGCCGGGCTCGGGATCGGGCCCCCTGGTGTCGGCGACCGAGACGACCTGCTTCGTCGTGGACGGCGAGCTGGCCGTCGACATCGAGGGCGCCACGACCGTGCTGGGCGCCGGGGACGTGGCCTGGTTCCCACCGGGCACACCCCGGCGGCTGACCAACCCCAACGCGACCGACGCCGTGCACCTGGAGATCACCGCCCCCGGGCTGCCGAGCGGGTCGGACGACCGGCCGGCCTCGACGGAGTCGTCGGCGAGGGCTTTCACCCGGACCCCCGACCTCTCGGCGTTCAGCGGCACGACCTTCGCCCAGGCGTGGCTCGTCCGCCGCGAGGACGGGGCCCGCTCGGCCCAGGCGTACCTGGCCGACATGCCCCCACACGTCAGCGGCCCCAGCCTCCACTACCACGAGTTCGACCAGTTCTACTTCGTGCTCAGCGGCACGCTCAGCGTGCAGGTCGCCATGGAGCACCACCAGGCGGGCCCGGGTTCCCTCGTCGCGCTTCCCGCCCGCGTCCCCCACGCGCAGCGGAACCTCGGTGACCTGCCCGAACGGCACCTCGCGCTGCTCGTCCCCCAGCCGGAGTTCGCGCACACTCCCGAGACGCCCTGGGACGTGGCCGTGGAGCTCGGCCCGGGCGAGCTCCACCTCTGACCTCCGCGCTCGTCAGGTCCAGCTCGGGGTGACGACGGGCAGCCCCGCCGAGGTGCCCCACCTGTTGCGGTGGGTCACGTTCCCGACCGGCTGGCGCGCCGCCAGTCCCCAGCGCCCGGTGGGGTACCCGAGCGTGACGCAGCAGTACATGGTCCAGCCCTCACCCGTCGGAACGCCGAGGATCTCGAAGACCTCCTCGACGTGGAACGCGCCGAGGGCCGTCGTCAAGGTGGTCCCGATCCCCTCGGCCCGAGCGGCGAGCATGGCGCTCCAGATGGCGGGGAAGATCTCTGCTGCGTCGTTGTCGTCGGCGAACGCGCGAGGAACCGACCGCCAGGCCGCGCCACGTCGGTCGCCCGCCTGCCCTTCGAAGCCCTCGACGGTCGCCGAGCGCATGAAGCCGAAGAGCAGCAGCGGCACCTCCTCGAAGTGCGCGCCGAGGTGGCGGATGGAGCGGACCATGGCCAGCAGGGCCGCGCTGCCGGGCTCGTCCGGCTCGGCCTCTGCCGCCGCGACGCGGTCGGCGAAGATCCCCATCATCCGGTCCTGCGTGTCCCGGTAGAGGGGCGCGAGCCGAGCCTTGAGATCGGCGTCGTCGACCAGCAGGAACCTGATGTCGTCCTGCGTGTTGTTCCCCGAAGGCGCCCTGATGGCCGCGTCGAGGATCCGGGCCTGCACGTCGAGCGGGATCGGGTCGGGTCGCAACCGCCGCATGGCCCGCGTCGTGTAGAGCGCTTCGTACACGTCCACCGACGACACCCCCCTTTTCTGCATACGGTGTACGCATCGACCGTAGTGCATAATCGCTGCCGTCCATGGCCGAGAGTCAGCGAGCCCCCGAAGCGCGCCAACCGTTGAACCGCGCGCGGATCGTCGATGCCGCGATCGAGATGATCGACCACGAAGGCATCGAGGGCGTCAGCATGCGCAAGCTGGGCAAGGCCCTCGACGCCGGCGCGATGTCGCTCTACCGGCACTTCCGGAACAAGGACGAGCTCCTCGACGCCGTCCTCGATCGCCTCGTCGACGAGGTGTCGGATCCTCCGGACGAGGCGAGCTGGGAGGACCGCCTCCGGGCCGTGGCCCGCAACAACCGCGTGCTGGCCCACAAGAGCCCACAGCTCTTCCCCTTGCTCGGACGGCGCCGGATGCGCAAGCGGCAGGACCAGACCGAACCGAGCGAGCTGGGTCCGGCCGAGTGGTTGCTCGACGATCTGGTCTCGGCCGGCCTCCCTCCCGAGGAGGCCCTCCATGCGTTCCGGACGGTCATGGCCTACACGTACGGCTATGCCCTGTCCGAGATGCGCGGCTTCTCCCTCGAGCCGGACCCCAACGACCCGGAGGCCTTCGACATCCGCCAGGTCGACGGCGAGCGATTCCCCTGGCTGCACCACCTGGCGCCGAAGCTCGTGGACTACGACCACGACGCGGAGTTCGAGAGAGGGCTCGACCTCATCCTTTCCGCGATCCGGGCATCGGCCGAGCCCCGGCAACCTTGACACACCGTATGCGTACACCGTAAACATCGCGTCCGTACGGGGTCATGACATTGGGGGGCGATTTTGGACTACGTCCGCGGAGCCGACCTCTCGACGCTCGACGAGCACGAATTCGACGCCGTGATCCTCTGGGACACGGACAAGTGCCTCATCGCCTGCGTGCGTGAGCCGGTCGGCACGAGCGGACGCCCGCGCCACACGCACACGGCCGACCAGCTCTACTACGTCCTACGGGGCCGGGCATCGGTCGAGCTCGGCGGGGACGTCCACCTGGCCGGCCCAGGGGACCTCGTGCACATCCCACGAGGCGCCCCCCACTGGCAGTGGAACGGGGCCGACGAACCGCTCGTCCACCTGGAGGTGATCGTTCACCCGCCCCCGCCGGGCCAACCCCTCGTCGTGCCCTTCGAACACGGAGCCGATCTGGTCCGCGACGACCCCGACTACCCCCGCGGTGCGGTCCGTTCGGCGAGTGGGGTGAGCCCCGGCACGGCCCTGCTCTCACCCGCACCGGGAGGGGCCGGCGCCGTGCTGCGCATCGACCGGCACGAACCGTCGTCCGCACCCCCGCGCTGCGTCGCGGAGCACGACCGCTTCCACTTCGTCCTCGAAGGTCAGCTGCAGGCCGACATCGCCCACGCCTCCGTGACCGTCGCTCCGTGGCACCTGCTGGCGATCCCGGCGGGCGTCCCCCACCGGATCTGGAACGAGGGCACGGGACCGGCGCGGTCCCTGTCGCTCGCCGTGCTCGACGAGGGCGCGACCACCGACGATCTCCTCGTCGACTTCGCCGTCCGTGGCATCGGGGCGATGTGAACCTCGGCATCGACGGCCGGAGGGCCATCGTGTGCGGCGCTTCGAGCGGCATCGGCCTGGCGACGGCAGAGGCACTCGCCGGCGAGGGCGCCCGGGTGGCGATGTTCGCCCGCCGCCGGGACGTCCTGGAGCGGGAGGCGGCCCGGATCGGCGGGATCGCCGTCGTAGGCGACCTCAGCGATCCGGCCGACCTGGCCCGGCTGGTCGACACGACGGTGGAGAGCTTCGGGGGGATCGACATCCTCGTGAACAGCGGCGGCTGGATCGACCCCGGCCCGGCGGTCGGGCTCACACCCGAGGAGGTGGGCCATGCCGTGGACCTGCTGCTCGTCTCCGCCCTCCGCCTGACCACGTTCTGCCTGCCCCACCTCCGACGTTCCGGCCAGGGCCGGATCGTCAACATCTCGGCCCGCGCCGTGCGGGAGCCCAACGAGCGGATGGCCGCGGGGGCCATCGCCCGTGTGGGTGCCGTCGCCTGGGCCAAGACGTTGGCCCGTGAGCTGGCCCCGAGCGGCATCACGGTCAACACCATCGCCACCGGCGCGATCGCCACGGAGCGGAGCACCGAGACGGCCGCGGAGGCCGGGTTCGACCTCGCCGCCGTGCCCATGGGGCGCATGGGCGAACCATGGGAGATGGCACAGGTCGTGTGCTTCCTCGCCTCGCAAGGAGCCAGCTACATCACCGGCGCAGTGATCCCGGTCGACGGCGGGCTGACGAGGTTCCTGCTCTGATCGACGCCGACGACCCCCGGGCCCAGCTTGCCGTCGCCTGCCGGGCCTTCGGCCTGCTCGGCTTCGAAGGCGGTGGGACCGGCCACCTCGGTGCCCGCGATCCGGAGGCGGCCGACCGGTTCTGGATGAACCCGCTGGGCACGCCCTTCGCCCAGGTCACCGTGGCCGACCTGGTGCTGGTCGGCCGGGACGGCCAGGTGCTGGCCGGGCGCCACGAGGCCAACCCGTCGGGCGTGGCGATCACGCGACACCTCTTGTCAGCCCGCCCCGACGTCGCCGGCGCCGTCCACGCCCACACGGCCCATGGCATCGCCTTCTCCACGCTGGGCGAGTCGCTCGCACCGATCTCCCAGGACGCCTGTGCCTTCTTCGAGGACCATGCGCTCCTCGACGCCTACCGCGGCGTGGTCGACGAGGGCGATGCCGGCGCGGTCACCGAGGCCCTCGGCCCGTCCAAGGCCCTCGTCATGCGCCACCACGGCCTGCTCACGGTCGGAAGCTCCGTCGGCACCGCCGCGTGGTGGTTCATCGCCCTGGAGAGGGCCTGCCAGGTCGAGCTCCTCGCCCGCAGCGCCGGCCGGCCCCTGGTCATCGATCCTGCGACGGCACGTCGAGCACGGGACGAGGTGGGCCACGAGGGCGCGGCGAGGTTCTCGTTCGACCTCGTGCGGGACCACGTCCTCTCCAGCTTCGGCGACGAATTCCTACGTTGACATTCCGGGCCCGACCAAGTTACGTTTGACGCGTACACTGTATGCATGAACCCGGGATCGCCATGCCTGCATTCCGGGAATGCATTTCGGGGGAGGCCACAAATGGGGGGAAAGCAATTTCGCACCCGCGGAGCCGTTCACGTCTCGAGGCTCGTCGCGGTCGTCGTCGCTGCGGCCATGCTCGCGGCGGCCTGCGGGGACGACTCGGACTCCGACGACGCGGCCGGGTCGACCTCCACCTCGGAGTCGCAGGGCTCGACGACCGAAGCTGAGCAGCCACCCGAGCCGGTCGAGATCACCATCGGGTGGAACGGCGTCACGACCAACTCGATCATGCCGGTGCTGGCCCAGGA
The DNA here is from genome assembly GCA_050247895.1 of Acidimicrobiia bacterium. Taxonomy (GTDB): domain Bacteria; phylum Actinomycetota; class Acidimicrobiia; order Acidimicrobiales; family VFJN01; genus CAVPEW01. The sequence goes on from JBFWTJ010000015.1 coordinate 15,672, forward strand.
GGCCGGCCTCTTCCCCGACCACTTCGACGTGAAGATCGAGGTCGTGGCGTCGACCGATCTCGCCCGCCTGCTCAGCACGGGTCAGCTCGACGTCGTGTACTTCAGCGCCCCCAACCTCGAGCTGGCCGCCGCCGCCGGCGCACCCGTCGCCTGGCTGGCCGGTGTCCAGCCCTTCCCCGACGTGGTCCTGATCGGCCACGAGGAGATCGAGACGATGGAGGACTTCCGCGGCAAGCCCATCGCCGTCTCTGCCCCCGGCACCTTCGGCGCCCTGATGACGACGTGGGCCCTCAACGAAGCGGGGCTCTCCAACGACGACGTCACGATCGTCCCCCTCGGGACCGCCGGCGCGATCCTGGCCTCGTTCACCTCGGGCCAGGTCAAGGGGTGGGCGACGAACAGCCCCACGCTCCAGGCCGCGCTCGCCGCCGTGCCGGGCTCACATGAGCTGTTCGACCACTACGAGGAGGAGGTCGACTGGATCGGCAACGGCATCGGCGCCAACACCGAGTGGGTCGCCGACCATCCGGAGGCCACCGTCGAGCTGCTCGAAGCGCTCCAGGCCGCCCAGGAGCTCTTCTTCTCCGACCCTGAGATGACCAAGTCGGTCATCCAGAAGTCGATCCCCAACATCACGCCGGCCGATGTGGAGACCAGCTACGAGTGGGTCAGCGGCCGGATGGCCAAGACGCTCACCGCGATCGAGGCCGGCACGGTCCGCAACGAGATCGACTTCCTCATCGAGAACGGGTTCCCCCAGATGCAGCAGCTCACGCCCGACGACCTGGTCCTGCCCGACTACCTGCAAGAGGCACTCGGCGAAGGATGACCCGCCGGGTCGCCGACCGGAGGGACCTCTCGTCCCGGGAACGCCTCGCGTGGAGCACGTTCGGGATCGCGGTCGTCCTGGTCGTGTGGGAGCTGGCCGAGCGCCTCGGCTGGGTCGAGACCCTGGTGGCCAGCTCACCGTCGAAGATCGTCGAGTCCCTCATCGACATGTACGACCGGGGCGTCCTGGTCCCCGCGATCAGGTCGTCGGCGAAGCTCTTCGGTCTCGGCTTCGGCATCGCGCTCCTCATCGGGATCACCGTCGGTGCCCTCATGGGCTGGTACCGACGCTTCAACGCCGTCATCGACCCCTGGATCTCGCTCGTCTACGCCAGTCCCCGGATCGCCTTCGTCCCCCTCGTGCTCGTCTGGGCGGGCATCGGCCTCAAGGCCCAGGTGGTGCTCGTCGTCCTCATCGCCGTCTTCCCGATGATCATCAACACGGCAGCCGGCATCGGCGCCGTCGACCGTGACCACCTGCGAGTGGCCCGCAGCTTCCTCGCGACCAACGTCGACGTGCTGCGCACGATCGCCCTACCCGGCGCCCTGCCCACGATCATCGCGGGGGTCCGACAGGGGATGATCCAAGCCCTGCTCGGCACGGTGGCCGCCGAGTACTTCATCGGCAACACCGGCGTCGGCGGGCTCATCTTCACCGCCGGCCTCACGCTCCAGACCGGCCAGGCGTTCGCCGGCGCCCTCGTGTTCGCCGGCGCCGCCCTCGGCCTCACCATGCTGCTGCGCAACGTCGAGCGCCGCTTCGACCGGTGGCGACCGTGACCGCCTCCGAGGCGCTGCTCACCGTCGAGCGACTCGACAAGACCTTCGTCCGCCGCGGGCGGGGCGGGACCGACGAGCTGAAGGTCCTCGACGGCATCGACGTCACCGCCGGGAGGCGCGAGTTCGTGACGATCATCGGGCCGTCGGGGTGCGGGAAGAGCACCCTGCTCAACTGCATCGCCGGTCTCACCACCTTCGACGCAGGCTCGATCGTCCTCGACGGCAGGTCCATCTCGGGGCCCGGCGACGACAGGTCCGTCGTCTTCCAGCACGCCTCGCTCCTCCCCTGGTACTCGGTCGAGAAGAACGTCGCCTACGGCCTGCGCCTGCGGCGGGACGTCCCCCGAGGCGAGATCCGCGATCGCGTTGCGGCGGCGATCCACCTCGTCGGCCTCGACGGGTTCGAGCACCACTTCCCCCACGAGATCTCGGGCGGCATGCAGCAGAGGGTGAACCTGGCCCGCGCGCTGGCCGTCGACGCCAAGCTCGTCCTCATGGACGAGCCGTTCGGGGCACTGGACGCGCTGACGAAGGAAGCGCTCCAGGACGAGCTGTCCGGGATGATCGATCGGTACGACCGGGCGACGATCTTCATCACCCACGACATCCGCGAGGCGGTGTTCCTCGGGGACAAGGTCATCGTCATGTCGGCCCGACCCGGCCGAATCGTCAAGGAGATCGAGGTCTCCTTCCCCCGCCCTCGATCCCGGGACCTGACGCTCACGCCCGAGTTCGAGGGCGTCGTCGCCGACCTGCGCCAACTCCTGAACGCGCAGGTGGCCTGATCGTTGTGAGGAGCCAAGCATGAAGTTCGCCCGCTTCGACGGTCGCAGGACCGGGCTGGTGGTCCGTACCACCGAGGGTGACCAGGTCGTCGACGTCGCCGCCAGCGCAGCAGAGCTCGGCAGCCGGACCACCGAGGTCGTCGAGGCGATCGGCTCCGACGGCCGCGGCTCCTGGGTACCGCTGATCGAGCGCTGGGATGACCTCCGGGCCTCGTTCGCCGCGCTGGCCGAGCGGGGCGCCGCGAGCGACCCGCGCATCGTGCGGGTCGTCCTCGACGAGGTCCAGCTCGAGGCACCCATGCCTTGTGAACGACCCCGGATCTTCGCCCCAGCCGGAAACTTCGCCACCCACATCGCCATGGCGAACACCGCGGCCGGCGAGGAGCTCAAGGGAGCCAACGTCACCTACGGCCCCACCTACGAGGAGAACGTCGAGATCCGCCGGGCCGAGGGTCCGGCCGGGTTCTGGATCGAACCGGACACGGTCGTCGGGCCGGAGGCGGTGATCGCCCCACCGCGGGGTACCGAGACCTTCGACTACGAGGTCGAGGGCGCCGTCATCCTGCGGAAGGGCGGCCGCTACCTGGAGCCAGGTGACCTCGAGATCTGGGGCCAGGCCGTGTGGAACGACCTCAGCCTGCGCGACTGGGCCCTGGAGCTCGACGTCTTCGACCGCGGCGTCCTCAACTGGGCCTTCCAGAAGAACTTCGAGAGCGGGAACGCGTTCGGCCCCTGGGTCTGCGTCGACGAGGGCCCCGACCCCTACCGCGTCCGGCTCATCACTCGGGTCAACGGGGAGATCCGCCAGGACGCCCGCACCGACGACGCCATCTTCGACTACGACGCCAACGCCCGCTACATCTCACGGTTCCTCACCCTGAAGCCGGGTGACATCCTCACCTCCGGCACGATCCACGGAACGGCGATCGAGGCCGGCCGCGCGGGGCCGTTCCTGCGACCGGGCGACGTGGTCGAGGTCGAGGTCGAGGGAGTCGGCGTCCTGCGCAACCACGTCGGCGCGTGGGAGCAGGCCCGACAGAGCGCGGGCGCCGGCAGCCACTGAGGCGGTGCGCGTCGACGAAGCGCTCGGCGAGGAGCTACGGCGCCTCGGCACCCAGGTGATCTTCAGCGTCCCGGCCAGCGAGACGATGCGGATCATCGCTGCCGCGACGGCGCGGGGCATCGAGCACCTCAGCGCGCGCCACGAGCAGGCCGCGGTGGGGATGGCCGACGGGTACCACCGGATGTCGGGCCGGGTCGGTGTCGTGCTGCTCGGCCGTGGCGCCGGGCTGACCAACGGGGTCAACGCCCTGGTCACGGCACGCAAGGCGGACAGCGGTGTCCTGGTGATCGCCGGTGAGCTCGACGGTCGGCTCGCCGCCGATCCTGTGGCGGCCTCACGCCACGTCATGGCGGTGAAGACGATCGACCAGACCGGCTTCCTGAAGTCGATCGGCGTGGACGCCGTGACCCTGTCCGACCCGACGACCGCGGTCGAGGAACTGGGCGCAGCGATGGCCCGGGCCACGGGCGGGCGCACCGTCGCGGTGCTGCTGCGCGCCGACGTCGCGGCGGCCGACGCGAGTGACGCCGTCCCGTCGGCGGACCCGGCTTCGATGGCTCTCCCCGGGCCGAACCCCCAGGCCGCGGATCCCGCGCAAGTGGCGCTGATCGTGGACCACCTCGCCGAGGGTGGGGCCGCGCGTCCCGTCGTGCTGGCCGGCCGTGGTGCGGTGGTCTCCGGAGCGGAACCGTCCCTGACCCGGTTGGCCGACCGCATCGGCGCGCTGCTGGGTTCGACGTTGCTGGCCCGCCCGCTGTTCACCGACGATCCGTACGCGATCGGCGTCGTGGGCACCATGGCGACGCCTGCCACCGCCCAGCTCGTGGCCGACAGCGACCTCGTCATCGCCTTCGGCGCCTCCCTGAACCTCTACACGACCTTCGGTGGCGACCTCGTGCGCAGGGCGCGGATCGTGCAGGTCGACAGTGATCCGACGGCCATCGGCGCCCACGTCGAGGTCGACCTCGGCCTGGTGGGCGATGCCCGTCTCGTTGCCGATCAGATCCTCGCCGGCCTCGACGGGCGCGGTGTCCGCCTGGACGGCTACCGCAGGGCCGTCTTCGCCGACGCCGTCGCCACGGCACGCTCGCCCGAGCCGATGCGGGACGAGGGCCGTGACGGCGCCCTCGACCCGCGCCTCCTCTGCCGCCAGCTCGACGAGTTGCTGCCTCGCGACCGGACGGTGGTGGTCGACAACGGCGCCCACATGTCGTTCACGACCAGGTACCTGCGTGTCGCCGAACCCGGGGCCCTCCTGATGACCTCCTCGTACGGTTCCGTGGGCGCGGCGCAGGGCGTCGCGCTCGGTGCAGCGGCGGCGCGCCGTGACCGCCCGACGGTGCTGGCGATTGGTGACGGCGGCTTCATGATGACCCTCGCCGACCTGGACACGGCCGTCCGCCACCGGCTCCCCATCGTGTACGTCGTCATGGACGACGGGGCCTTCGCGGCCGAGGTGCACCACCTCCGAGCAGCCGGCCTTCCCGACGACCTGGCCCGCTACGCCAACCCATCCCTGGCCGACGTGGCGCGAGCGATCGGTGCCCGCAGCCTGACCGTGCGCTCGTGGGCGGACCTCGCCGCCGTACCCGAGCTCGTCGAAGCTCTCGAAGGGCCGGTGGTCATCGACTGCCACACCTCCCTCGACGTGCGAGGCGGCCACGTCGACCTGATCATGCGCGCCCGCTGACCGCGGCCGGGGCCAGGTCGGGCAATGATGTCGTGCCCGACCTGCCGACACCGGAGACGACCTCGTGGGTGCTCTGTTCGAGCTGGATCACGTGTCGCTGGTCCGTGGTGGCACGACGGTCCTCGACGACGTGACGGTCGCCATCCCCGACGACGGCGTCACCGCGCTGGTGGGTGCGTCGGGTTCGGGGAAGTCCACGTTGCTGCGGTGCTGCAACCTGCTCGAGGTGCCCACGCGTGGCCGGATCGCCTACCGGGGCACCGACCTGGCCCGGGTCGACCCGTTGCGCCACCGGCGGGAGGTGGCGATGGTGTTCCAGGCCCCGACCGTGTTCCCCGGCACGGCGCTCGACAACCTGCGGGCGGCCCGTCCCGACCTGGACGTGGCCGGTGCCCGGGAGCTCCTCGCACGGGTCGGGCTGGACCCCGACCTGGCCGACCGCACGGCCGACACGCTGTCGGGCGGCGAGGCCCAGCGCCTGTGCCTGGCCCGGGCCCTGGCCACCGAGCCGGCCGTGCTGCTGGCCGACGAGGCGACCTCCGCCCTCGACGAGGAGGCGGCCACCGTGCTGGAGGACCTGGCCCGAGCCCTGGCCGACGAGGGGACGCCGGTGGTCTGGGTGACCCACGACCGCGACCAGGTCCGGCGGCTGGCCGACCACGTCGTGGCGCTGGACCACGGGCGGATCGTGCCGCCCGATCTCGAGATCGAACCCGGGAGGACGTGATGGACACCGCCGCCGTCGGCTGGGTCGGCCTGGCCGCCTCGCTGCTGTTCGTGGCCATCGCGCTCGTGCTGTGCGAGCACCAGCGCCTCGGCCTGTCGCGACCGATCGTGGTCGCCGTCGGGCGGTCATTGGCCCAGATGGCGGTGGTGGGCGCGGCGCTGGTCCCGATCGTCGATCCGGACACGCCGCTGGCGTGGTCGTGGCTGTGGGTGGCCGGCATCGTGGTCTTCGCCGCGGTGACCGTGACCCGGAGGGCCCCTGCCGTGCCGGGACTGTGGCGGGTGGCACTGGCGGCCAACGTGGCGGTGGCGTCGGTGGGCCTGGCCATCGTGTTCGGCTTCGGGATCTTCGAGCTCGACGGCCGGTCGCTGGTGCCCGTGGCCGGGATGATCATCGGCAACTCGATGAAGTCCGGGGTCGTGGCCGCGGCCCGGGTGGCCGAGATCGCCGCCGACCACCGGCGGGAGATCGAGGCCGGCCTGGCCCTGGGCATGACGGTCCCCCGGGCGTCCCGGCGGCTGGTGCGCGCCGCGCTGCGCACGGCGATCTCCCCCCAGGTCGAGCAGACCGCGGCGCTGGGCATCGTGTTCCTGCCCGGGGCCATGACCGGCCTGATCCTGGCCGGGGTGGACCCGGCCGACGCGGTGCGGGCCCAGCTGGCGCTGATGTACGTGATCCTGGCCGGCGTGGTGATCGGCGCCGTCGTGACCGGCCTGGGCACGCTGCGCCGCCTGACCACCCCCCACCACGGCATCCGCGAGCTCGCCCGGACCTAGCCCGAGGTGGTCAAGGATGCGAGGGTCGGTGAGGTCGAGCACGTCGAGGTCGACCGACACACGCCCCACCCGGCGACGCAGCTCGAACGGGTCGATGCCGTCTCGACGAAGTGGCGGAAGAGCTCCGCCCAGGCCGCCTGCTCCTGGTTGGAGGCGTACCAGACCCCGGGCTCACCCTCACGGTGATAGCGCCCCGGTCCTCGCGCAGGATCGGCACAGGACGTGAGCGGATGGCGGGTCGGCCCTTGGTGCCACCAGTGACCGGCGACGTGTCGGCGTGGCGCGGCGGCGACATCGTCGTCGTCGGGGCTCACACGTAGGCGCCGTCGACGAACGTCTCGGCGGCGGCGCGCACCTGCTCGTAGCGGTCCTCGGCAAGGAGGTCCACAGGACGCTGGCTGTCCAGGAGCCGGCTCTTGGCGTGCAGCCACTGGCCGACGCCCCGGGGCGTCAACGAATCCGAGAGCAGCAGCACGAGATCGCGGAGCTGGGCCAGACGGTCGTAGCGGTCCGGACGGATGTCGCCGCTCCGCCAGCCGCGCACGGCCCGATCCGAGACGTGGGTGACCGCCGCCACGTCGACCTGGGTGACTCCGAACGGTTTGAGCGCGTCGATGATCTCGCTGGCTTCGACTGCTCGGTCCAGGGCTACCGCCACACCACTTCCTCCAATACTTCCTATTCAACTTCCGGTTAGGGTACCGGCTCACTCGGCCCTGGCGAGCAGACGAGGGCCTGCCAGTCAGCCGATGTGGGTGATGACGGCTTGGCGTTGCTCGACGCTGTGCCGGCCCGTGGCCTCAGCGACCAGGGGATCCAGCGCCTGCCAGTCGCCCCCGTCGACCCGGTACGCCGCGACCAGCTCCACCCGCACCCCCACCGTGTAGTCCCCGTGCCAGGCGAACACGTGACGCAC
>JBFWTJ010000016.1:0-23021 GCA_050247895.1 Acidimicrobiia bacterium
CGTTCGCCGGCTTCGTCGGGACCGCCAGCAGCGCCTCGGCCGATGTCAGCCGTGAGCTGTTCGACTGCGTCGGGCCCGAGGACCGCTGCTGGGAGGCCTGCGAGGCCGCCGGCGGCAACCACATGATCAGCCTCAACAAGGGCGTCTACACCTGTTACCTCACCCTTCCCGACGAGCGCCGCTGACAGGTCCGAAGGGTCGCGGCTCGACCACCTGAGCCGTTCACCGACCTGAAGGACACGAGCGCGCCGCCGGTCCTCCCCACCGGGCCGGCGGCGCCTCGTGCCCGCGACGACCCTCGACGGCCGCGGACCCCACCCCGACCGCCGAGCCCGCGGCCGCGCCCGGCAACCTGCGGGGGAGACTGCGACCGTGCCCGGTGACGTCGACGACCTCGTGGCCGCCTTGGCCCGGCTCGACCCGGGCTACGACGAGTGGGCCGGTGAGACCGACCTGATCCGCCTCGTCCCGAGCCCGCTCGACGAGCGCGTCCGCACCCTCGTGCGCGCGGCGCTCGAGAGGTCGCCCGAGGAGGTCGCCACGGCACGCGGCCACGGCGGTCGCGACGTGACCGCCACGCTGGCGACCTTCGTCACCCGCCATGCCGTGGCCGCGCTGCGGGGCGACCTCGACGGCGACGGCCTCGACGGCCTGCGGGCGCTCGCGCTCCTCGATCACACCGAGATCGACGTCCGGTACCTGGACGTCGTGGTGGCCTTCGCCCGCTACGCCACAGCCCGGGCCGGCGGCGACCCCACCGACGTGCAGGCCCGCCTGGCCCGGCTGGCCGCCCCCGAGGTCGCCGCGGCGCTGGACCGCCGCGAGGCGCTCGACCCGCTCCACGACCTGGCCTGGACGGGCCACCGCGAGGTGGTGACCCGGTACGGGCCCGGCCTGGTCCACGTGTCGTTCGACCGCTTCGCGCCGACCACCGACCTCGTCGGCCTGGCCGTGGAGGTAGCCGACGCCCTGGACGCCGCCGGCTACCCCGCGACACCCCTGACGCTCGGGGACAGGATCCCACCCCGCTGGTTCCGCCCGACCCGCCGGACCCGGGCCTCGGCCTGGGTGGCGGCCGCCCCGGCCGGGGCGATCCTGGGTGGCCGCCCCCGACCGGGCACGCTCGCCCGGGCGCGCGGCCAGCAGGTCCTCGCCTTCCTCCTCGAAGCGGCCGGCCCCACCCAGGCCCGCCGGCTGGCGGTGCGGCTGGCCCGGCCGGCGCTCGCCGTGACTCGCGGGTCCCTCCTCGTCGCCGTCGTCGCGGACGAGCCCGGTCTCGCCGAAGCCCTGCGCGAGCCGCTCGACGCCGCGCTGGCCTCGGCGACCCTCGCGCCGCAGCCCGGCTGACAGCACGCGCGACGGCGTCCTCGGGCACGGCGGGTCCGCTCGTCTGCCGCGCCCGGACGGGACCTTGAGGGACGCCACCCTCCTGAGGGAACATGTGTTCGATGACCCGGGTCGCGTCGATCCTCCACGCCGACCTCGACTCGTTCTACGCCTCGGTCGAGCAGCGCGACGATCCCGGCCTGCGGGGCCGGCCCGTCGTCGTCGGCGGCGGGGTCGTCCTGGCCGCCAGCTACGAGGCCAAGGCGTTCGGCGTCCGCACCCCGATGGGCGAGGTCCAGGCCCGGCGCCTCTGCCCCCACCTGGTGACCGTGCGACCCCGGATGCGCGCCTACCTGGAGGCCAGCCGGGCGGTGTTCGAGGTCTTCGCCGACACCACGCCCCTCGTCGAGGGCATCTCGGTCGACGAGGCCTTCCTCGAGGTCGGGGGCCTGCGGCGCACCGCGGGGACGCCGACCGAGATCGCCGCCCGCCTGCGCCACCAGGTCCGCGACCGGGTCGGCCTGCCCATCACCGTCGGGGTGGCCACCACCAAGTTCCTGGCCAAGGTGGCCAGCGCGGTGGCCAAGCCCGACGGGCTCCTGGTGATCGAGGCCGGCGACGAGCTGGCCTTCCTGCACCCCCTCCCGGTCGAGCGGATCTGGGGCGTCGGCAAGGTGACCGCGGCTCGCCTGCACGACCGGGGCGTGCACACCGTGGGGGACATCGCCGACATGGGCGAGCCCGCCCTCGCCTCGATGCTCGGCCCGGCCGCGGGCAGGCACCTGCACGCCCTGGCCCACAACCGCGACCCCCGCGCCGTCCGGACGGGGCGACGGCGCGGCTCGGTGGGCGCCCAGCACGCCCTGGGCCGCGGGCCCCACACCGAGGACTCGATCGACGCGTCCCTCCTGGCCCTGGTCGACCGGGTCACCCGGCGCCTCCGGGCGGCCGACCGCTCGGGGCGCACCGTCGTGCTGCGCCTGCGCTTCGGCGACTTCACCCGGGCCACCCGCTCGCACACCCTGGCTGCGACCACCAACCGCACCGACACGATCCTGGCCACCGCCCGCGCCCTCATGGCCGACGTGGGGCCGCTGGTGGCCACGCGGGGCCTGACCCTGGTCGGCGTGGCCGTGGCCAACCTGGACGGCGACCTTCCCATGCAGCTCGAGCTGCCCTTCGCCCACCGGTCCCGGGAGGCGCTCGACCAGGTCGTCGACGACGTCCGGAGCCGGTTCGGCACCCGTTCGATCACCCGCACCCGCCTGCTCGGCCGCGACGTCGACGTCGCCGTGCCGATCCTCCCCGACTGACCACCGCCCACCGGAAGGGGCCGTCGGGCCGCTCTCCGGCCTAGCCTGGTGGCGACGGGACGACCGAGGAGGCCCCGATGGAGACCGCCCGCCCCTACCCCAACCCCGTGGCAACGCTCGAGGTCGAGGCGCGCGGCGCCTTCCTCGTCAAGGTGTACCAGCACCTCGTCGCCGCGCTCGTCGCCTTCCTGGCCTTCGAGGTCCTGCTCTTCTCGACCGGGATCGCCGAGGCGATGTACGACTTCCTGGCCGGCTCCGGCGCGGCCTGGCTGCTGGTCCTCGGCGCCTTCATGGTCATCAACTGGATGGCCACCGCCGCGGCCCACGACCTCGACGACCCCGGCCGCCAGTACCTGGGCCTGTTCGGCGTGGCCGCCGGCGAGGCGCTGATCTTCGCCCCGTTCCTCTACTACGTGTTCGAGGCAGCCGGTGGCACGAGCACCATCGCCTCGGCCGCAGCCATCACCGCCGTCGGCTTCGCCGGGCTCACCGCGGTGGGGCTGATCACCCGGGCCGACCTGTCCTTCCTCCGCCCGATGCTGATGTGGGGCGGCATCTGCGCCCTGGTCCTCATCGGGGCCGCCCTCCTGTTCGGCCTCGACCTGGGCATCTGGTTCTCGGTCGGCATGATCGCCCTGGCCGGTGCCTCGATCCTCTACCAGACCCAGACGATCCTGCGGGTCTACCCCGAGCAGGCCCACGTCGGCGCCGCGGTGCAGCTCTTCGCCTCGGTGATGCTGCTGTTCTGGTACGTGCTGCGGCTCGTCGCCGCCGCCCGCAACTAGCCGTCCCCGCCGCCCGGCGGCCCGGGCTCAACGCAGGCGCAGACCGCGCATGGCCACACCCCCTTCCCTCCGAGCTCGCACGGACCCGTTGTACGGGTCGCGCCGCCAGGGACGCATCCCCGAGGTCGGGGATGCCGGGCGAACCGGTCGGGCCGTCGCTCAGTCGCGCCCGTAGAAGCGGCGCTCGACCACCCGGCGGGCCCGCCGCGTGACCCGCCGGTACTCGTCGCGCAGGCCCGATGCGGTGACCTCCAGCGAGCGCGCCAGCGGGCCGAGCCGCTCGGGCCGGGTCGGCAGCGAGTCGCCCGCGCCCACCACGAGGAAGAGGCGGTTCCGGGTGCGCTCGCAGAACCGGTAGGCCTGGGCCAGCGTCGCCGCCTCCTCCGGGTCGAGGTGCCCGAGCTCGGCCAACCGCCGGATGGTGGGGATCGTGGCCGACCCGGGGACCTGGTGGACGAGCTGGAGGAGCTGCACGGTGAACTCGATGTCGGACAGGGACCCGCTGCCCAGCTTGAGGTGGAACTGCGGGTCCTCGCCGCTGGGGATCCGCTCGTGCTCGATCCGCGCCTTCATCCGGCGCACCTCGCGGACCTCGGCGTCGGAGAACGGCCGGTCGTGCACCGCCTCGGACATCCGCGCCACCAGCCGGCCGGCCAGCGCGAGGTCGCCGGCCACGCCGCGGGCCCGCAGGTACGCCTGGCGCTCCCAGGTCTGGGCCCAGCGGTCGAGGTAGGTCTCCCACGCCTCCAGGCTGCGCGAGAGCGGTCCCTGACGGCCCTCGGGGCGCAGGGTCGTGTCGACCGACCACAGCCTGACCGCCGGGGTCTCGCCCCCGACGAAGCGGTGCAGCCCGGAGGCCACCCGCTCGGCCTCCTCGTGGTCGCCGGGCGAGTCGCCCTCGTGGACGAACACGATGTCGAGGTCGCTGGCATAGGCCAGCTCCCAGCCGCTGAACCGGCCCAGGGCCACCACCGCGAAGGGCACGGCCGGCTCCAGCTCGGCCAGGGCCACGTCGAGCACGGCCTCGGCCAGGCGGGCCAGGTCCGCGCCGACCTCCTCGACCCCGGCGTCGTGGAGGACGTCGCGGGCCGCGATGCCCAGGAGGTGCCGGCTGGTCCAGCGCTTCATGGCCCGGTCGCGCTCGTCCTCGTCGGTCCTCCAGCGCAGCGTGGCCCGCGCGCTGGCGATCAGGTCCGGACGCGGGCGGGTCACCAGCCGGGCGGGGTCGGGCAGGCGGTCGATCAGGTCCGGGTTCAGGGCCAGGACCTCGCCGAGCTGGGCGCTGGTCCCCAGCAGCCGGGCGAGCTGGCGGGCCACCTCGGGCGAGTCCCGGAACGCGGTGGCCAGCTCCATCGAGCGCTGCTCCCCGGTGGCCAGCTTGCGCAGGCCGAGCAGGCCCAGGTCGGGGTCCGGCGACCCCGACAGCCAGTCGAGCAGGACGGGGAGCAGCTGCTGCATGAGCCGGCTCGACCGGGTCAGGCCCCGGGTCAGCTCGACGACCGCCTGGCGGGTGCGCTCGGCGTCGGCGAACCCGAAGGCGCTGAGCCGGGCCGCGGCGGCCTCGGGCGTCAGCGTGCCGGCACCGGCGAAGGAGTCCAGCAGCGGGCGGAACCAGACCCGCTCGTGGACCTGGCGGATCCGGGTCCGCAGCGAGGCGAGGTCCCGGTCGAAGGCCTCGGTGGGGCCGGCCTCGGGCGAGCCCCGGTAGCCCAGCACGCGGGCGATGTGGCGCCGGGCCACCCGCTCGGCCGGCACCACGTGGGTCTGCTGCTCGTCGACGAGCTGCAGGGCGTGCTCGATGCGCCGCAGCTCGCGGTAGCCCCGGCCGAGGTCGGCGGCGTCGGCCGGGTCGACGTAGCCGCCGTCGGCCAGGGCCTGCAGGGCGGCGAGGCTGGCCCGGGCCCGCAGGTCGGGGTCGGCGCCGCCGTGGACGAGCTGGAGGAGCTGGATGGCGAACTCCACGTCGCGGATCCCGCCCGGGCCCCGCTTGATCTCCCTGTCGGCCAGGTCCCTCCGGCGCAGGAGCTGCTCGGTCCGGGCCTTCAGGTCGCGGACCTGGTGCAGCGCGTCGGCCCCGAACGGCCGTCCCCACACGACCTCCTGGGCCGCGGCGTGCCAGCGGTCGCCGAGCGCGACGTCGCCGGCGAGCGGCCTGGCCTTGAGCAGGGCCTGGCGCTCCCAGGGCTCGGCCCAGCGGGCCCAGTACTGCTGGTACGACTCCAACGAGCGGACGAGGGGCCCGTCCCGGCCCTCGGGCCGGAGGTTGGCGTCGACCCGGAAGCAGCGCCCGGCCATGGTCAGCACCTGGCGGGCCGCCCGCTCCAGGCCGTCGGCCGGCCCGTCGCCGACGAAGACCACGTCGACGTCGCTGGCGTAGTTGAGCTCGCCCGCGCCGAGCTTGCCCATGCCGACCACGGCGAGGGAAGGGCCGGCCACGCGGTCGGCCGCGGCCCGCAGCACGCCCGCGGCCAGCTCGGACAGGGCGTCGGTGACCTGTTCCAGGTCGTCGCGCCCGGTCAGGTCGTGGGCGGCGATGCGCAGCAGCGTGCGGCGCTTCCAGGCCACCACCTCGTCGAAGGGCCGGTCGGCCGGTGGCAGGTCGAGGGGCGGGGGGTCGTCGGAGAGCACCTCGAGGGCGACGGGGTCGGCGAGCAGCAGCCGGGTGAGGCTGCGGCTGGCGGCCAGGACCGCGACGAGGCGGGCCCCGAAGCCGGGCGACGCGGCCAGCCTCTCGCCGAGGTCGCCCCGCCGGTCGAGGGGGACGAGCGCCGAGCGGACCGCCGCCGGGTCGGCGGACCGCTCGATCGCGTCGGCCAGCAGCGGGATCTCGACGGCCATCGGTCGCGAGTCTCGCGTCAGGCGGACGCGGGCACCCCGCGTACGCTGAGGCCGTGGCGCACATCCGGGTCGCCCTGTGCCAGCTCAACCCGACCGTCGGCGACCTCGACGGCAACGTGGCGCGGATCCTGTCCGCGTACCGGGAGGCCGATGCCGCGGGCGCCGACCTGGCCGTGTTCCCTGAGCTGGCCGTGACCGGCTACCCACCCGAGGACCTGGTGCTCAAGGCCGGCTTCGTGGCCGAGAACCGCCGGGCGCTGGACGAGGTCGCGGAGCGGACCGGCCGGTGCGTGGCCGTGGTCGGCTTCGTGGACGCCGAGCGGGACCTGCACAACGCGGCCGCCGTGTGCGGCGACGGCAAGGTCCTCGGCATCTACCACAAGCGCCTCCTGCCCAACTACGCGGTGTTCGACGAGCAGCGCTACTTCACGCCCGGCACCCACCCCTACGAGCTGTACTCGATCGCCGGCGTGCGCGTCGGCGTGTCGATCTGCGAGGACGGGTGGAGCCCCGACGGGCCGATCGACGCCCAGTCGGACGGGGGCGCCGAGCTGGTGGTCAACCTGACCGCATCGCCCTACTACCGGGGCCGGCTGGCCGAGCGCGAGCGGATGCTGGCCACCCGGGCCGCCGACGCCCACTGCGCGCTGGTCTACGTCAACCAGGTCGGCGGCCAGGACGAGCTGCTGTTCGACGGTGCCTCGGTGGTGATCGACCACGACGGCGAGCTGGTCGCCCGGTCACCCCAGTTCGAGGAGGCCACCCAGGTGGTCGACCTGGAGATCCGGCCCGTCTACCGCAAGCGGCTGCTCGACCCCCGGGGCCGGGTGTCGCACCCGGCGCTCCCGGTCGTGACGGTGCCCCAGGCGCTCGCCCCGGCCGGCGCGGCGCCGCCTCCGGCGGGGGGCCCGGTCGCCGAGCCGCTCGACCCGCGGCGCGAGGTCTACGAGGCACTGGTCGTGGGGACCCGCGACTACGTGGCCAAGAACGGGTTCACCGACGTGGTGCTGGGCCTGTCGGGGGGCATCGACTCGTCGCTGGTGGCGGTCATCGCCGCCGACGCCCTGGGGCCCGAGCACGTCCACGCCGTGTCCATGCCCAGCCGCTACTCCAGCGACCACTCCCGGTCCGACGCCGCGGTCCTCGCCGCCAACGTCGGCATCGACCTGCGGACCATCGCCATCGAGCCGGCTCACGTGGCCCTGCTCGAGATGCTGGCGCCGAGCTTCGAGGGCCGGCCCGAGGGCCTGGCCGAGGAGAACCTCCAGCCCCGCATCCGCGGCACCCTCCTCATGGCGCTGACCAACAAGTTCCCGGGCTGGCTGGTGCTGACCACGGGCAACAAGAGCGAGCTGGCCGTGGGCTACTCCACCCTCTACGGCGACACGGCCGGCGGCTACGCGGTGATCAAGGACGTGCCCAAGACGCTGGTCTACGAGCTGTGCCGGGCCCGCAACCTCTGGGCCGGGCGCGAGCTGATCCCCGAGGGCGTTCTGGCCAAGCCCCCTTCGGCCGAGCTGCGCCCCGACCAGCGCGACGACCAGTCCCTGCCGCCCTACGAGGTCCTCGACCCGCTGCTGGAGGCCTACGTGGAGGACGACCGCACCCGGGCCGAGCTACGCGAGATGGGCTTCGACGCCGGGCTGGTGGACCGCATCGCCCGGCTGGTCGACGTCGCCGAGTACAAGCGCCGCCAGAACCCGCCCGGGCCGCGCCTGACCCCCAAGGCGTTCGGCAAGGACCGGCGCATGCCGATCACCAACGGGTTCCGGGGTTGAGCGTGGGCACCGGCACCGCCTTGACCTTCGACGAGACGGCCGAGCGCGTCGGCGGCTACGTGTGGCTCGAGCGGGCCCTCTACGAGCTGCTCGGCGCCTGGGTGCCCTCGGTGCCCGAGCACGACGTGAAGCTGCGCTTCGGCGCCCAGTCGCAGCGCCACGCCTGGCACGGCGACCTGTGGTTCGAGCGCCTCCCGGTTCTGCGCGACGTCGACCGGGACGCGCTGGTCCGGCCCGCGACCCCGGCGCTGGGCGCACTCGTGACCGACCTGGCCGGGATCGGTGACACGCTGGAGCGGCTGGTGGCGACCTACCGGGTCCTGCTCCCCGCTCTGGTCGCGTCGTACTCGGAGCACCTCGACCGGGTCTCGCCGCTGGCCGACGCCACCGTGGAGCGGGTCCTGCAGCTGGTGGTCGGCGACGCCCTCGACGACTGGCGGGGCGGCGAGAGGGCCCTGCGCTCGCTGGTCGTCACGCCGGCGCTGGTGCGGGCCGCGACCGGCCACCAGGAGCGCTTCGAGGTCGCCCTCCTCGGCGATCGCCCGGCGGGCTGAGGTCGGGACGGGCCCGGCCCGGACGCCCCCGCGGGACAGGGCCACGGTCGGTGGTGGGGGGCCTTGACCCGCCCGGTATCGTTGGCAAGTACCACGCGGGCCCACGGACGGTGAATCGACGGCTGGCCCGCCAGCTGCACCGGCCTCAGACCCGGAACGAAACGAACAGCGAGAAGGTGCGTCTGTGCCCAAGGAGCGCGTCGAGCGAGACGAAGAAGATCTCGTACGGCTCTACCTCACCGACATCGGCCAGTACCCGCTGCTGACCAAGGACGACGAGGTTCGCCTGGCGCAGCTGATCGAGACCGGGAACGAGGCCCGGGCCATCCTCGATCTGGGCAGCGAGAACGGCAAGCCGCTGTCGCCGGCCCGCAAGCGGGAGGTCCGCCGGGCGTCACGCGACGGCGAGACCGCCGAGCGCACGTTCGTGCAGTCGAACCTCCGGCTGGTGGTCTCGATCGCCAAGAAGTACCAGGCGTCCGGCCTGCCGCTGCTCGACCTGATCCAGGAGGGCAACCTCGGCCTGATGCACGCGGTCGAGAAGTTCGACTGGCGCAAGGGCTTCAAGTTCTCCACCTACGCCACCTGGTGGATCCGCCAGGCCATCACCCGCGGCATCGCCAACACCGGGCGGACCATCCGCCTGCCGGTGCACGCCGGCGACACGCTGGCCCGGCTGCAGAAGGCCCGGGCCCGGCTGGAGCTGAAGCTCGGCCGGCCGGCGACGCTCGCCGAGCTGTCGGCCGAGGTCGAGATGCCCGAGGACAAGGTCACCGAGGCGCTGCGCTTCGCCGCCGAGCCGCTGTCCCTGTCCGAGCCGCTGCGCGAGGACGGCGACGCCGAGCTGGGCGACGTGGTCGAGGACCGGTCGGCCGAGTCGCCCTTCGAGGTGGCGGCCACCGCTCTGCTGCCCGAGGAGATCAACCGCCTGCTGGCCCCGCTCGACGATCGCGAGCGGGAGATCCTCAAGCTGCGCTTCGGGCTGGACCGGGGCGAGCCGCGCACCCTCGAAGAGGTCGGCGAGCACTTCAACCTGACCCGGGAGCGGATCCGCCAGATCGAGGCCCGGGCCATGTCCAAGCTCCGCCACCCCTCCTCGGACACCGGCGCCCGCGACCTCCTCGCGGTCTGAGCCCCCGGCGCTCCCGTCCCCGGACGGGGCCGGCTCGGGACGGCGAGCTCAGGCGTGGCTACGCTGCGGTCCCATGAAGAAGCTCCTGCTGCTCATCGTCTTCGCCGGGCTCGCGACCCTCGTGGTCAAGAAGGCCCGGGCGGTCTGAACCGGCTCCCCGGCATCCACGCCGGGGAGCCCACGCCGACACGGACGTTCCGAGGCTGCGCTGCCGACCGGTCCAACACGGGCGGCAGCGCAGCGCCGCGCCGGGACGCAAGGCGCCGCCAGGCGACCCCCGCACCGACCAGCGCCACGGCGACCGAGCCGGCTCCGGTGGTGAGCGCCCACCGGCTCGGCATGGCCCGCCGATCCCTCAGGGTGACCCGGCTGGTGTAGTGGCGGACCTCCCAGCCCAACCGACCGGCCTCCCGGGCCAGGTCCCGGTCCGGGTTCACCGCGACGGCGTTGCCCACGGCGCTGAGCATGGGCACGTCGGTGAACGAGTCGGAGTAGGCCCACGAGCTGCCGAGGTCGAGGCCGTCGCGGGCCGCCACGTCCCGGACGGCGATGGCCTTCTCCGGGCCGTAGACGTAGCGCTCGGTGCGGCCGGTGTACCGGCCCTCGACGACCTCGGCCCGGGTGGCGATGGCCTCGTCGACGCCGATCCAGCGGGCGATCGGGGCGACGATCTCCTCCGGTGACGCCGAGACGATGAAGACCTTGTGGCCCCGGGCCCGGTGCCAGCGGATCCGCTCCAGCGCCTCGTCGAAGATGATCGGCTCGATGACCTCCTCGAGGGTCTCGCGCACGATCTCGCTGATCTCGCTCTGCTCCCATCCCGCGGTCAGGCGGAGCACGGACTCCCGGATCCGCTCGAGCCGGTCGGCGGAGGCCCCCATCCGGGCGAAGACGAACTGGCCCCAGGCGGCGCGGACCAGCGCCGGGCGCGACAGCAGGCCGGCTCGCTGGAGCGGCCGACTGAACGCGGCGAGCGACGCCTTGGCGATGACCGTCTTGTCGAGGTCGAAGAACGCGGCGACGCGCACAGGTCGAGGGTAACGGCAACCTGAAAACGAGAGCTGGCGACCGGGTGAACCCCGGTCGCCAGCTACCCTGCCAACACAAGACATTAGGTAACCCTAACTGGGCGCTCCCGTCAAGCCCCTTGTGCCGGGACCGGCCCATCGCTACGGTCCCGGGCCCGGCTTCCCCCGATGCCCGCGCTGCGCCCTGAGGCGCGCACCCCCATCGGGAGGTCCCCGTGCTCGTCGCCTGCTGGTCCGTGAAGGGCGGCACCGGCACCACCGTCGTCGCCACCACCTTGGCCCTGCTCGCCCGCCGCGGGTCCGGAGGGGCGCTGCTGGCCGACCTCGCCGGCGATGCCGCTGCCGCGCTCGGCGTGGCCGAGCCGCCCTCGCCCGGGATCGCCGGGTGGCTGGCGGCCGGGTCGGACGTGCCCGCCGACGGACTGGCCCGCCTCGAGGTGCCCGTGGCCGAGGGGCTCGCGCTGCTGCCCCGGGGCGAGGGCCCGCTGGGGACCGAGCGGGCCGACGTCCTCGCCGCACTGCTGGCGACCGACGGGCGCGCCGTCGTCGCCGACTGCGGCACCGACCTCGACGGCGCCGCGCTGGCGGTCGCCGGCGCGGCGACCCGCTCGGTCCTGGTCATCCGCCCGTGCTTCCTGGCCCTCCGCCGCATCCGCCACGCGGTCCTGCGGCCCTCGGAGGTGGTCCTGGTCGACGAGCCCGGCCGGGCCCTGCACGCCCGTGACGTCGAGGACGTGGTCGGCGCCCCGATCGTCGCCCGGGTCCCCTACGACCCCGGCGTGGCCCGGGCCGTCGACGCCGGACTGCTGTCCGCCCGCCTGCCCCGCAGCCTCCAACGGGAGCTCAGCGGTGCGGCCTGACCTCGACGAGCTGCGCGACCGGGTCCACCGCGAGCTGGTGGTGGCCGACCCCGCGTCGGTGGCCGACCCGGTCCGGGTGCGCGCCGCGATCCGGGCCGCGGTCCCCCTGATGCCCGACGCCGAGGTCGAGCTGGTCACCACCAGGGTCCTGGACCGGACACGGGGCCTGGGCCCGCTGGCGCCGCTGCTGGCCGACCCCGAGGTGACCGAGGTGATGGTCAACGGGCCCGGCCGGCCGGTCTGGGTCGAGCGGCGAGGGCGGCTCGAGCGGACCGGGGTCGTGCTCGACGAGCCCACCATCGACCTCGTCGTCGAGCGGATCGTCGCCCCGCTGGGGCGCCGGGTCGACCGCACCGCGCCCCTGGTCGACGCCCGGCTGGCCGACGGCTCGCGGGTCAACGTCGTGGTCCGTCCCCTGGCCGTAGACGGGGCGTGCCTCACGATCCGCCGCTTCGGCACCCGCACCCGGCGGCTGGCCGAGATCTGCGCCCCGCCCGTCGCCGCCCTGCTGGCCTGGGCCGTGCGAGCCGGCCAGAACGTGGTGGTCAGCGGCGGCACGGGTGCGGGCAAGACCACCCTCCTCAACGCCCTGGCCGCCGAGCTGCCCCCCGCCGAGCGGATCGTGACCGTGGAGGACGCCGCCGAGCTGCGGCTCCCGGGCGACCACGTGGTCCGCCTGGAGGCCCGCCCGGCGACCGCCGACGGCCTCGGAGCGGTGACGATCCGCGAGCTGGTCCGCAACTCGCTGCGGATGCGGCCCGACCGGATCGTGGTGGGCGAGGTCCGAGGGCCCGAGGCGCTCGAGATGGTCCAGGCCATGAACACCGGGCACGAGGGCTCGCTCACCACCTGCCACGCCAACAGCCCGCTCGACGCGCTCCGCCGGCTCGAGACCATGGTCCTGTCCAGCGACGTCGATCTGCCCATCCAGGCTGTGCGCGACCACCTGGCCGCGTCGGTCGACCTGGTCGTGCAGATCGCCCGCCTGGGAGGCGGCGGTCGAGGCGTGACCGCGGTCGGCGAGGTGGCCGGTGGGCCCACGGGCCTGGGTGTCGAGCTCCTGGCCGACGGCCGCCGCGTCCACCGCCTACCGGGACGAGCAGCCCGCCGGCCGGGCGCGCCCGACCCCGACCCGGGCTGGCTGTCGTGACGCCGCGCACCACGCCGCCGGCCGGGCAGCCACGGCCGGCGCACGATCGTCTCGACGGGTCGCGCCGGACGGGCGCGAGCAGCGCCGACGGCTGGGGTCCCCCGGTCCCTGCACCACGCGCCGCACCGACCGGGCGGCCACGGCCCGGGCCGAACCGCCTCGGCCCGTCCCGCCGGACGGACGCGGTCGTGCCCGACGGGCGGCGCCCCCCGCTGGCCGAGGCGCTGGCCCGGGCCGGCCTCCGGGGCGGTGACGTCGTCGTGCGCCGGGTCCGGTGGGCCGCGGCGGGCCTGCCCGGACTGGCCACGGCACTGGCCGGTCCGGCGGCGGGGATCGTCCTCGCCGTGGTGGCCGCGGGCCTGACCGTGGCACCGGGACCGCAGCTGGCCCTCACCCTGCTCGACCGCCGGGACGCCGCCCGCCGCGACGCCGACCTGCCCGCGGCGCTGGAGGTGGCCGCGGCCGCGCTGCGGTCGGGCGCCGCGCTGCCCACCGCGGTGCGCGACGCGGCCGCCGCCGCCACCGGCCCGCTCGCCGCCGAGCTGGCCGAGGTCGTGGCCACCGTCGACTCGGGTACGCCGCTGGGCGAGGCGGTCGAGGCGTGGCGGGTCCGGGCCGGGTCACCCGTCGTCGACCTGGCGACCGCCGCCCTGGTCCTGGCGGCCGAGGCCGGTGGGCCGGTCGCCCGGGCCCTGGACGCGGTGGCCGGGTCGCTGCGGGAGCGGCGGGAGACCGCGGCCGAGGCGGCGTCCCTGGCCACACAGGCCAAGGCATCGGCCGCGGTGCTGGCGGTGGCACCCCTGGCCTTCGCCGGCCTCACCGCGATGGCCGATCCCGAGGCGGCATCCTTCCTCGTCGGGAGCGCCGCGGGGGCCGCGTGCCTGGCCGGGGGCACCGCGCTGCTCGGACTGGGTGCCGCCTGGATGGCCCGCATCGTGCGAGCGGCGACGTGACCGTCCACCCGGCCCTCGTGGCGGCCGCCCTGCTGGCCGGCGGCCTCATGGTCCTGGTCGTGCCGGCGCCCCCCGACCGCCTCGCCTCGCTGGGACGACCCGCCCGCGAACGGCCGGGCGTCCGGGACCGTGCCGCCGGGCGCCACCTGCTGGTCGGCATCGGCCTGGTCGCCACGCTCGTGGTCGTCCCGCCCCTGGCGCTCGGTGTGGTCCTGTGGGCCTGGGCCCGGCCCCGGTTGGCCGTCCGCCGCCACGACGAGGCCCGCGCCCGAGCCGTGGAGTCCTCGCTGCCCGATGTCGTCGACCTCCTCGCCCTGTGCGGCGCGGCGGGCTGGTCGCTGCCGCTCGCGGTGCCACTGGTGGCCTCCCACATGGTCGGGCCGGTCCCCGGGGCGCTGGGGTCCGCCCACGAGCTGGCCGGGCGCGGCGTGCCCCTGGCCGACGCCCTGGTGGCCTCGCTACGCCCCCTGGGCGACCGAGCCGCCGCGCTCGGTCACGTCCTGGCCGACCACCTCCGCTACGGCAGCGCCCTGGAGCCGAGCCTCGAGCGCCTCGAGCTCGAGCTCCGGCTCCACCGCCGCCGGCAGGCCGAACGGCGGGCCCGCCGGGTCCCGGTCCGCCTGATCCTCCCCCTGGTGACGTGCACGCTCCCGGCGTTCGGCCTGCTGACCGTGGTGCCGCTCCTCGTCGGGTCCCTTCGCTCGCTCTCGCTCTGAGCGGCTCGCGCTCGGCACCTCCGGTGCCCACCACTGCACACACGGATCCTCGGAGGTTCCAACATGCTCAAGGTCCTCGTCACTCTCCAGCTCTGCGCCACCGGCGCCGCGGACCGGCTCCGCGCCCGCCTGTCGGACGAGCGGGGCCAGTCCACCGCCGAGTACGCCCTGGTGCTGCTCGGCGCCGCGGCCGTGGCCATGCTGCTGGTCGGCTGGGCCGGCAAGACCGACAAGATCGGCAAGCTGCTCAACGGCGTCGTCGACCAGGTCATGGGCAAGGTCGGCTGAGGATGCACGTGGCTGGCGAACACGGCACCCGGCGCCACGGCGCACGCGACGGCGGGCAGTCCACGGTGGAGCTGGCGCTCCTGCTCCCCGTGGTCGTCGTCCTGCTGCTCGCCGTCCTCCAGGTCGCGCTCGTGGCCCGCGACCTCGTGCTCGTCAGCCACGCCACCCGCGAGGCGGCCCGGGCCGCCGCCGTCGGCGAGGACGCCCTCGACGCGGCCCGGGCCGGCGGCGGGCTGGAGGCCGACCGGTTGCAGGTCACCGTGCGGGGTGGCCGCGAGCCCGGCGACAGGGCCACGGTGACCGTGCGCTACCGGGCGCCGACCGAGGTCCCGCTGGTGGGCCGGCTCCTGCCCGACGTCCCGCTCACGAGCACGGCCCGGGCCCGGGTCGAGAAGGGACGGTGACGGCGACCGGGTCCAGGATCGCCCGCAGGAGCCGCACGGCGCCTGCCTTGTCCAGCGGTTCGTTGCCGTTGCCGCACTTGGGCGACTGCACGCACGACGGGCAACCGTCACGACACCCGCACCCCTCGACGACCTCCAGGGTGGCGGCGAGGTGGCGGTCGGCGGCCCGGTAGCCCAGCTCGGCCACACCCGCGCCACCCGGGATGGCGTCGTAGACCACGATCGTGGGCACCCCCGTGTCGGCGTGGCGGACGGTCGAGATCCCCCCGACGTCCCAGCGATCGCAGATGGCGAACAGCGGCAACATGCCGATCGCCGCGTGCTCGAGGGCGTGCAGGGCGCCCGGGGCGGCGGCACGCTCGAGGCCGGCCAGGTCGAGGAGCTCGTCGTCGATCTCCCACCAGAAGGCCCGCGTCTCGAGCTCGGAGGGCGGCAGGTCGAGGGAACCGGTGCCCACGACCGTTCCCGACGCGACGTCGCGGACCTGGTAGCCGGTCACCCTGGAGCAGACCCGCACCCAGCCCCGGCGCAACGTGGAGCGACCGACCTGGCGCCCGGCGTCGGCCTCCAGGATCCGCAGGTCGGTGTCGGTCCGCGCCATCGTGTAGGTCGCACCGTCGTGGGGAACGACCACGGCCACGCCTTCGTCGAGGTCCAGGGCGCGCACCTCCCAGTGCCGGCCCTGGTGGAGGTAGGTGGCGCCGGCGTGGACCTGCTCGGGCGCCCGGCTGCGGTCGACGTCACCGACGGGGCGGCCGTCCTCGTCCTGGATCCGGACCGGAGCCCCCGCGGCCGAGCGGAGCCCGATCCCGTGGGCGGGCCAACCCCGGCCCGAGAACACCGCCACCGGCTCGCCCCGTGGACCCCGCCGCCGCACCGACACCTCGTCGTCGAGGACCAGCCGCCGGACGCCCTCGTCGAGGGCCTCGGGCCACCACCGGGCGTCGTCGTGGCTGAGGGCCAGCTCGTGGGCCGCGCAGCGGAGGTGGGGCTCCACCACGTGGGGGTTGGCCGGGTTGATCACCGCCGGCTCCGGGGGTCGGGCCAGCAGCTGGTCGGGGTGCAGGGCGAACCAACGGTCGAGCTGGTCGGTCCCGGTCACCAGGACCGCCACCGAGTCCTGGCCGGCACGCCCGGCACGGCCGACCTGCTGGCGGAAGGCCGAGATCGTCCCCGGGAACCCGTTGAGGACGACCCCGTCGAGCTGGCCCACGTCGATGCCCAGCTCCAGGGCGTTGGTGGCGATCACCCCGGCCAGCCGGCCCGAGAACAGCTCGGCCTCGATCTCACGGCGCTCCTCGGCCAGCAGCCCGCCGCGGTAGGCCTGGACGCGCCGGGCCAGGCGGCGGGGCAACCGGCGGCGCACGTCGGCGGCCACGACCTCGGTGGCCCGGCGGCTCCGGCAGAAGCCCAGGGTGGTGTGCCCCGCCGAGACCAGGCCGCTGACGACCCCGGCGACCTCCTTGGCCGACGAGGCCCGGGTGCCCAGCTCCGGATCCACGACGGGGGGCTGCCATACCGCGACCGTGCGGGCGGGACGGGGAGCCCCGTCGTCGGTGACGGCGACGACCTCGCTGCCCCACAGGGCGCTGGCCAGCACCTCGGGCTCGCCCAGCGTCGCCGAGCACCCGATGAAGGTCGGGTCGGCACCGTGGTGCAGCGCCAGGCGGCGCAGGCGGCGGAGCACCTGGGCGACGTGGCCCCCGAAGGTCCCCCGGAAGGCGTGGAGCTCGTCGACCACGACGTAGCGCAGGCGGCCCAGGAAGGTCGCCCAGCGCTCGTGGTGGGGCAGCACCCCGCTGTGGAGCATCTCGGGGTTGGTCAGCACGACCCCGGCGTTGCGCCGGATCCAGGCCCGCTCGTCGGCGCCGGCGTCGCCGTCGTAGGCCCCGGCGACCAGCCCGGGGACCTCCCGGTCGACCAGCGCCCGGAGCTGGTCGTGGGCCAGGGCCTTGGTCGGGTAGACGAGCAGCGCCGTGCCCGGCCGGATCGGGGCGGTGGCCGCCTCGGCGACGGGGATCTGGAAGCACAGCGACTTCCCGCTGGCCGGTCCCGTGGCCACCACCACGGCACGCCCTCGCCGGGCCAGGTCGACGGCGGCCACCTGGTGGGACCACAGGGGCGACGGGAAGCGGCCGGCCAGGGCGGGCGGGAGCGGCCGATCGAGCGTGGCCGTGCGTCCGGGTCGAGGGGCCAGCTCGGCCAGGTGGACCAGCCGGTCGCCGGCCGGCAGCCCGTGGGACGCGTCGGTCTCGTCGAGCCGACCGGCCAGATCCCGCAGCAGGTCGGCCACGGGTGCCACGGGGTGCAGCGGTAGGGCCATCCCGATCGCGAAGCGTACGCGTCACGGCGGTGTGATCACAGGGGTGTAGTTCCACCGATGTCGTCCGTGCCCCGGAGGCCCCGGCAGGCCCGGGCACTACATTCCTGGCCGTGGACTTCGCGGTGCGGATCGAGGAGGCGGACGACTGGGTGGTGGCGCACGTCTCGGGGGACGTCGACGTGGCGACCGCACCGAAGCTCCGCGAGCAGCTCATCGAGCTGGTGACCGAGGGGCGCAGCCGCATCGTGCTGGACCTCGACGGCGTCGACTTCCTCGACTCCACCGGGCTGGGCGTGATCGTCGGCGTGCTGAAGCGCACCCGGACCCACGGGGGCGACCTGCGCCTGGTCTGCACCCGACCCCGCCTGCGCAAGGTGTTCGAGCTGACCGCCCTGGACCGGGCGCTGCCCCTGGCCGCCACGGTCCAGGAGGCCACGGCCGCGGCCGCTCCGGGTTGACCGCCGTGGCGAGCATCGAGCTGGTCGTCCCGCCCCGGCGCGACTACCTGGCGCTCGTGCGAGCGGTCGCCGCCGCGGCGGCGTCGGTCGAGGACCCGCTGCCGGGCGCCCGCCTCGACGACCTGCGGCTGGCCGTGTCCGAGGCGTTCGCCAACGCGGTCGAGGCGGTGGACGCGCTCGACGCGGACCGGGATCGGGTCACCCGGGCCGGCCAGCCCATCCAGGTGCACTGCGAGGTCGAGGGCGACGAGGTCACCGTCACCGTGGAGGACCAGGGCGGCGGGTTCGACCCCGAGGGGCTGGCCGCGCTCCCGCCGGCGGGCGACCCGCGGCGGCTCGGCCACGAGCGGGGCCTGGGCCTGCCCATCATGCGCAGCGTGGCCAGCGAGCTGTCGTTCGAGCCGGCCGCGGACGGGACCCGAGTGCGGATCCGCATCGACCGGGGCCTGCACAGGACCTGAGCCCGGGAGTCGGTCCCGAGGTGTGCCGGGGGGTCCGATCCGTGAGCTTCCGAGCGATCCGGCGGGTTTGGCCCATTGATCTGCCGGGTAGGGTCGCGATACGATCGTAACAATCGCAATGCGATTGCAACGTAGCCGCCTGTCGCCCCTACCCCCTCAGTCGGCTGCGATGTCGGAGCACCGGCCCGTCGACGGTCTGTCCGCCCGCCCCGTTCGGCGGGCCGGTGCTCTGTCTCCCGCTCGGCGCTGACGCGGCGAGCCGCAGCTCAGTCGGCGTCGACGGTGCGTCGACCCTCCAGGGCTCGGCCCAGCGTGAGCTCGTCGGCGTACTCCAGGTCGCCCCCCACCGGGAGCCCGCTGGCGATGCGCGTCACCCGCAATCCCAGGGGGGACAGCAGCCGCCCGAGGTACATGGCGGTGGCCTCGCCCTCCAGGTTCGGGTTCGTGCACAGGATGACCTCCTGCACCCCCTCCGGCTCGAGGCGGGCGAGCAGCTCCCGGACCTTCAGCTGGTCGGGCCCGATCCCCTCGATCGGGCTGATGGCCCCCTGCAGGACGTGGTACCGACCGTGGAACTCCTGGGTCTTCTCGACCGCGACGATGTCGCGGGGCTCCTCGACCACGCAGACCACGGTGCCGTCGCGGCGCGGATCGGTGCAGATCTCGCACTCCTCGGTGGCGGCGAGGTTGAAGCAGCGGGTGCAGAAGCCGACCTTCTCCTTGGCCACCGCGATGGCCCCGGCCAACCGGAGCGCGTCCTGGGCGGAGATCTTGAGCAGGTGGAAGGCGATCCGTTGGGCCGACTTCGGCCCGATGCCGGGCAGCCGGCCGAGCTCGTCGATCAGGTCCTGGACCGGTGCGGCGTAGACGCCTGCCATCCGCGGCTACTCGAAGCCCGGGATCCCACCGCCCAGCAGGCCGCCGAGACCGCCGAGGGCCTCCCGCTGGACCTCGGCCAGGCGCGCGTTCAGGTCGTGCAGCGCGGCGAGGACCAGGTCCTCGAGCACCTCGACGTCGTCGGGGTCGACCGCGTCGGGCCGGATCCTGACCGCCCGCACGTCACCGGTGCCGGTGGCCACGATCCGCACCGCTCCGCCGCCGGCGACCCCTTCGACCTCGCGCTCGGCCGCCGCGGCCTGGGCCTGGACCACGTTCTGGGCCCGCTCGAGCAGCCCGGCGAAGGGGTTGTCGCCCTCGCCCGCCCCCCCGACGAGGGCGGCCAGGTCGGGAAGGCCCGAGGGTTCGGGTCGATCGTCGCTCACCGGGTCGAGCGTAGGCCGTGGCGCCCCGCCCGCCGCTGCTCCCGCCGGTCGGACCTCCCGGCAGCGCAGCGGGCGCACCCAGGTCCACCGAAGGCTCAGCCGGTCGGACCTCCCGGCACCGCGGCGGGCGCACCCAGGTCCGCCGAAGGCCCGCCTGTCCTCCGCGCGCCGCGACGGGGTAGCAGGCTCCGGCGCCCGCCGACTTGGCCGGTCGGGGTGCTCAGGCCTCCTCGACGAGCTCCGAGCCCGGGAAGGCCTGGGCCAGCCGCTCGACGCCGGTGACGACGTCGTGGGCGTCCTCGAGGTCGTCGAGGTCGACGTCCTCGTCCGCGGCCGGGTCGATCGACGAGGACGACGCCGTCCCGCGGTCCGACGACGGGTCGCCCGCGGTGGCGTCGACGACCAGTCGCAGCACCACCGGGCGGCCGAAGTGGCGGGCCAGCGCGGCCTCGACCTCGGGACGCTTGCGCTCACAGTGGTCCCGGTGGGGCGCGTTGGGCAGGGCGAAGGTGGCCACGCCGTCGGGCCCGTCCACGAAGTGCCCGAGCCGGAACATGTTCTTGGCCCCGATCGGCAGCGCCTCCAGGACACCCGCCTCCCAAGCCGCCTCCAGCTCCGTCCGCGAGGGCGGGCCTGACGAGGCCGCTCCCGCCAGGCTCGGGGGGTCGGCCGGGACGGGACCGGCCGGCTCGCTCCCCACGGCGGCCGGTGGTGCCACCTCCGGGGCCGAGGCGGAGGGCCTCGCCGCCGCCGTCGGCGGCCTGGCCCGGGTCGAAGCCCGCGCCGACGCGTCCGGCGGCTCGCCCGGGCGCGAGACGGCGCCCGCCGGCGCCGGACCCGTCGACCCGGAACCGGCATCGGTCGGCGCCGCGCCAGGACCCGTCGATCTCGCGTCGGCGGCGCCCGGAAGCGTGGACCCCGCTCCGGCATCGGCTGACGCGGCGCCCTGACCCGTCGACGCCGGGACCGGACCCGTCGATCCAGAACCGGCATCGGTCGACGTCGCGCCAGGACCCGTCGACGCCGCACCGGCACCGACCGAACCCGCGCCCGTCGACCCGGGGCCGACATCGGTCGAGCCCGCTCCGGCGGTCGAGCCCGCACCGGCATCGGCCGGCGCGGGCCGGGTCGGCGCGGCACGAGGCGCGGCCTTCTTCACGGGCGCCACGGGGCCGGTGGGCACGCCGTGCGCCGCGAGCTGGGCCCGTGCCGCACCGGCAGGGCCCGACCGCACGGGAGGAGCAGGCGCCGGCGCTTCCGGACCAGCGGCCGGCGCGGCGACGGGCGAGGCACCCGAAGGGGCCGCGGGAAGGGCCGCGCCGCCGGCCAGGTGCTGCTCGATCCGTTCCACCCGGTCGGCCAGGGCGGCCACGTCGCCGTCGACGTCGGCCCGGCACAGCCGCACCAGCGCCACCTCCAGCGCGACGCGGGTGTCGGGCTTTTTGGTTATGTCGGTCAGCGCCTCGCCGAGCACCTCCAGGGCCCGGGTCAGCCCGGCGGCCCCCAGCCGGTCGGCCAGCGCCGCGGCCCGGTCCCGGTCGCCCTCGGGCAGGTGGCGGTCACCCGCGCCCATCTTCTCCA
The DNA here is from genome assembly GCA_050247895.1 of Acidimicrobiia bacterium. Lineage (GTDB taxonomy): Bacteria > Actinomycetota > Acidimicrobiia > Acidimicrobiales > VFJN01 > CAVPEW01. Next base: position 21,211 of record JBFWTJ010000016.1, read on the forward strand.
GGAAGGCGTTGCGCAGACGGGCGATCACCGCGGCACCGAGCGCCCGGACATCCCGCCCGGCGTGGACGGCATCGGCCACCGCGACCAGGACCGTGCCGGCGTCGCGCTGGGCCAGCGCCTCGACCACGGCCTCGGTCGGCTCCTCGGAGGGGATCACCCCGCCCATGGCCGCGACCTGGTCCAGCGCCGACAGGGTGTCGCGCGCCGACCCGCCGCCGGCCCGCAGCACGTACTGGACGGCCTCCTCGCCCAGGTCCAACCCGGCGTCGGCGATCACCCAGCGGACGTGGTCGGCCAGCTCCTCGGTGGGCAGCAGGTGGAACTCGAAGTGCTGGGTCCGGGACCGGATCGTGGGCAGGACCAGCTGGGGGTCGGTGGTGGCCAGGACGAACACGACGTGCTCGGGCGGCTCCTCCAGGGACTTCAGCAGGGCGTTGGACGCCTGCGGGGTGAGCATGTGGACCTCGTCGAGGATCACCACCTTGCGGTTGCCCGAGGTGCCCAGCGGGATCCGCTCGAGGATGTCCTTCATCCGGTCGATGCCGCGGTTGGAGGCCGCGTCGTGCTCCTGGAGCCAGTCGACCAGGCGGCCCTCGTCGACGGTCCGGCAGGCCTCGCACTCGCCGCAGGGCTCGCCCTCGACGGGCGCGGCGCAGTTGAGGACCTTGGCCAGGATCCGGGCCGTCGACGTCTTGCCCGTGCCCCGGGGGCCGCTGAAGAGGTAGGCGTGGCCGACCCGGCCCTCGGCCACCGCGGTGCGCAGGGCCCGCACGACGTGCTCCTGGCCGCGCAGCTCCCCGAACCGCTTCGAGCGATACCTGCGGTACAGCGCCTGGTAGGCCTCGGCCATCGGGCCGACCCTACCGGCCGGGCGGGACGTCCACGAGGGCCGCGGGCACGGGCCACCCGGGGGCCGAGCGGCCGTGTGGGCCGAAGCCGAGCGACACGGACACCCGGGCTCGACGACCGCGCCGGCCGGGGCCGAGCGACCCGGACACCCGGGGGCCGAGCGACCGTGTGGGCCGGGGGTGCTGGCGGCGCGGGAGGGCCCGCTCCCCCACGTGGCGGTCAGGCGATCTGCGGCACACCGCAGGCTCCGCTGAGAGCTGCTGCCTCCCGGCCCTGACTCGGTTCACGGGCTGCAGTTGCACAGGACCCGACCGCCACGTGCGGGAGCGGGCCGGCCGACACGATAGCCTTCCTGATCCCGGACGCCACCCGGTGGCGGCCGTGGAGGGATGCGAGAGCGGCCGAATCGGCACGCTTGGAAAGCGTGTGTGGGGCAACCCACCGTGGGTTCGAATCCCACTCCCTCCGCCGTGGAGGACGTCGAGCGGGATGCCGCGCTGATGGCCCTCGCCCTGGAGGAGGCCCGCGCCGCCGGGGCGGCGGGCGAGGTCCCCGTCGGTGCCCTGGTGGTGGTCGACGGCGAGATCGTGGCCCGGGCCGGGAACGAGCGCGAGCGCCGGGGCGACCCGACCGCGCACGCCGAGGTCCTGGCCCTGCGAGCCGCGGCCGCCGCGGCGGGTTCCTGGCGGCTGACCGGAGCGACGCTCGTCGTCACGCTGGAGCCCTGCCCCATGTGCGCCGGCGCGGCGCTGGCCGCCCGGGTGGCGCGGATCGTCCACGGCGCGGCCGACCTCAAGGCCGGGGCGTGCGGGTCGCTCTACAACCTGTGCGCCGACCCCCGCCTCAACCACGAGATCGCCCTCACCGGCGGGGTGCGGGCCGAGGAGTCGGCCGCGCTGCTGGAATCCTTCTTCGACGCCCGCCGCCTCTAGCGCCTACCTTTGCCCGCTGGAGAGTTGCCA
>JBFWTJ010000017.1:0-22547 GCA_050247895.1 Acidimicrobiia bacterium
TCTGCCACGCCGTCCGGCGAGGCGGCTCGGCGTGGCGGGTCCGGCCGCTCCCGGGATCGGGGTCGCCGTCGGTGTCGGCGTCGAGGCCGGCCCCGGCACGGCGCGCGGCGCGGACCCCGGTCCCGTGGGCCGGCAGCTCCACGTCGCCGCCGAGGAGCCGGGCCAGGCGGTCGGCGTTCGCCGGGGGGACGGTGCCCGGCCCGGCGTCGTCGGTCGGCGCCGTCATCCGCCGTCACGATAGAGGCCGCGGGCCTCTATGCAGTCGACCACCTCGTGGGTCACCAGGTAGTCGAGGGGCCGGCCGTCCGCGACCCGCTCGCGCAGGTCGGTGCTGGACACCTCCAGCCGTGGCACCTCGACCCGCGACCAGCGCCAGCCGTCCAGCCGGCGCTGGGGGGCCGACCCGGGTCGGTCCACGACCACGACGGTGGCCAGGTCCCGCACCTCGTCGGCCCGCTCCCAGGTGAGCAGGCCCGCGGCGGCGTCGCTGCCCAGGACCAGGAAGAGCTCGCGGGTCGGGTCCTCGTCGCGCAGCAGGGCCAGCGTGTCGGCGGTGTAGGAGGGCCCGCCCCGGTCGATCTCGATCCGGCTGGCCTCCAGGCCCTCGACGTCGGCCACCGCAGCGACCACCAGCGCGTAGCGGTCCTCGGCGTCGCTGATGGGTCGGGTGCCGACCTTCTGCCAGGGGACGTTGTTGACCACCAGCAGGACCCGGTCGAGCCGGCACGAGTGGCGGACGTTGACCGCGGTGACGAGGTGCCCGACGTGGGGCGGGTCGAAGGTGCCTCCGAAGACGCCGATCCGCTCAGCCAACGGGGCGCTCCGGCACCACGGCCGCCCGCCGGGCCGCGCGGTCCGTCACCTCGGCACCGTCCCGGCCGTGGCCGGGTCCTCGGAGGTTCCGCTGGGTGCGCTCGCCACGGGGCGAGACCCTACCGAGGACGACCGATGTGACCAGAGTCATGACCTGCCGAGGGAATCCGGCCCCCTATACCAGCGTTGTCTCATTTTCCCTACGTCGGTGGGGGAAATCCGCTTCGCCGGGGAAGAACCCCGTCGTAGCGTTCGTTGAAGAGGGTGACATGACAGATTCAGTTGGCCAGTACCTCAACGAGATCGGGCTCGTCCCGCTGCTGACGGCGAGCGAGGAGCGCGAGCTCTCCCAGATCATCGAGAAGGGCCGCGCCGCGCAGGCGGAGATCGACGCCGGCGCCCGCCGGGCCGAGCTGCGCCGCGCCGTGCGCGAGGCCGCCGAGGCCAAGGACCGCTTCATCCGGGCCAACCTCCGGCTGGTGGTCTCCATCGCCCGCCGCTACCCGCTGCCCCCGTCGATGGAGCTGCTCGACCTGGTGCAGGAGGGCAACCTGGGCCTCGAGCACGCGGTCGACAAGTTCGACTGGCGCAAGGGCTTCAAGTTCTCGACCTACGCCACGTTCTGGATCCGCCAGGCCATCGGCCGGGCCCTCGACCAGAAGGCCAGCCTCGTGCGGCTGCCCGGCGACCGCTCGGCCAGCCTGCGGGCCGCCCTGCGCCAGGTCTCGGGCGACGGCGACGAGCTCGACGACGAGAACGCACGCCTGTACCGGCTGACCACGCCCACCTCGCTCGACCGCACCGTCGGCGACGACGACGGCAGCGAGCTGATCGACCTCATCGCCGACGACAAGCCCGGCCCCGAGGACATGCTCGACGCCACCGAGGAGAACCGGGCCCTGGGCGACCTGCTCGGCGTCCTGGACGACCGGGCCCGCTTCGCCGTCGAGCAGCGCTTCGGGCTGGCCGACGGGCGCCGCCGCAGCTACCGGGAGGTCGGCGACGACCTCGGGGTCACCGCCGAGGCGGCCCGCCGGCTGGTCAAGCGTGCCGTGAACACGGTGCGCGAGGAGGCGCTGGCCCGCAGCGACGCGGCGTGAGCCGTCCGCACCGATCGACGGCCGGGCGTTCCCCGCTCGCCCGGCCCGCCGGCACGCAGCCGCTCCCCCGGGGAGCGGCTGCTGCCGTTCCCGGGCGCCGCGTTGCCTCGTCGGCCCACGACCGGCAACGCTGTACGACGTGAACGCCCCCTGGTCACCCGATTCATGGCGCGCCCGCCCGGTGGTGCAGCAGCCGGCGTGGCCCGACACGGCCGCGCTCGAAGCCGCGCAGAAGCAGCTCTCGTCGGTCCCGCCCCTGGTCTTCGCGGGCGAGGCCCGGGCCCTGCGGGCCGCGCTGGCCGACGTGGCCCGGGGCGAGGCCTTCCTGCTCCAGGCCGGCGACTGCGCCGAGTCGTTCGACGCCTTCTCGGCCGACGCCATCCGGGACAAGCTCAAGGTCATCCTCCAGATGGCCGTGGTGCTGACCTACTCCTCGGGCGTGCCCGCGGTGAAGGTGGGCCGGATCGCCGGGCAGTACGCCAAGCCCCGGTCGGCGGACGTGGAGCGCATCGACGACGTCGAGCTGCCCGTGTTCCGCGGCCACATGGTCAACGACATCGTCCCCACCGAGGCGGCGCGCACGCCCGACCCGGAGCGCCTGATCCAGGCCTACCACCAGGCCGCTTCGACGTTGAACCTCCTCCGGGCCTTCACCAAGGGCGGCTTCGCCGACCTGGGCCAGGTCCACCAGTGGAACCAGCAGTTCGTGGCCAACAGCGCCGAGGGTCGCCGCTACGACCGGATCGCCGACGAGATCGACCGGGCCCTGCGCTTCATGCGGGCCTGCGGGATCACCACGGAGAACCAGCCGTCCCTGCACCAGGTCGACTTCTTCACCAGCCACGAGGCGCTGATCCTCGAGTACGAGCAGGCCCTGACCCGGCAGGACTCGCTGACCGGCGACTGGTACGACTGCTCGGCCCACATGCTCTGGATCGGCGAGCGGACCCGCCAGCTCGACGGGGCCCACGTGGAGTTCCTGCGCGGGGTGCGCAACCCCATCGGCTGCAAGGTCGGCCCCAACGCCACCACCGACGAGGTCATGGGGCTGGTCGAGGCGCTCGACCCCGACCGCGAGCCGGGCCGGCTGACGCTCATCTCGCGGATGGGCGCCGACCGGGTCGTCGAGGCCCTCCCCCCGCTGCTCGCCGCGGTGCGCGACAGCGGGCACGAGGTGGTGTGGACCTGCGACCCGATGCACGGCAACACCTTCACGTCCTCCACCGGGCGCAAGACCCGGCACTTCGACGACGTCCTGCGGGAGATCGCGGGCTTCTTCGAGGCGCACCGCGAGGCCGGGACCTGGCCCGGGGGCGTGCACGTCGAGCTCACCGGCGACGACGTGACCGAGTGCCTGGGCGGGGGCATGGCGCTCGACCACGCCGACCTCGACGACCGCTACGAGACCATGTGCGACCCCCGGCTGAACGCGAGCCAGTCGCTGGACCTGGCCTTCCGCGTCGCCGAGCTGCTTCGGGCCAGCTGAGCCCTCGGGTGGGCCCAGGAGGGCCCCGCGCGCACCTCGGCCGCCCGTCGTGGGATTGTTGATCCCGAGAGTCAGGTTTGACACACTGATTCCCGATCCAGGGCCTCAACTTTCGCCCGTCGAGCGGAGCCGACACACATGCTGCAGGAACGAGAGATCGACCCGGCGATCCGGGCCGACATCGAGAAGTTCGAGGTCCAGCTCGAGCGCTACCTGGCCGGAGAGGTCGACCCCGACGCGTTCCGGGTCTTCCGCCTGAACAACGGCGTCTACGGCCAGCGCCAGGGCGGGACCAACCAGATGCTGCGGGTCAAGGTGCCCTACGGGTCCATCACCGCCGAGCAGCTCGACATGATGGCCTACATCGCCGACACGTACAGCCGGGGCTGGGGCCACCTCACCACCCGGCAGAACGTGCAGTTCCACTTCGTCGAGCTGACCCAGGTGCCCGCCGCGCTACGCGACCTGGCCTCGGTGGGCCTCACCACCCGGGAGGCGTGCGGCGACACCGTCCGCAACGTCATGGGCTGCCACCTGGCCGGCGCGTGCCCCCACGAGGCCCTCGACGTCAGCGCGTGGGCCGAGGCCGCCTTCCAGCACTTCCTGCACAACCCGCTCAGCCAGCGGCTCCCCCGCAAGTTCAAGATCAACTTCTCGGGCTGCGACACCGACTGCGGCCAGGCCATGTTCAACGACGTCGGCGTGATCGCCACCACCCGCACCCTCGAGGACGGCACCCGCGAGGCCGGCTTCCGGGTCTTCGTGGCGGGCGGGCTGGGTGCCAACCCGCACCCGGCGCTGGCCCTCGAGGAGTTCACCGCCCGTGAGGACCTGCTGGCCACGATCGAGTCCATCCTGCGGGTCTTCAACAACCACGGCAACCGGGACAACAAGCTGCGGGCCCGGATGAAGTGGCTGGTCGACACGCTGGGCTGGGAGGACGTCCAGGCCCGGATCTTCAAGGAGCGGCGCCTCCTGCTCGCCTCGTCGTCCTGGCCCGGCGGCATCCCCGACGCCGTCCGCAAGGTGGGCGACGCCCCGGCCGGGCTCGCCCAGGGCGTGGCCGCCACCGCCGTGGGCCAGGGCACGCCGGTCGAGATCCGCTCGCGGGATCCCTACCAGTCCTGGGAGACGGCCAACGTGGTCCGGGGCGTGGCCAAGGGCACGGTGTCGGCGCTGGCCTACGCCAAGTTGGGCGACATCACCAGCGACCAGTTCCGGACCCTGGCCTCGATCCAGCGGGAGCTGGCCGCCGACGTGCGGGTCACCAACCGCCAGAACCTGGTCTTCCGTGGCCTGAGCGAGGCCCAGCTCCCGGTCCTGTTCTCCCGGCTCGACGCCATCGGCATGGCCCGACCGGGCGCCGAGCTGGCCCGTGACGTGGTCGCCTGCCCGGGGGCCGACACCTGCAACCTGGCGGTGACCCAGAGCCGTGGCCTGGCCGACGCCATCGGCTCCGCCCTCGACGAGGCCGGCCTGGCCGAGGTCGGCGGGGTGCGCACGAACATCTCCGGCTGCACCAACAGCTGCGGCCAGCACCACATCGCCGACATCGGCTTCTTCGGGGCCGAGCGCCGGGCCCACGGCCAGTCGGCACCGGGCTACCAGATGCTCCTCGGCGGCTACGTGGGCCAGGAGCGGGTCCACTTCGGCGACAAGGCCCTGCGCCTGCCGGCCAAGCGGGCGCCGGAGGCCGCGGTGCGGGTCGTCGGGCGCTTCGCGGCGGAGCGGTCGGCCGGCGAGACCTTCCGGACCTGGCTCGACCGGGTCGGCGGGGCCAAGGCCGTGGCCGAGGAGCTGCGGGAGCTCGACGCCTTCCCGCTGCCCGACGAGGCGCCCGAGTTCTACGTCGACTACGGCGAGACGGGTCCCTACGCGGCCGAGATCGGCGACTCGGAGTGCGCCACGTGATCCTCGAGCCGATCGCGTCGATCCCCAACTTCAGCGACGGCGAGCTGGCCGAGCTCAACGCCGAGTTCGAGCGGCTGCCGGCGTCGAGGGTCATCGAGTGGGCGGTGGAGAGCTTCGCCCCCCACCTGTGCCTGACCGCGTCGATGCAGGACGCCGTCCTCATCGACCTGGCCACCCGCGTCGACCCGGCCATCGAGGTCGTGTTCATCGACACCGGCTACCACTTCCCCGAGACCCTCGAGACCGTCGAGCGGGTCCGGCGCCGGTACGGCCTCAACCTGCGGATGATGACCGTGCCGACCCACGACGAGGAGCTCTGGCGGGTCGACCCGGAGAACTGCTGCTCGGCGGTCAAGGTCGGCCAGCTCGACCGCGCGCTGGCCGGCAAGGCGGCCTGGATGAGCGGGCTGCGCCGGGAGGAGGCCGCGACGCGGGGGGCGGCGCCCATCGTGGCCCGCGACCTGCGGGGCCTGGTCAAGGTCAACCCGTTGGCCACCTGGACCGATGCCGACGTGCAGGGCTACATCGCCGACCACGACGTCATCGTCAACCCGCTGCGGGACCAGGGCTACCTGTCGATCGGCTGCATGCCCTGCACCCAGCTCCCCACCGATCCGAACGACGCCCGCTCGGGCCGCTGGGCAGGCCGCTCCAAGACGGAGTGCGGCCTGCACCAGTGAGCCGGTCCCGCCCGACCGACCGGCGGTGGCGGGACCGGGGCCGGCCGGCAGGCCCGGCGCTCAGACCACGGGTGGGATGACGGCCTCGACCACGGTCGGGCCCGGCGTGGCGAAGCTGCGGGCCAGCTCCACCACCAGCTCGTCGGCCGTCGAGACCCGCACCGCGGGCACGCCCATCCCCCGGGCCAGGGCGGTCGGCTCGAGGTCGGGGTCGTCGAGCTCGAGCATCCGCCGGGCCCGGGCCCCCGAGCCGTGGGCACCGACCCGGCCCAGCTCCATCCCCAGGATCGAGTACGCCCGGTTGTTGAGCAGGACCGTGGTCACGTCCAGGCCCTCGCGGGCCATGGTCCACCACGCCTGGGGCGTGTAGAGGGCGCTCCCCTCCGACTCGATGGCCACCACCCGCCGACGGGGCTCGGCCAGGGCGGCGCCGAGCGCCACGGGCAGGCCCTGGCCGATGGCACCGCCGGTGAGGCACAGCCAGTCGTGGGGCGGGGCGCCGGCGGTGGCGCCCGGGATGAACAGGCCCGAGGTGTTGCCCTCGTCGGACACGACGGCGTCCTCGGGCAGCAGGGCGCCCAGGGCCTGGGCCACCGACTGGGCCGTCAGGGGGCCCGACGGCGGATCGGGCCGCCCGGGGTCCTGCAGCACCGGGGCGGCGTCCCCGACCTGCTCGGCGAGGGCGTCGAGCAGGGCTTGGACCTCGCCGGCCGTGTGGGCCGCCGAGGCCAGGTGGTGGACCCGGCACCCGTCGGGCACCAGGTCGCTGGCCCGGCCCGGGTACGCGAAGAACGACACCGGGGGGCGGGCGTCGACCAGCACCAGGTGGCGCAGGCCGTCCAGCTGGAGCGCGGCGAGCTCGGCCAGGTAGGCGAGCCGTTCGACCGGGACCCGGCCCGCGCCGCGCTCCAGGCGGGCCGGGAAGGTCTCGCAGAGCAGCCGGGCGCCGGTGGAGGCGGCGATCCGCCCTGCGGTGTGCAGGGCACCGGCACGACAGGCGCGGCCGCCCACGAGCAGGGCGGCCGGCTCCCCGGCCCGCAGCGCGGCGGCCACGGCCTCGGGCCCGTCCAGCGGCGGCCGGTGCCACCCGCCGGGACCGACGGCGCCGGGCCACGACCCCTGCGTGCCCGGGGCCGCACTTCCCTGTGGTCCGACGCCGGCCGCGCCGCCCGCCGCGGTCCCCGCCGGGTCGGCCCCACCGCCACGCCCACCGCCACCCGCGCCGGCCCCGCTCCCCCTCGCACCGGCGCCGGTCGCCGACCGGGAGCGGGAGGCCGCGTCCCGCGGTCCGGGGTGGTCGTCGGGCACGTCGTCCCAGGTGGCGTCGGCCGGCACGACGAGGGTGGCGACCTGTCCCGGGGGGCCGTGCGCGGCGACGACGGCCGCGGTGGCCGCCGCGGCCAGCTCGCCGGCGCCGGCGACGCGAGCCACGTGGGTCGACACGTTGCGGGCCACCGTCTCGATGTCGGACTCCAGGGGGGCGTCGTGGACCTTGTGGGACGTGGCGTGATCACCGACCACGTTGACCACCGGGGTGCGGGCCCGCCGGGCGTTGTGGAGGTTGGCCAACCCGTTGCCCAGGCCCGGGCCCAGGTGCAGGAGCACGGCGGCGGGCCGGTCGGCCATCCGGCCGTAGCCGTCGGCCGCGCCGGTGGCCACGCCCTCGAACAGGGCGAGGACGCCCCGCATGGCCGGCACGTCGTCCAGGGCGGCGACGAAGTGCATCTCGGAGGTGCCCGGGTTCATCAGGCACAGGTCGACGCCGGCGTCGACCAGCGCCCGGGCCAGCGCCTCGCCGCCCTTCACCGGCCCTCCCCCCGGCGGACGGTCACCTCAGTCGAAGACCTTGCCCGGGTTGAGGATCCCGGCCGGGTCGAAGGCGGCCTTGATCCGGCGCATGAGGGCGAGGCGGGCCGGGTCCTCCAGCTCGAGGTAGTAGGCCTTCTTGGCCGTGCCGATGCCGTGCTCGCCCGACACGGCCCCGCCCAGGTCCCGGCCCGCGGCGAACACGGCCGCGATCAGGTCGTGGCGGACGGCCTCGTCGCCCTGGTACACGGAGAGGTGCACGTTGCCGTCGCCGGCGTGGCCGCACCCGAACACCAGCGAGCCCGACGCCTGGGCCAGCTCGGCGACCCGGGCCATGTAGGCGGGGATGGCCGCCCGAGGCACGACCATGTCGACGATGTCGTCGGCCCCGGCCGCCTTGGCCGTCCAGAAGGCCTGCTCGCGGGCGGTGATCAGGGCGACGCCGGCCTGGGGCGGCAGCACGTACACGTCGAGCGCGCCCCGCCCGTCGAGCAGGCCGGCCAGCTCGGCGACGTCCTCGTCGAGCCGGTCGGCGCTGCGCTGCTCGACCACCACGACCAGGTAGGCCTGGGTCGCCTCCCGGACCTCGGCCGGCACGCCCAGCTCGAGGCCGGCGTTGGCCGTGATGGCCGCCATCGTGACCACGTCGACGTACTCGACGACCATCGGCCCCAGGCCGCTGGCCAGCAGAGGGGGCACCGAGCGGACGACCTCGTCGACGGTGGCGAAGGGCGCCACGACGGTGGCCCGGTGGTCGAGCCGGGGGTACAGGCGCAGGGTGGCCTCGGTGACCAGGGCCAGGGTCCCCTCCGACCCCACGACGAGCTGGGTCAGGTCGTAGCCGCTCGTGGCCTTGACGAACCGACCTCCGGCCCGGATCACCTCGCCGGTCCCCAGCACCGCCTCCACGCCCAGCACCTGGTGCCGGGTCACGCCGTACTTGACCGCCCGCATGCCCCCGGCGTTGGTGGCGACGTTGCCGCCCAGGCTGGCCGAGCTCTCCCCCGGGTAGACGGGGTAGACGAGGCCGTGCTCGGCGGTGGCCGCGTCGAGCCGGTCGAGGGTGACCCCGGGCTGGACGACCGCCACGTGGTTGTCCAGGTCGAGGTCGACGATGCGGTCCATGCGCTCGAAGGACACGAGGATGCCGTCGGCCCGCGGGATCGCCGCACCGGACAGGCCCGTGCCCGAGCCCCGGGCGGTGAGCGGCACGCGACGGGCCCCGGCCACGGTGACCACCGCGGCCACCTCGTCGGTCGAGCCCGGGCGGACCACGGCCAGGGGCCGGCACGGCACGCCGGTGAGCGACTCGTCGCGCAGCAGGTCGTCGGGGATGGCGTCGCCCTCGAGCACGTGGGCTGGGCCGACCACCCGGGCCAGGTCGTCGGCGAGCCCGGTCGCGATGCCGGTCACCGCGGCACGGTAACCCATGGTCGGCGGCCGTCCCGCCCCGTGGCGCCCGGCGTCGGGGCGCTCAGGCCAGGTAGTCGACGAAGGCCTCGAGCTGGCGCAGGTTGCGGCACTCGAAGGTCCCGTCGCAGTGGACGGCGTACTCGCCGACGATCGAGTCGCCGGTGTTCCAGTAGGACAGGGGCTCCGGGTTGAGCCAGTACAGGTGCCGGGCCCGGTGCCGGACCTCCTTGAGCACCCACGAGGCGGACGCGTGGTAGTTGTTCCGGGCGTCGCCCAGCATGAGCACGGTGGTCTTGGGCGTGATCTCCTTGCCCCACCGCTGCCAGAACACCTCGAAGGCGTGGCCGTAGTCGGAGTGGCCGTCGACCCAGACCACGTCGGCCTCGGTGTTGACCCGGTGGACGGCGTCGGTGATGTCCTCCACGCCCTCGAACATGTGGGTCACCTCGTCGACCCCGTCGATGAACACGAAGGCCCGCACCTTGGAGAACTGGTGCGAGATGGCGTAGACGAGGTGGAGGGTGAAGCGGGCGAAGGCGGCCACCGAGCCGGAGATGTCGGCCACGACGAAGATCTCGGGCTTGGAGGGTCGCGGGTAGCGGAACTTGGGCTCGGCCGGGACGCCGCCGTAGGACAGCGAGTGCCGCATGGTGTTGCGGAAGTCGAGCGGGCCCTTGCGGCCGTGGCGCCGCTTGCGGGCCAGGCGCACGGCGAGCTTGCGGGTCAACGGGTAGATGGCCTTGCGCAGGGCGACCATCTCCTCGCGCGAGGCGTGCATGAAGTCGACGTCCTCGGGCAGGGGCTTGCGCAGCGTGCGAGCCATGGCCTCCACGCCCCGGTCGGCGACGAGCCGGCGGCGGATCTCGGCCTCGACCTCCTTGCGCAACCGGTCGATCCGGGCCTGGAACTCGTCGTTCTCCAGCCGCTCCTCGAGCGGGGTCAGCGGCGCCGGCGCCTCGGTGCGCGTCTGGGCCATCAGGCGGTCGAGGACGGCGTCGAGGTCGAGGTTCCGCAGCGTCCGGTACAGGTAGTAGGTGCCGCCGACCGGCCGGCCCGGCTCCATCCCCGCGTAGCGGCGCACGGCCTGGCGGGCCACGGCCCGCAGCAGGGCGTCGTCGCCCCGCAGCAGGGCCTTGTAGAGCATCTCGGCCAGCTCCTCGGGCGTCATCTGGTCGCCACCGCCGCCGGCGCCGAGCTGGTCGCCGCCCCGGGCCTGCTCCGCCTCCATCTCCTCGAGCAGCGCGGCGAGGGGGTCGTCCCCGTCCTCGCCCAGGGCGTACTGGTGGCCCCGCAGCGAGAAGTACACCTCGAAGACGGTCTCGAAGGCCCGCCAGTGGGCGTTGTTCTTCACCAGAGTGGCGGCGAGGGCGTACTTGAACGCGGCCCGGTCCTCGAGGGGGATGTGCTTGACCGCCTCCATGGCGTCGAGGTTCTCGGTCAGGCTCACCGGCAGGCCGGCGTGGCGGAGCTCCTGGATGAAGCCGGCCAGCAGCTCGGTGAGGGCCAGCCCCGCGCCCGGGTCGGTGGCGGTCACGACGCGGCCGGCGCGCTCTGGGCCTGGAGCTCCTTGTCCTGGTCGAGCTCCTTGACGGCCTTGGTGATGTCGCTCTGGTACTTGAGCAGGATGTTGATGGTCGACTTGGCCGTCTCGACGTCGACCTTCTCCACGCCCAGCAGCAGCAGCGTGCGGGCCCAGTCCAGCGTCTCGGAGACCGACGGCGCCTTCTTCAGCTCGAGCTGGCGGAGCGAGCGGACGATGCGGGCCACCTGGTCGGCCAGGACCTCGGTCACGTCGGGGACCTTGGTCAGCACGATCTCCTTCTCCCGCTCCATGTCGGGGTAGTCGACGTGGAGGAACAGGCACCGCCGCTTGAGGGCCTCGGACAGCTCCCGGGTGTTGTTGGAGGTGAGGAACACCAACGGGATCTGCCGGGCGGTGATCGTGCCCAGCTCGGGGATCGAGACCTGGTAGTCGGAGAGGATCTCGAGCAGGAGGGCCTCGGTCTCGACCTCGACCCGGTCGACCTCGTCGATCAGCAGCACGACCGGCTCGCTGGCCGAGATGGCCTCCAGCAGCGGCCGGGTGAGCAGGAAGTCGTCGGAGAAGATGTCCTCCTCGACCGACTCCCAGGTGTTGCCGTCGGACCGCTCGGCCTGGATCCGCAGGAGCTGCTTCTTGTAGTTCCACTCGTAGAGGGCCTTGGACTCGTCGAGGCCCTCGTAGCACTGGAGCCGGATGAGCCGGGCCCCGGTCATCTCGGCCACCGACTTGGCCAGCTGGGTCTTGCCCGTCCCCGCCGGGCCCTCGACCAGCACCGGCTTGCCCAGGCGGTCGGCCAGGAACACGATCCCGGCGATGCCCTCGTCGGAGAGGTAGTCGACCCCCCGGAGCTGGTCGCGGACCCCGTCGACGGTCTCGAAGCGGTACGCGGTCGGCTCGGGGGCGGTCATCGGGCCAAGCTACCGGCCGGGTTGACCGGTCGGTCCATTCGTTCCGGGCCCGGACCAGGGTCCCTCCGGGTACCGGGATCCGGGGCGCGTGGCTGGCTCGCGGTCCCGTTCCGGCGCGTGGGGGAGCTCGGCCGCAGCCGGGCGCTCAGCCCCGCGTCTGGCCGTCGCCGCGGATGACGTACTTGAGCGTGGTCAGCTCGCGCAGGCCCATGGGGCCCCGGGCGTGGAGCTTCTGGGTCGAGATGCCGATCTCGGCGCCGAAGCCCAGCTCCTCGCCGTCGACGAAGCGCGTCGAGGCGTTGACCAGCACGGCGGCGGCGTCGACCTCCTGGCAGAACCGGTCGGCGGCCCGCAGGTCGTTGGTGACGATGGCCTCGCTGTGGCCGGTGCCGTAGCGGGTGATGTGGGTGATGGCGTCGTCGAGCGTGTCCACCACCCGCACGGCGAGCTTCAGGTCGAGGAACTCGGTGCGGTAGTCCTCCTCGGTGGCCAGCGCGGCGACCCGCGGGCCGAGGATGGCCTGGGTGCTCTCGTCGCCGACCAGCTCGACGTCCTCCAGCCGGGAGGCGACCTCGGAGAGGAACGCTGCGGCGACCGTGCGGTGGACCAGCAGCGTCTCGGCCGCGTTGCACACCGAGGGGCGCTGCACCTTGGCGTTGACCACGATGTCGGCCGCCATGGCCAGGTCGGCCGTGTCGTCCACGTAGACGTGGCAGTTGCCGTCGCCGTCGATCACGTAGGGCACCGTGGCGTTGGCCAGGATCGACTTGATCAGCGCCGGGCCGCCCCGGGGGATCAGCACGTCGATCGAGTCGCGCAGGCGCATGAACTCGACCGCCGCTTCGTGGCGGGTGTCCTCCACCAGCACCAGCGAGTCCTCGGGCAGGCCGGCCTTGGCCACGCCCTCGCGCAGCACCTCGGCGATGGCGATGTTCGAGTTGATCGCCCCCGACGAGCCGCGCAGGAAGGCGGCGTTGCCCGACTTGAGGCACAGGGCGAAGGCGTCGCTGGTGACGTTGGGCCGGTTCTCGTAGATGATCGCCACCACGCCGAGGGGGACCCTGACCCGCTGCACCCGCAGGCCGTTGGGCCGGGTCCAGCCGTCGGCCACCTCGCCGATCGGGTCGGCCAGCGCGGCGACGTTGCGCAGGCCGGTGGCCATGGCCCGCAGGCGCCGGTCGTCGAGGCGGAGCCGGTCCACGACCGTGGCGGTGCGCCCGTCGGACCGGGCCACCTCCAGGTCGACGGCGTTGGCCTCCAGGATGCGGTCGGACCGGTCGACGAGGAGGTCGGCCGCGGCGAGGAGGGCAGCGTCCTTGGTGCCGGTGTCGGCCAGGGCCAGGACCCGGCTGGCGGCCTTGGCCCGCCGGCCCAGGTCGCCCACCGCGTCGGGCCGGTCGGGCAGCTCGCTGGTCACGGGGACCGAATCTACCCGGCGACCGCCCGGGAGCCCCCGGCCGGGGTTCGCACCGCCGCCACGGCCGGGTCGTAGCCTGACCGGGCGATGGGCCGACTCCCGCTGCGCGACCGCTTCTACACGCCCCAGGTCGCCCGGGCCATCACCTCCCCCACGGGCTGGGGCCTGGGCCTGGTCCTGGGCGTCGTCGCCGGCCTGACCGTGAGCTGGTGGCTGGCCGTGCCGGTCCTGCTGGTCGTCTGGGCCGTGCGGGTGGCGCTGGCCGTGCCCCGGGGCTCTCGCGGGCCCCGGATCGACCCGTTCACCGTGGGCGAGCCGTGGCGGCAGTTCGTGCAGGCCGCCCTCAAGGCCCGGGCGCGGGCCGGCGAGGCCGGTGGTGCGACCCGGTCGAGCGCGGTGCAGGAGCGCCTGGCCGGCATCGTCGAACGGATCGACCGGGCCGTCGAGGAGGTGTGGTCGCTCGCCGGGCGGGGCCACGAGCTGGGCCAGGCCCGGCGCGACCTCGACCCCTCGGGCGTGCGCCGCCGGCTCGCCGCGGCCGGGGAGGCCTCGCCGGCCCGGGCCGCGCTGGAGGCCCAGCTGGCCAGCGTGGAGCGGATCGAGCAGGTCATCGAGGACACCCGCCAGCGGCTCGAGGTCCTCGAGGCCCGCCTCGACGAGGCCGCGGCCCGCACCGTCGAGCTGTCGGTCGGGGCCGACGACCACGCCCTGGGCGAGCTGGGCTCGGACGTGGAGGACGTGGTCCTGGAGATGGAGGCGCTGCGCCTGGCCCTGGAGGAGACCTCCGGCCCCTCGGACGGTCCCACCGGCAGGTGACCGGGCCCACCGACGACACGCGGGAGCTGGTGCCGTCCGGCCTGGGGACCGGAGTAGGGGCCAGGACCGGGGCCGAGGTCGACGGCCCGGCCGGCGCCGCGCCCGGGCCGGCCCCGGTTGCGGCCGGCCGGCGGGGGTCGATCGCTGTCGCGGCGGGCATCCTGGCCTCCCGGCTGGCCGGCCTGGTCCGGGAGGTGGCCATCTCGGGCTACCTGGGCGTGGGCGCGACCGCCGACGCCTTCAAGGCGGCGCTGCGGATCCCCAACCTGTTCCAGAACCTGCTGGGCGAGGGCGTGCTGTCGGCCTCGTTCATCCCCGTGTACGCCAAGCTCCTCGACGAGGACGAGGAGGAGGCGGGCCGGGTCGCCGGTGCGGTCGCCGGCATGCTCTGCGCGCTGACCGCGGTCCTGGTCGTGCTGGGCATGCTGCTCGCCCGCCCCCTGACCGTCGTGCTCACCCCCGGCTTCGAGGGCGAGCGCCTCGACCTGGCCACCGACCTGCTGCGGATCATGTTCCCCGGCCTGGGCCTGCTGGTGGGCTCGGCCTGGTGCCTGGGCGTCCTCAACAGCCACCGTCGCTTCTTCCTCGCCTACGTGGCCCCGGTGCTGTGGAACGCCGGCCAGGTGGTGGTCCTGGTCGCGGCGGGCGTCGCGGGGGCCACCCAGGCCGGCCTGGCCACCGCGCTGGCCTGGGGCGTGGTGCTGGGCAGCGCCCTGGAGGTCGCGATCCAGCTCCCGACGGTGCTGCAGCTCGTCGGGAGGGTCCGCCTGAGCCTGGAGCACCGCTCCGCCCCGGTCCGTTCGGTCCTGTCCCGGTTCGTGCCGGTGGTGGTGGGCCGTGGGGTGGTCCAGCTCCTGACCTACGTGGACCTGGTCCTGGCCAGCCTCCTGGCCGTGGGCGCGGTGTCGGGCCTGACCTACGCCCAGGTGCTCTACCTGCTGCCCATCAGCCTGTTCGGCATGTCGGTCGCCGCCGCCGAGCTGCCCGAGCTCTCCCGGTTGGGCGCGGCGGGCCGGGTGGCCATCCGCGAGCGCCTCACCGGCGGCCTCGACCGCATCTCCTTCTACGTGGCGCCGACCGTGGCGATCTACCTGGTGGCCGGCGACGTGGTGGTCGGCACGCTGCTCCAGCGGGGCGAGTTCGACGCCGCCGACACCCGCCTGGTGTGGTTCACCCTCGGGGCGTTCTCGCTCGGCCTGCTCGGCACGACCCGCTCGCGGCTCCTCCAGAACGGGCTCTACGCCCTGAACCGGCCCCGCCTGGTGGCCCGCATCGCCGTGCTGCGGGTCGCGGTGGCGGCGGCGATCGGGGCCGTGCTGATGTTCCCCCTCGACCGCTGGGCGATCGTGGGCCCGAGCGTGGAGCGCATGGGCGACCTGGGCTTCGGGCCGCTGCCCGAGGCGGTCCGCTCGGTCCTCGACGGCCCTCCCCGCCTGGGCGTGATCGGCCTGGCCCTGGGCGCGGCGATCTCGTCGTGGATCGAGTTCCGCCTCCTTCACGGCGCGCTCCAGTGGCGCATCGGCCGCTTCGAGACCGTCGGGCCCGCGACCCGCGCCGCGCTGGTCGCGGCCGGGGCGATCGCCGTGCTGGCCGCGGGCATCCGCTCGGTCACCCACGACCTGCCCTCGCTGGTGGGCGCGGCGGTGGTGCTGGTCCCCGCCGGCGCGACCTACCTGGCCATCACGACCAGCTTCGGGGTCCCCGAGGCGGCCGCCATCGTCGGCCGGGCCCGGGCCCTGGTCGGCGGGTCCCGCGGCGCCCGGCCCGGCCCGGCCTGACCCGGCGGCCGCCCATCGCAGCGGCGGTCGACGAGAAGTAGGGTCCCTGCATGCTCAAGGTGCTACGGCGGTGGTGGAAGTACCTGACGGCGAAGCTCTCGTCGTCGTTCAACGAGAAGGCCGATCCCAAGGTCCAGCTCGAACAGGCGATCCTCGAAGCGCAGGAGCAGCACCGGCGCCTGCGCGACCAGGCGGCCAACGTGATCGCCAACCAGAAGCAGACCGAGCTGCGCCTCAACCGGGCCATGGAGGAGCTCGAGAAGGTCTCGGGCAACGCCCGCCAGGCGGTGGTCATGGCCGACGAGGCGACCAAGGCCGGCGACGCGGCCAAGGCCAGCGAGTACACGTCGGCGGCCGAGTCCTTCGCCACCCGGCTCATCGCCCTGGAGGGCGAGGTGGACGACCTCAAGACCCTGGCCCTCCAGGCGGCCCAGGCGTCGGACCAGGCCAAGGCCGCGGTCCAGCAGAACTCCACGGCGCTCCAGCAGAAGCTGTCCGAGCGCCAGAAGCTCCTGTCGCAGCTCGACCAGGCGAAGATGCAGGAGCAGATGAACCAGGCGATGGGCCAGCTCTCCCAGACCGTCGGCGAGGACGTGCCGACCCTGGAGGAGGTGCGGGAGAAGATCGAGTCCCGCTACGCCAAGGCCAAGGGCGTCTCCGAGCTGGCCGAGGCGTCGGTCGAGTCCCGGATGATCGAGATCGAGCAGGCCGCGGCCAACACCGAGGCCCGGGCCCGGCTCGACCAGATCCGCTCGCAGCTCGGCCTCGGCGCTGGTGACGGTGCCACGGCGGTGCCGGCCACGCCCGAGCCCGCCGCGGCCGAGCCGGCGTCCTCCGAGGACGGCGCCTGAGCGGAGTCGGCGTCGGGCCCCACGCCCGGCCCTGGCCGGACGATCCCCGCCTGGATCCCGCGCTGCTCGCCGAGGGCGACCGGCGCAACGTCGTCGACCGCTACCGCTACTGGCGGGTCGAGGCCATCGTCGAGGACCTCGATGCCCGCCGGCACCCGTTCCACGTCGCCATCGAGAACTGGCAGAGCGACCTGAACATCGGCACGGTCGTCCGCAACGCCAACGCCTTCCTGGCCGACACGGTGCGGATCGTGGGGCGCCGCCGCTGGAACCGGCGGGGCGCCATGGTGACCGACCGCTACCAGCACGTGGCGCACCATCCCGACGTGGCCGACCTCGTCGCCTGGGCCCGCTCGGAGGACCTGGCGCTGGTCGGCATCGACAACCTGCCCGGCTCGGTCCCCCTGGAGGGGTCGCCGCTCCCCCGGCGCTGCGTGCTCCTGTTCGGCCAGGAGGGCCCGGGCCTGTCGCCCGAGGCCCACGCGGCCTGCGCCGAGGTCCGCTCGGTGGCCCAGTTCGGCTCGACCCGCTCGATCAACGCCGGGGTGGCCAGCGGCATCGCCATGCACACCTGGATCCGCACCCACGTCCTGGGCCTGCCGACCTGATCCCGGGCGGAAGGCCGTCCCGTCACATCGACGCCAGCGTGGCCCGGACCTCCCCGGTCAGCAGGTAGAGATCGAGGTTGTCGGGGTCGCCGGCATCGAACGGGTGGAAGCCGAACCGCTCCCACCACGTCCGTGCCCGTGCCGTCAGGGCGTTGACCACGACGGCACGGCACGCCACGCGCTCGTTGAGGTCGACGGCGGTGGCGAGCACGTGAGCGACGAGAGCGGTCCCCAGGCCGAGCCCGGCCACGGACCGGTCGACGGCGAGGCGTCCGATGAGCAGACCGGGAACCGGGTCGGGGGCCTGCCGGGCGAGCTCGGCCGGCGCCTGGGAGCGGTCGACGCCGGTCATGGCGATGCTCACGTAGCCGACCACGTGCAGGTCGTCCCGGGTGACGACCCAGGTCGCCGCGGTGTTCCGCCGACGGTTCTGGGTCGAGTAGCGGTGGAGCCAGTCGTCGAGCTCGGGCTCCCCCGATGCGAACGCCGACCGGTGGTGGCGCCGTGGGTCGAGGAGCTCCGGTCGGCGGAGCTCAGTCAACCCAGCGGAACTTCCGGGGCCGCCGGAGGGCGGCCGCGAGCCGCTCGTTCAGTCGAGCCGGGGACTCCAGGGCTTCGGAGAACGCTCGGGCCGCCTCGGGGCCCAGCTCGATCAGCGGCCGCTCGGCGAGGACCGAGGCGGCCTGCGCCGCGGCGGACTGGACCACGAACGCGGAGACCGACACGTGCGAGACGGCGGCGGCCCGCTCCAGGAGTCGCTTCTCCGCCGGTCCGACGCGGATCTGGAGCCGATCGTCCTTGGTCGCGGTCATGTGATGACATTGGCAGTACAAAGCGGACATGTCAAGCGGCGCACCGGGCGACGGGTCAGATGGCTCGGGCGGCGGTGGCGGCCTCGCGGATGGCCCTCTGGATGCCCTGGCCGCCGTTGACGTCGCCGACCAGGTGGAGCCGGGCGGTGGTCGGGCCGAGGGCATCGACCAGGTCCCGGTTGGGGTGGTTGAAGCCGACGACCACGACGGTGTCGGCCTCGATGGTGGCGCGCCGGTCGGTGAAGGGCGTGGTCACCTCCACGTGGTCGGGGCCGATGGCG
Source organism: Acidimicrobiia bacterium (assembly GCA_050247895.1). Classification (GTDB taxonomy): domain Bacteria; phylum Actinomycetota; class Acidimicrobiia; order Acidimicrobiales; family VFJN01; genus CAVPEW01. Next base: position 18,224 of record JBFWTJ010000017.1, read on the forward strand.
GCGAGGTGGCGCCCGCCGAGGTGGGTGAAGTCGCCGGCCGTGAGCCGCTCGCGGGTGGCCAGGACGGTGGCGGGCGGGTAGGGCACGGTGGCCCCCAGCGCCTCGTGGCGGCTGACGAAGGTGACCGACGCCCCGGCGGCGAGGAGGGCGTCGGCGACCGAGAGGGCCTCGAAGGTCCCGGTGTCGTCGAACACGACGGCCCGGCGGCCGATCGTGGCCCGCCCGCCGAAGCCGAACACGTCCCAGCTGGTGAAGACGTGGGGCAGGTCGTGGCCGGGGATCGGCCAGGCCGGCGTGCTGACCTGGAAGCCGTCCCGGCGGGGCATGGAACCGGTGGCCACGATCACGTCGTCGGGGCCGACCTCGGCGACCAGGTCGGGGTCGACGGGCGAGCCGAGGTGGACCTCGACCCCGAGGCGCTCGACCTCGTCGGCCAGCCAGCGGGTGATGGCCCCGACGTCGGACCGGTGCGGGGCCCGGGCCGCCACCGCGACCTGGCCGCCCAGCGACCGGGTGAGCTCGTGGAGCTGGACCCGGTGGCCCCGCAGCGCGGCGGTCCGGGCGGCTTCGAGGCCGGCCGGTCCCCCGCCGACGACCAGGACGTCGCGGGCGACCTCGGCCGGTTCGGGCACCTCGAAGGGCGTGGTGGCCTCCCGGCCGGCGGCGACGTTGACCACGCAGCCGAGCCGGCCCGTGCTCATCAGCTGGCCGACGCAGCCCATGGACGAGCCGATGCAGGGCCGGACCCGGTCCTCCTTGCCGTCGCGGGCCTTGGCCACCAGGTCGGGGTCGGCGATCAGGGCCCGGACCATGGAGACCATGTCGCCGGCGCCGGTGGCGACGAGGTGGCTGGCGTGGTCCAGGGTCATGATGCGGCCCGACACGATGGTGGGGACCTGCACGGCGCGGGTGACGACCTCGCTGGAGGGGATCTCGTAGCCGAGCGGGTCGTCCATCGGCGAGAGCATCTTGTAGAAGCGCCAGTACGAGCCGATGTGGGCGTCGACGAAGTCGACCAGCGGTTCGACCATCCGGGCGATCTCGGCGTGGTCGGCGGGACCGAGGCCGCCGGGGATGTACTCCTCGGTGGAGAAGCGGACCCCGACGGGGAAGTCGGGCCCGACCTCGGCCCGGACCGCTTCGAGGACCTCCCGCAGGAACCGCACCCGGTTCTCCCGCGTCCCGCCGTACTCGTCGTCGCGGTGGTTGGTGGCCGGGGACAGGAACTGCTCGACGAGGTAGCCGCTGGCCGCGTGGATCTCGACCCCGTCCAACCCGCCCCGCCGGCAGCGCTGCGCTGCAGCGGCGAAGCTGCCCACGACCTCGTCGATCATGGCCTTGGTCATGGGCGTGGGCACGACGCCGATGAGCGGGTTGGGCACGTCGCTGGCCGACCAGTGCAACGCCCGGGGCACCACCGGGTAGCCGGCACCGGCGTGGTAGAGCTGCTGGAAGATCCGCATGCCGTGGGGGGCGATGCGCTCGACGAGCTGCTCGTAGAAGGGCAGGATCCGGTCGGCGAACAGGGGCAGGCCGGTGCGGGCGCCGGGGTGGACGCCGGTGGCCTCGAGGATGGAGAGCGCGACCCCGCCGCGTGCCCGGGCCTCGTGGTAGGCGATGAGCTCGTCGCCGAGCAGGCCCGTCCCGTGGGCGGTCCGCACGATCCGGTTGCCGATCGTGACCCCGCCGATCGCGAGCGGTTCGAACAGGTTGTCGTACACCCGGCGCCCTCCCCTGTGCCGTCCGCCAGCCTGCCCGCGCCGGGGCGGGCGTGTCAGACCGGGAGGACGACGAGGTCGTCGCGGTGGATGACCTCGTGGGGCAGGCTGCCGTCGAGGTCGGCCGTGCGCCGGCCCGAGATCTCCCGCAGCCCGGCGGCGTCGAGCCGGACCAGGCCCTTTGCGAAGACCCGGCCGGTCGTGTCGGCGACCTCGACCGCGTCGTCGGCGTCGAAGCCGCCCTTGACCCCGACCACCCCGGCGGGCAGCAGCGACACGCCCCTCTCCACCAGGGCCCGCTTGGCCCCGTCGTCGACCACCACGGTGCCCGACGAGCCCACGGCGAAGGCGATCCAGAGCTTGCGGGCCGGGAGCCGGCGGGGCTTGGCCTGCACGACGGTGCCGACGCCGGCGCGCCCGGCGATCGCCTCCTCCAGCACGCCGGGCCGCGACGCCTTGGCGATGACGGCCCGCACGCCCGACCAGGCCGCGATCTTGGCCGCAGCGAGCTTGGAGGCCATCCCGCCGCTGCCCCGGGCGCTGCCGGTGCCCCCGGCGAGGCGTTCGAGGCCGTGGTCGATCTCGACGATCTCCTCGATGAGGGTGGCCTCGGCGTCGAAGCGGGGGTCGGCGGTGAGCAGGCCGGGGGCGTCGGTGAGCAGCACGAGCAGGTCGGCGGCGACCAGGTGGGCGACCAGGGCGGCGAGGCGGTCGTTGTCGCCGAAGCGGATCTCGTCGTCGGCGATGGCGTCGTTCTCGTTGACGACGGGCACGACACCCAGGTCGAGGAGCCGGTTGAGGGTGGACCGGGCGTGGAGGTACTGCTGGCGGACCATGAAGTCGAGCGGCGCGAGCAGGACCTGGCCGGCGACGAGCCCGTGGCGGGCCAGCTCGCTCTCGTAGACCCGCATGAGCCGGGTCTGGCCGATGGCCGACATGGCCTGGAGGGTGACGGCGTCGCGGGGCCGGGTGCCCTCGTAGCCCAGGGCCGGGAGGCCGGCGGCGATGGCGCCGGAGGTGACCACGACGATGCGGTGGCCGAGCGCGCGCTCGCGGGCCACCTCGGCGCAGAGCTTGGCGATGGCGGCCTCGTCGACGTGGCCCTGGTCGTCGGTGATCGACGACGAGCCGATCTTCGCCACGATGATCATCCGACCGTCACCCCGGGGGGAGCGTCGGCCGCGGTGCGGCGGCCGGCCTCATGGTGCGTCCACGTCCTCTTCGTACTCGAAGGAGAGCGTACCGATGTGGACCAGGTCCCCCGGTCGCGCCCCGTGGCGAGCCAGGGCCCGGTCGACGCCGAGGGCCCGGAGGCGACGGTGCGCCTCGTCGAGGGCCTCCGTGTTGGTCAGGTCGGACAGGGCGACGGCGCGGGCGGCCTCGCGGCCCACGACGGTGAACGAGCCGTCGTCGTGGCGCTCGATCCGCCAGCCCTGGGCGGCCGGCCGGTGGACGACGAAGGCCTCGGCCTCGGGGAGGCGGGCCCGGGCCTCCTGGACGGCGGCGACCATGGCGCCCACGAGGCGGGGGACGCCTTCGCCGGTGACGGCCGAGAAGCGCTCGCCGGCGAAGGCGACGTCGGGGGCGGCCAGGTCGGCCCGCGAGCCGACGACGAGCCGGGGCCGTGCGAGCAGGTCGGGCTGGTAGCGGTCGAGCTCGTCGAGCAGGACGCGCGCCTGGTCGCCGGGGGGCCGCTCGGCGGTGGGGGCCAGGTCGACGAGCACGACCAGGGCCCGGGCCCGCTCGACGTGGCGGAGGAATCGGTGGCCAAGGCCACGACCCTCGCTGGCGCCCTCGATGAGCCCGGGGATGTCGGCCACGACCAGCTCGACGCCGTCGTCGGTGCGCACGACGCCGAGGTTGGGTTCGAGGGTGGTGAAGGGGTAGTCGGCGATCTTGGGCTTGGCCGCGGAGATCCGGGAGATGAGGGTCGACTTGCCGACGTTGGGGAACCCGACGAGGGCCACGTCGGCCATGAGCTTGAGCTCGAGGCGCAGCCAGCGCTCCTCGCCGACCTCGCCCTGCTCGGCGAAGGCGGGGGCCCGGCGGCGGTTGGACAGGAACCGGGCGTTGCCCCGGCCGCCCCGGCCGCCCTCGGCGGCCAGCCACCGGTCGCCGGCCCGGACCAGGTCGGCCAGCACCGTGCCGTCCTGGTCGCGCACCACGGTGCCCTCGGGGACGGTGACGACCAGGTCCTCGCCCCGGGCGCCGTGGCGCTTCTTGCCCTGGCCGTGGACGCCGTTGGTGGCCCGTCGGTGGGGGTGGTCCTTGAAGGCCAGCAGCGAGGCGACGTTGCGGTCGGCGACGAGCCAGACGTCGCCGCCGGTCCCCCCGTCGCCGCCGTCGGGCCCGCCCTTGGGCACGTGGGCCTCCCGGCGGAACGAGACCGCGCCCGCACCACCGTCGCCTCCTCGGACGTGGAGGCCACACTCGTCGACGAACTGGGACACTCCGACCGAGGCTAGGGGTTGGCCCCGTTCGGCCCCGAGTCCGCTACTCGATGAGGTGGACCGGGTTCCCCTCGATCCGGGCCTGCCACGTCGTCACGTCGTTGGCGGAGGCAACCGAGAACGAGTAGCGGATCCCCCACCAACAGGCACCGGGAG
>JBFWTJ010000018.1:0-22398 GCA_050247895.1 Acidimicrobiia bacterium
GCCTCGGTCCTGTCCAACCTGCTGGAGAACGCGCTCCAGCACCGTGCCGCGGGCCGGCCGCCCCGCATCGAGGTGACCGCGACCGACGAGCCGGGCCTGCGCGTCTTCTCGGTGGCCGACAACGGCCGGGGCATCCCCGAGGCCGATCGCGACCGGGTCTTCCGCATGTTCGAGCGCCTCGACCGCAACGTCGGGGGCACCGGCATCGGCCTCGCCGTGTGCCAGCGCATCGTCGAGTCGCACGGCGGCCGGATCTGGATCGCCGGCAACGACCGTGGCGGCGCCACCGTCCGCTTCAGCCTGCCCCGTCAGGCCCTGACCACGTAGCCGACGTTGCGCACCGTGTGGACCACCCGGGGACCCTTGGCCTCCAGCTTCCTGCGCAGGGCACTCACGTGCACCTCGACCACGTTGAGCGCGTAGTGGTCGAAGCCCCAGACCTCGGTGAGCAGCTGGACCTTGGACACGACGCGCCCGGGCGTCCGGCACAGGTAGGCCAGGATCGAGAACTCCAGCGCGGTGAGCTCGACCGGCTCCTCGCGCATGGTCACGGTGTGGGCCTCCTCGTCCACGACGAGGTCGCCGACCTTCCACACGGCGCGCCCCAGCCGGTTGGCCCGGCGCAGCACGGCACGCGAGCGGGCCACGAGCTCGGGCACCGAGACCGGCTTCACCACGTAGTCGTCGGCGCCCAGGTCGAAGCCCCGCAGCCGCTGCTCCTCGGCACCGGCGGATGTCACGAAGATGAACGGCACGCTGTCGACGGCCCGGATCTTGCGGGCCACGGCCATGCCGTCGGGCCCGTTGGGCAGGCCGACGTCGAGCAGGACCAGGTCGGGCCGGAAGGTGGCCACGGCGTGGTCGACGCCGGTGCCGTCGACCTCGGCCTGGACCGAGAAGCCCGCGTCGCGCAGTGCCGCGGCGACCTCCTCGCGCACCGTGTCGTCGTCCTCGACCACGAGGATCCGTGGGTTCCCGTCACGCCCGTCCCGACCCGGCATGGCGGCATTCTCGGCTGGCGCGGGCGCTTCAGTAAAGCCTCAGGTGGACCCCAGCGCGACTTCAGGTTGGCGCGCCAGGATCTTGGACTGCGGGCGCCGGCGGGACGGACATCGCCGCCGGTGTTGATCGGGCAGGGATCGACAGAGAACAAGGGCGGTGAATCGGCGTGGCGTTGATCGAGGACGTCCAGCCCTCCCACCGGGCGGTGGAGGATGGGGTCGCAGGCGAGGCGGACGGCGGCGGCCGGTCGCGCACGGACCTGCGGCGCAAGCTCGTGATGGTCGACGTCACCGCGGTGGCGTTGGCCTGGCTCGTGGCCCTGGCGGCCGGCACGCCCTCGGCGGCGAGCCTGACGCACGTGGTCGTCGGCTACCTGGCCGTCACCGCGGCGACGATGGCGGCCGTCTACAAGGAGCGGCTGTACCAGTCCCGGGTGGCCGAGGTCCGCTCCGGTGAGCTGGCCCGCCTGAGCCGGGTCGGCGTGCTGTCCGGCGTCGCCGGCTACGTGGCCAGCCGGTTCCTCGAGCTCGGCCTGGAGATCCCGGTGCTGGCCGGCGGTGCCCTGCTGACCTTCGCTCTGCTGGCCTGGGGTCGGGGTCGCTACCAGGCCTGGATCCGCCGGGAGCGCTCCAACGGCAACTTCGGGCGGCGGGTGGTGGTGGTCGGTGGTTCCGACGAGGCCGCCGCGCTGGTCGAGCTGTTCCACGAGTCGCCCGAGCTCGGCCTGGTCCCGGTCGGCTTCGCCGGCGCGATCGACGTCGACGGCGAGGCACCGGCCGTGCCCTACCTGGGCCGGACCGAGGACGTGGTCGTCGCCGTGGAGCACGCCGGCGCCAGCGGCGTGGTCATCGCCACCAGCTCCATCTCCTCCCGGGACCTCAACCGGCTCGTGCGGGACCTGCACGCCAACGGCGTCCACGTCCACCTCTCCAGCGGCATCTCCGGCGTCCACCACAAGCGGCTGCGGGTCCAGCCGGTCGGCTACGAGCCCTTCATCTACGTGGAGCCGGCCAGCCTGTCCAAGGCCCAGCTGGCGGCCAAGCGCACCCTCGACGTCGTGGGGGCCCTGGTCGGCCTGGTCGCCTCGGCGCCGCTGCTGGCCGTGGTCGCGCTGGCCATCAAGCTCGACGACCGGGGCCCGGTCCTGTTCCGCCAGGAGCGCGTCGGCCGGGACGGGCGGACCTTCCGGATCTTCAAGCTGCGCACGATGTGCGTCGACGCCGAGGCCCGGCTGGCCGAGCTGACCGCCCTCAACGAGCGCAACGGCCCGCTGTTCAAGGTCACCGACGACCCCCGGGTCACCCGCGTCGGCCGCTTCCTGCGCAGCAGCAGCATCGACGAGCTGCCCCAGCTCCTCAACGTGCTCGCCGGCTCGATGAGCCTGGTCGGGCCCCGTCCGGCGCTGGTCACCGAGGTGGCGTCCTTCGACGGCCGGCTGGTCGATCGCCACCTGGTCAAGCCGGGTATGACCGGCCTGTGGCAGGTCGAGGCCCGGGACAAGGCGTCGTTCGAGGCGTACCGGCGGCTCGACCTCTTCTACGTCGAGAACTGGTCGGTGTCGCTCGACCTGGCCGTCCTGCTGCGGACCGGCGGCGCCGTCTGGCACAAGGCCCGGGGCGCGGTGGGCCGGGTCGAGGCACCGGTGATCGTGCGGCGGTCCGACTGCCCGAGCCGGGGCGACCGCTCCCTGGCCCCGGTGCCCGCGGCGGAGCTGGCCGAGTGAGGCGTCGCCGGCGGGGCTCGGCGGTCCGCCGGGTCCTCATCATCGTGCAGAACATGCCGGTCCCCCTCGACCGGCGGGTCTGGCAGGAGTGCCGGGCGCTGAAGGCCGCCGGCTACGCCGTGTCGGTCATCTGCCCCCGGGGCGAGGGCCAGGCGCCCCGCCAGGTGCTCGAGGGCGTCGAGATCCTCACCTACCGGCCCCCGGCCGCGACCCGGGGCGCGCTCAGCTTCTTCGTCGAGTTCGCCTACTGCTGGCTGCGCACGGCGCTGCTGTCGCTCCGGGTCCGCTGGCGGGGCCGCATCGACGTCATCCAGGCCTGCAACCCGCCCGACACCTACTTCGCCCTGGCCCTGCTGCACCGGCCCTTCGGCACCCGCTTCGTGTTCGACCAGCACGACCTGTGCCCCGAGGTCTACGCCAGCCGCTTCGGGCGGACCGACGGCTGGATGTACCGGGGCGTGCTGGCCATGGAGCGGGCCACCTACCGCACCGCCCACCACGTGGTGGTGACCAACGAGTCGTACCGGGCCGTGGCCCTGCGCCGGGGCGGGCTCGACCCCGACTCGGTCACCGTCGTGCGCAGCGGTCCCGACCCCCACCGCATGGTCCGCGGCGAGGCCCGGCCCGAGCTGCGCAACGGCCGGGACCACCTGTGCGCCTGGCTGGGGATCATGGGCCCCCAGGACGGGGTGGACCTGCTGCTGGAGTCGATCGCCACCCTGGTCCACGACCACGGCCGGACCGACACCCAGTTCGCCCTGCTCGGCTACGGCGACTGCCTGGAGGACCTGCGGGCCCAGGCCACCCGCCTGGCCATCGACCCGTGGGTCACCTTCACCGGCCGGGCCGACGCGGCGATGGTCGGCGACTACCTGTCCACCGCCGACATCGGTTTGTCGGCCGATCCGCTCAACCCGCTCAACGACGTGTCGACCATGAACAAGACCATGGAGTACATGGCCTACGAGCTCCCCGTGGTGGCCTACGACCTGACCGAGACCCGGGTCTCGGCCGAGCGCGCCGCCGTGTACGTGGAGCCCAACGACCCCGTCGCCTACGCCAAGGCCGTTTCCGACCTGCTCGACAGCCCGGCCCAGCGGGCCGAGATGGGCGCCATCGGGCGGGCCCGCATCGAGGACGTCCTGTCCTGGCAGCGGCAGGTCCCCGGCTACGTCGCCGTGTTCGACCGGCTCACCGGCAGCGGCATCCCGGGCGCGCCGCGCCCCTCAACCCTGGAGGTCCGATGAAGGTCGCCATCCTTGCCGGCGGCGTGGGTAGCCGGTTGGCCGAGGAGACGGTCACCAAGCCCAAGCCGATGGTCGAGATCGGGAACCAGCCGATCCTCTGGCACATCATGAAGCACTACAAGCACTACGGCTTCGACGAGTTCGTGGTCGCGCTCGGCTACAAGGGCGAGCACATCAAGCGCTGGATGGTCGACTACGTGTCGCTGGCCTCCGACGTGACGGTCAACGGGCGGGACGGCACGGTCGAGTACCACCAGGGCGGGGCCGAGGACTGGACCGTGTCGCTCATCGACACCGGCCAGCCCACCCTGACCGGCGGGCGGATCAAGCGCCTCCAGCCCCACATCGGCGACGAGACGTTCATGCTCACCTGGGGCGACGGCGTCTCCGACGTCGACCTCCACGAGCTGCTGGCCTTCCACCGCCGCCACGGGAAGCTGGCCACGATGACCGCGGTGCGCCCGCCGGCCCGGTTCGGGCACCTGGTCATGGACGGCGACCAGATCTCGGAGTTCTCCGAGAAGCCGCAGGCCGCCGAGGGCTGGATCAACGGGGCGTTCTTCGTCCTCGAGCCCCAGATCTTCGACTACATCGCCGGCGACGACACGCAGTGGGAGCACGAGCCGCTGGAGCGGCTGGCCAAGGACGGGGAGCTCATGGCGTACCGCCACTCCGGGTTCTGGCAGTGCATGGACACGTTGAGGGACAAGAAGCTGCTCGAACAGCTCTGGGACGACGGACAGGCTCCGTGGAAGGTGTGGGACTGAACATGCGCGTGCTCGTCACGGGACACAACGGCTACATCGGTTGCTCGCTGGTCCCGCTCCTGCAGCAGGCCGGCCACGAGGTCGTCGGCCTCGACAGCTACCTGTTCGAGGGGTGCACCATGGGCCCCGAGGTCCCCGACATCCCCGCCCTGCGGCTCGACATCCGCGACGTGCGGCCCGAGCACCTGGAGGGCTTCGACGGCGTCGCCCACCTGGCCGGCATCTCCAACGACCCGCTGGGCGACCTGCGGCCCGAGACGACCTACGAGATCAACCACCTGGGCGCGGTCCGGGTGGCCGAGGCGGCCAAGGCCGCCGGGGTCGGGCGGTTCGTCTTCTCCTCGTCGTGCAGCCTCTACGGCGCCCACGGCGACGCCCCCATCGACGAGTCGGCCGATTTCCTGCCCGTCACCCCCTACGGCGAGTCCAAGGTGTTCGCCGAGCGGGACATCTCGGCCCTGGCCGACGACGACTTCAGCCCCACGTTCCTGCGCAACGCCACCGCCTACGGCCTGTCGTCGCGGCTGCGGGGCGACCTGGTCGTCAACAACCTGGTGGGCTACGCGGTGACCCTGGGCGAGGTGCTCATGAAGAGCGACGGCTCGCCGTGGCGGCCCCTGGTCCACATCGAGGACATCTCCCGGGCCTTCGTGGCCGCCCTGGAGGCGCCCCGCGACGCCGTGCACCTCGAGGCCTTCAACATCGGGCGCACGAGCGAGAACTACCGGATCCGCGAGGTGGCCGAGATCGTGGCCGAGGTCGTGCCCGACACGCGGCTGGCCTTCGCCGAGGGCGCCGGCCCCGACAAGCGCAACTACCGGGTCGACTGCGACAAGGCGGCCACCTCGCTGCCCGGCTTCGACCCCATCTGGACCGTCCGCAAGGGCGCCGAGGAGCTCTACGAGGCCTACAAGGCCAACGAGCTCGGCCTCGACGACCTGACCGGCGCCCGGTACCAGCGGATCAAGCACATCCAGGAGCTGATCGCCGCCGATCGGCTCGGCACCGACCTCCGCTGGAGGTCCCCCGACACCGGAGGTCACCCCGTTGGCTGACGACGGCTCCTGCCGCTCCTGCGGCGCGCCGGGCCTGCGCACGTTCCTGTCCCTGGGCAAGACGCCCCTGGCCGACGCCCTGGTCCGGCCCGAGGACGTGGAGGGCCCCGAGGCCCGCTTCCCCCTCGACGTGGCCTTCTGCCCGTCGTGCTCGCTGGTCCAGATCCTCGAGGAGGTGCCGCCCGAGCAGCTCTTCGTCGACAACTACCTCTACTTCTCGTCGTTCTCCGACGAGCTGCTCCGCCACTCGCGCGAGCACGCCCTCAACCTGGTGGCCAAGCGGGCCCTGGGCCCCGAGAGCCTGGTGGTCGAGCTGGCCAGCAACGACGGCTACCTGCTCAAGAACTTCGTCGAGGCCGGCGTGCCGGTGCTCGGCGTCGACCCGGCCCCCGACCAGGCCCGGGCGGCCAACGAGGCCGGCGTGCCGACCCTCCAGGAGTTCTTCGGCCCCGAGCTGGCCCGGCGCATCCGCGACGAGCACGGCCCGGCCGACGTCATCATCGCCAACAACGTGATGGCCCACGTGCCCGACCTCAACGGCTTCGTCGAGGGCATGCGGATCCTGGTCGCCGACGACGGGCTGATCACCGTCGAGAACCCCTACGTGCGGGACCTCATCGAGCACGCCGAGTTCGACACCGTCTACCACGAGCACTTCTGCTACTACTCGTGCACCGCGGTCGACGCGCTGGCCCGGCGGCACGGGCTGTTCCTCAACCACGTCGAGTACTTCCCCAAGCTTCACGGCGGCACGCTGCGCTGGCACCTCGGCCCCACCGAGGCGCCGACCGCGGTGGCGCTGGAGTTCCTCCAGCAGGAGCGCCAGGGCGGGCTGACCAGCTTCGCGCACTACGAGTCGTTCGGGGCCCGGGTCGCCGAGATCAAGAGCGACCTGGTCGCCCGGCTCCGCCTCCTGCGGTCCGAGGGCGCCACGATCGCGGCCTACGGCGCCGCGGCCAAGGGCAGCACGCTGCTCAACTACATGGGGATCGACACCGAGCTGGTCGACTTCGTCGTCGACCGCAACGTCCACAAGCAGGGCCGGCTGATGCCCGGCGTCCACATCCCGATCCGGGACACCTCGGCGCTGCTCGAGGAGCAGCCCGACTACGTGCTGCTGCTGGCCTGGAACTTCAAGGACGAGATCCTGGCCCAGCAGGCCGAGTACCGGGCCCGGGGCGGGCGCTTCATCGTGCCGATCCCCCGACCGGAGGTCGTGTGAGCACCGGGACCGACTTCGCCTGCCCGGCCTGCGGGAGCACCGCCACCACGGCGTTCCACCGCGAGGACCGGATCCCGACCAACAGCTGCCTGCTGCTGGCCGACCGCGGCCAGGCCGAGGGCTACCCGCGGGGTGACATGACCCTGCACGTCTGCCGGGCCTGCGGCTTCGTGGCCAACGCCCGGTTCGACCCGGCCCTGTCGGAGTACTCCAGCCGCTACGAGGAGACCCAGGGCTTCTCGGCCCGGTTCAACGACTTCGCCCGGGATCTGGCCAAGCGCTGGGTCGACCAGTACGACCTGCACGGCCGGTCGGTGCTCGAGATCGGCTGCGGCAAGGGCGAGTTCCTGGAGATGATGTGCGAGGCCGGGGCCGGCCGGGGCATCGGGATCGATCCCAGCGCCCACCCCGAGCGGCGCCAGAGCGAGGCTGCGTCGCGCATCGAGTGGATCACCGACTTCTACTCCGAGCGCTACGCCCACCTGCAGGCCGACGCCGTCGTGTGCCGGCACACGCTCGAGCACATCGCACCGGTCGGCGACTTCATGCGGACGGTCCGCCGCTCGATCGGCGACCGCACCGACACCATCGTGCTGTTCGAGCTGCCCGACGTGCGCCGGGTCCTCGAAGAGGTCGCCTTCTGGGACGTCTACTACGAGCACTGCTCCTACTTCAGCGCCGGCTCCCTGGCCCGGCTGTTCCGGGCCACCGGGTTCGAGGTCCTCGACGTCTCGCTGGACTACGACGACCAGTACCTGCTCATCGAGGCCCGGCCGTCGACCACCCCGGCCCCGGGCGACCCGCTGCCCATCGAGGACGACCTCGACGCGCTCGTCGCCGCCTCGGCCACCTTCTCCAGCTCCTACACGGCCACCCTGGACCGCTGGCGCGGGGAGCTGGCCGACCTGCGGGCCGAGGGGGGCAAGGCCGTCATCTGGGGGGCCGGGTCCAAGGGCGTGGCCTTCCTCACCGGCCTCGGCGTGGTCGACGAGATCGAGTACGCCGTGGACATCAACCCCCACAAGCACGGCATGTTCATGGCCGGCACCGGCCAGCAGATCGTGGCCCCCGAGGCGCTGGTCGAGTACCGGCCCGACCTGGTCGTGGTCATGAACCCGGTGTACCTGGACGAGATCGGGGAGAGCCTGCGGGCCCTGGGCCTGGATCCCCGCGTGGTGGCGGTGTGAGCGCCAGCGCCCTGGAGGCGACCACCCCGGCCCACGCGGCCGAGGGGCCCGAGCCGGCCGCCGGTCGTGCCGGTGGTCCCGGCGCGGCCCCGGTCCGGGTGCTGCACCTGCTCCCCGACCTGGCCATCGGCGGCGGGCAGACCATCGTCCTGAACCACCTGCGCCACGCCGACCGAGACCGCTTCGAGGTCGTCGTCGCGGTGCTCGAGGGTGGTGGGGCGCTGACCGACGACTTCGCCGAGGCCACCGGGCGGGCACCGATCGAGGTGCCCTTCGACGCCCGCCGGCCCTGGGCCAGCGTCGTGCCCCTCGTCCGGCTCCTGCGCCGCGAGCGCATCGACCTCCTCCACGTCCACAGCGACGTCGACCGCAAGCTCGGCCACGCCGCGGCCCTGGCCACCCGGGTCCCGGTGGTCGGCCACCTGCACGCCGAGTGGATCCACCTCGGGCCCAAGGTGCCCGACGGCGCCTCCGGGCCCCGCGCCGCCGCGGCCCGGGTCCTGGGCTGGGGCCGCGACCGCCTCGAGCGCGCCGCGGTGAAGGGCTACGTGGCCGAGTCGGGCCGGGTCCGGGACCTGTTCCGCCCCCTGGTCGGCCAGCCCATCACCGTGCTGGACCAGGCCATCCCCCTCGAGCGCTTCGACGGCGTCCGCGCCGAGCGGGCCCGGGTGCGGGCCGAGCTCGACCTGCCGGCCGACGCGCCGGTGCTGGTCTGCGTGTCGCGGCTGGTCCCGGGCAAGGGCCAGGGCCGTCTGATCGAGGCGCTGGCCCCGGTGCGGGCCGAGGTGCCCGGCGCGGTGCTGGTGCTCGTCGGGGGCGGCCCCCTCCTCGAGCAGTACGAGGCCCAGGCCGACCGGCTCGGCCTGACCGGGGCGGTGCGCTTCCTGGGCGACCGCCACGACGTGCCGGCCCTGCTCGGCGCGGCCGACCTGTTCGCCTTCGCCTCCGAGAACGAGGGCTTCGGCCTGGCCCTGCTCGAGGCCATGGCGGCCGAGCTCCCCGTGGTGGCCATGCACTGCGTGGCCTTCGAGGAGTTCGTGGAGGAGGGCGTCACCGGCGTGCTGGTGCCCCAGGGCGACGTCGCCGGCCTGGCCGCGGCGATCGTCGAGGTGCTGGCCTCGGCCGACCGCGGCGAGGGCTTCGGCGCGGCCGGCCGGGCCGCGGTGGCCCGGCGGTTCCCGCCCGACGCGGTGGCCCGCTCGTTCGAAGGTGTCTACGACCAGGTCCTCGGAGGGCAGCGATGAGCGCGGACGGCGCACGGATCCTCGTCACCGGCGGCGCCGGCTTCATCGGGTCGCACCTCGTCGACTCGCTGGTCGCCGACGGGCACCGGGTGGCGGTCCTCGACCTGCTCACCACGGGCCGCAAGGAGAACCTGGACCGCTCGATCGGCGCCATCGAGTTCGTCCACGGCTCGATCCTCGACGCCGAGGTGGTCGAACGGCTGGTCGCGGGGGCCGACGTGGTGTTCCACCTGGCCGCTGCGGTCGGCGTCCGCCACATCGTGACCGACCCCCTCGGCTCGATCGTCACCAACGTGCGGGGCACCGACATCGTGCTGGAGGCGTGCGCCCGCCACGGCCGGCGCACCCTGGTCGCCTCGACGTCGGAGATCTACGGCAAGACGCCCCAGCTCCCCATGTCCGAGGACGACGACCGGGTGCTGGGACCGACCTCGGTCCACCGCTGGTCGTACTCGACCTCCAAGGCGGTCGACGAGCACCTGGCCCTGGCCTACGCCGAGGTCGGCCTGCCGGTGTCGATCGTGCGCTACTTCAACTCCTACGGACCCCGGCTCGACCCGCGGGGCTACGGATCGGTCCTGGCCCAGTTCCTGCGCCAGGCCACCGCGGGCGAGCCCATCACGGTGCACGGTGACGGACTGCAGACGCGGTGCTTCACCTTCGTGGCCGACACCGTGCGCGGCACGGTGTCGGCCGGTCTCTCCGACGCGGCGGTCGGCCAGGTCGTGAACCTGGGCAGCGACCACGAGATCACCATCGCCGAGCTGGCCCAGCGCGTGCGCGACTACGTCGGCTCGTCCTCGGAGATCCGCCACGTCACCCACGAGAGCTACTACGGACCCGGCTTCGCCGACACCCGGCGCCGGGTCCCCGACATCTCCCGGGCGCGCCAGCTCCTCGGGTGGGAGCCCACGGTGGACCTCGAGGAGGGCCTGGGCCGGACCTACGAATGGTGGAAGGACAATGTCAGCTGAGGCGGAGTTCATCGAGCGGGTGGCCCGGCGCGACGTCGTCGTCGGCGTCGTGGGCCAGGGCTACGTCGGGCTCCCCCTCGCCGTCGCCTTCGCCCAGGCCGGCTTCCGGGCCGTCGGGTTCGACGTCGCCGTCGAGCGGATCGCCGCGCTGGGGCAGGGGCACAGCCACATCGAGGACATCCCCGACGCCGTGCTGGGCGAGGTCGTGGCCGCCGGCCGCTACCGGGCCACCGCGGAGGTCGCGGACCTGGCCGCGGCCGATGCCGTGTTCATCTCGGTGCCCACGCCCTTCGACGAGCACAAGGTCCCCGACCTGTCCTACGTGAGGGCCGCGGCCGAGTCGGTGGCCCGCGCCCTGCACCCCGGCATGCTCGTCGTCCTCCAGTCGACGACCTACCCGGGCACGACCGCCGAGGTGGTCCAGCCGATCCTGGAGCAGACGGGGTTGAAGGTCGGCGAGGACGTGTTCCTGGCCTTCTCGCCCGAGCGGGTCGACCCCGGCAACACCCGCTGGAACGTGCGCAACACGCCCAAGGTCGTGGGCGGCACCACGCCGGCCTGCTCGGCCATGGCCGCCGCGCTGCTCGACGCCGTCCTGGTCGAGCCGGGCGGGGTGACCGTCCTGTCGTCGCCCGACGCGGCCGAGATGACCAAGCTCCTCGAGAACACCTACCGGGCGGTCAACATCGCCCTGGTCAACGAGCTGGCCATGCTCTGCAACGAGATGGGCATCGACGTGTGGGAGGTCATCGCCGGCGCGGCGACCAAGCCCTTCGGCTTCCAGCCCTTCCAGCCCGGCATCGGCCCCGGCGGCCACTGCATCCCGGTCGACCCGTACTACCTGTCGTGGCGGGCCCGGGCCTTCGACTTCCAGACCAAGTTCATCGAGCTGGCCGCCGACACCAACCTGCGCATGGCCCAGCACGTGCGGACCCGGGTCGCCGCCTTCCTGAACGATCGGGGCCGCAGCCTGCGCGGGACCGAGGTGCTGGTCCTGGGCGTGGCCTTCAAGCCCAACGTGTCCGACGTGCGGAACTCGCGCGCCCTGCGCGTCGTCGAGCTGCTCGAGGAGGCGGGGGCCGTGGTGCGCTACTCGGACCCCTGGGTCCCGTCGGTGGTCATCGACGGCATCGAGCGGAAGTCGACCGAGCTCACCCCCGAGGTGCTCGAGGGGACCGACCTGGTCCTGGTGCTGGTCGGCCACGACGAGTGGCCCGTCGAGCGGCTCCGCGGCCTGACCACCCCGGTGTTCGACGCCGTCAACGCCCTCGGGCCGCCGGGCCGCCCCGACCACGAGCGACTCTGAGGCCCCTGCGGTGACCCCCCGATCAACCGGCCGCGGCCGGGAACGAGAGCTCCACCGGGAGCATGAACGCGGCGACGAACGCGGCGTCGAAGGTGGCCCAGCCCGCCTCGCCCGTCAGGTTCGAGGTCTGCGAGCGGTGGGCCAGCAGGGCCCTGCGCTTCAGGTCGAGGAACCCGGCGGTGGACACCGCCTCGGCGGTGGCCCAGGCCGAGCGGCGGGCGTAGCCGAGCAGGGACGCCGGGCGCAGCGGCACCCACGGCCCGTCGGGCGAGCTGTCCCACGGCCCGTGCACCCACAGCCAGACCGGGTGCTCGCGCACCTGTGGCGGCCGGCGCCGGCCCCGCAGCACGTCGCCCAGGGCGGCCCGCAGCGCCCGGTGGTCCGGGTGCCAGTCCCGGCCCGAGGGCAGGCGGACCTCGTCGGGCGGGTGCGCGTCCAGCTCGGCGGCCAGGGCCTCGGCCAGCTCGGCCCGGCGGGCCCCCAGGGTCTCGTCGGGCAGGCCGAGCTGCACCACGTCGGCCGGCCCCACGCCGAGGACCTCGCACGCGGCGAGGGCCTCGCCGGCGCGGATCGTGGCCAGCTCGTCGGGGCCGACCACCGCCGAGCGGTGCGAGGTCCGGCCGTCGGCCGCGAACAGGACCCGGACCGGGGTCCCCGCGGCCCGCTTGCGGGCGATGGTCGCCCCGCAACCCAAGGTCTCGTCGTCGGGGTGGGGGGCCAGCACGAGGCAGCTCGTGGTGGCCGCCCGCTCGGTGACGTCCACCGCCCGTGCCAGCAGGTGCCGGCGCCAGGCCTCCCGACCCAGGCCCTCGGCCGAGCGGAGGGTGCGGCGCACGACCGATCCGGCATCCATCCCCCCATCGAAGCACCCGCGGCGCCCTCGCCGCGACGGAGGTCCTGGTGAGCTGTCCCGTCTGCGGCTCGGCCGATGCCCGGCCGGTCACCCAGGTCGCCGGCATGCCGGTCCTGTGCAACGCCTTCGCGGCGACCGCCGAGGAGGCCCGGGCCATGGCCCGGGGCGAGATCGACCTGCGCGTCTGCGGCACCTGCGGGATGCTGCACAACGCCGCGTTCGACCCCGCGCTGGCCCCCTACGACAACGCCTACGAGAACTCGCTGCACTTCTCGCCCCGGTTCCAGGAGTTCGCCGGCGAGCTGTCGGCCGACCTGGTCCGACGCTTCGGCGGTCCCGGGCGCACGGTGGTCGAGATCGGGTCCGGCGCGGGGGACTTCCTCGAGATGGTGGCACCGGGCTTCGGCACCGCCGTGGGCATCGACCCCAGCCTGGCCGCGGCCTCCGAGCGCGAGGTCGGCGGCACGCCGCTGCGGCTGCTGCCCGGCGACATCGACCAGGCCCCCGAGGGGCTGCGGGCCGACCTGCTGCTCAGCCGCCACGTCCTCGAGCACGTGCCCGACCCGGTCGCGCTGCTGCGGGCCATGCGCGAGCGGCTCGCCGGCTCCGACACCCACATCTACGTCGAGGTCCCCGACGCCGGCCACATGCTGAGGGCCGGTGCGGTGTGGGACCTCATCTACGAGCACGTCGGCTACTTCACCCAGCCGGCCCTGGTCGCCGCGCTGGCCGCGGCCGGGTGGCACGACATCGCCACCGGCACGTCGTTCGGCGGCCAGTACCTGTGGGCCGAGGCCGCCGCCACGGCGAGGGCCGGGGACGACCTGACCCCGGCGGCCGAGGTCGACACGGTGACCGCCGCGGCCCGCCACTTCGGCGAGGTCTACCGCGACGCCGTCACCCGCTGGACCGAGTTCCTCGAGGGCGAGCGCCGGGCCGGGGCCCGGGTGGCGATCTGGGGGGCAGGGTCCAAGGGCGTGGCCTTCACCAACACCCTGGCCCCCGACGTGGAGGTCATCGACGTGAACCCCCGCAAGAGGGGCCGGCACGTCCCGGGCACCGGCGTCGCCGTGTCGGCCCCGGCCGACGTGGCCGGCACCCTCGACACGGTCCTGGTCATGAACGGGCTCTACCTCGACGAGATCGAGCGGAGCGGCAAGGAGCTGGGCCTCGACGCCCGCTACGTGGCGGTGGACCGGTGAGCACCCGTCCCCGCAGCGTCGCCGTCGTCGAGTCGGCCCGTCCCCTGGCCACCGCCCGGCGGTTGGGCGGGCAGCTCGGCGCCCACCTGTGCGAGGGCCTGGCCGAGGGTGGCGTGCTGCTCGGCGAGACCGTCGAGGCCTACGAGCAGCTCGACCTGCTGGCCCGCGCCGAGCGGGCCGTGGCCCTGTCCAGCCGGCTCAAGGGCTTCGACGAGGCTGCCGACCGGGCCCTGGTGGCTCGATCCGACGAGTTCGCCGAGGCCGAGGCGCTGGTCCCCGACGCCCGGCGGTCGCTGTCGGAGCTGGCCGGCGTGGTGCGCACCTACGAGGAGGCGGCGCACCGCACCGAGCGGGCCCGGGAGGGCCTGCGGGCCGCGCACGACGCCATGCCCTACCGGCTGGTGCCGGGCCGGACCGTGACCGACCTGGAGCGGGTCTGGGCCGAGGTCCGTGACGCCGACGCCGCGGTCCGCCTGGCCATCGCCGCGGTCGAGCACGCCCGGGCCCGCGAGTACGGCCTGTCGGGCGTGCAGGGCTCGGCCAAGGCCGTGGACGCCGAGATCGCCGGGGCGGAGCGGGCCCAGAAGCGGGCCATCCGCGAATCGACCCAGATGGCCCGGCGGTCGGTGGTGGTGGCGGTGGCCGGCGTGGCGGTGATCGCCGCCGCGCTGACCGGCGCGGTGGGCACGGCCTGGGCCGGCGTCGGCGTGGCGTTCCTGCCGCCGGCGCTCGAGTTCCTCCGACGGGCCTGGAGCCTGCGGATCAACGCCGAGGCCCAGGTGCGCGCGGCCGAGGTCCGGGCCAACCTGGCCAGCCAGGAGCTGCTGACCGAGGCCGAGCACGAGCGCTGGGACCGGCTCACCGCCGAACGGCGGTTGGCCGACGCCCGCCGTGACGCCGCCGCGGCCAAGGCCCGCTGGCACGAGGTGGCCGGTGCCGACGACGGGCCCGACCGGGCCCAGGCCATCGTCGAGGGCCTGCGCGACCGCGAGGCCCGCGAGCAGCGCCTGGCCGAGCTCCAGGCCGTCCAGGACCAGCGGGGCCACGAGCTCACCGAGCGGTTCCTGGCCATCGGCTTCGTCCCCGACGAGGACGACCTGACCGGGAGCCTCCAGCGCCTGCGCCGGCTGCTGGCCATCCAGCCCGAGGCCGGCGACCTGCTCGAGGCCGTCGCCGCGGCCGAGCGCCGGATCGTGGCCCGCGAGGCGTTGGCCGGCCTGATGGGCACCCTCGACCTCGCCGCCATGGAGAGGGCCCTGGAGGACCCGGCCCCCACGGTGCCCCCGCCGGTGGTCATCGTCGACGACGAGGACGAGGACGCCTGGGCCGAGGTCGTGGGTCTGGTCGACCGCCTCCCGGCCAGCGCCGACGTCTCGATCGTCACCCGCAGCGCGGCCCGCTGGCAGATCGTCGTGCCGCTCGACCCGGCCGCCGCCCCCGCCGGGCCCCGCGCCCCGGCCCCCGCGGCCCCGGCGCCCAAGCCCCCTGCCCCCGAGAAGCCCTGGTTCGTGAGCCAATGACCGACGAAGCGACCCCCGTCCCCGGGGCCCCCACCGCTCCCGGCGAGCCGGAGCCGGCCGAGGCCGGCCTCGGCGAGGACGTCAAGCGCGGCCTCAAGTGGAGCGTCCTCAACATGGCCGTGGCCCGGCTGACCTCGATCCTGTCGGGGATCGTCCTGGCCCGGATCCTGATCCCCGAGGACTACGGCGTGTTCGCCCCGGCCATGGCCGTGGTGGCCATCCTCTTCGGCCTGAACGACCTGGGCCTGCTGCTGGCCATCGTGCGCTGGAAGGGCGAGGACCTGCGCGAGGCGTGCCGCACGGCGCAGACAGTGGCCATGGGCTTCAGCCTGGCCCTCTACGTCATGGTCTTCGCCGCCGCGCCCTGGTTCTGCCGGGCGATGAACAGCCCGGACTCGATCCCGGTGCTGCGGGTCCTGGCCCTGACCGTGTTCATCGACGGGATCACCACGGCCTCGCACGGCCTGCTGGTCCGGTTCTTCATGCAGGACCGCTTCGCCAAGTCGGAGTTCGCGGCCATGCCGGTCGGCGTGATCTCGTCGATCCTGCTGGCCTGGGCCGGTGCCGGGGTGTGGGCCCTGGCCCTGAGCCAGCTGCTGGCCAACGTGGTCTCGGGCGTGATGCTGTTCCGCTACGCGCCGTTCCGGGTCGGCTTCGGCTTCCAGTGGAAGATCGCCAAGCCGATGCTGGCCTACGGCCTGCCCCTGGCCCTGACCTCGCTGGTCGAGTACTGCCTGCTCAACGCCGACTACCTGATCGTCAGCCGGGCCCTGGACCCCGCCGCGGTGGGCATCTACCTGCTCGCCTACAACGTCTCGAACTGGCCCATCTCGATCATCACCGACGCCGTCCGGCGGGTGTCGATCGCCGGCTTCGCCCGGTTGGAGGGCGCGGAGGATTCGCTGCGGCGGAACTTCAGCAAGGCCTTCTCGCTGCTCATGTCGGCCGCCTTCCCGCTGCTGGTCTGCCTGGGCCTGTTCGCCCTGCCGCTCATCACCTTCGTCTACGGCGACCAGTGGGTGGAGTCGGCGTCGGTGCTCGAGCTGCTCGCCATCCTGGCCGGGGCCCGGATGGCCATCGGCTTCGTGTTCGACCTGCTCGTCGGCGTGGGCCGGTCGCGCACCACGCTGGTCCTCAAGTGCGTCTGGCTGGTGTTCCTGGTCGCCGGGCTGGAGTACGGCGTGCGCAACGGCGAGCTGCGGGGCGTGGCCATCGCCCACGCCGTCGTCTCGTGCGCCGTGGCCCTGCCGCTGTTCCTGCGGGCCGCGGCGCACGCCGGCGCCGACCTGGCCGACGTCGCCCGGCGCCTGGCCCGGCCGGTGGTCGGTGCCGGCGTGGGCTTCGCCGTGGGCCTCGCCGTGCGGGACCACCTCGGTGGCCCGGCCCTGACCACGATGCTGGGCGGGGCCATCGTCGTGGGCGTCTACGTGCTGGTCGCCGTCCCCCGCGCCGACCTGCTGGCCGCGCTCGACAAGGTCCGGCGGCGCCGGGGCGGCGACATCGAGGAGGCCCTCGACGAGGAGCTGATCGACGCCGCCGCCCTCGTCGGCCAGGACCCCACCGTCATCGCAACCGGGGAGACCGCGGAGATCGTGTCGTGATGGAGATCGTCAAGAACCTGCCCGAGCGCCTGCGGGCCCGCCGGGCCCCCCGGGTCCAGGGCGGCCCCGGCCGCGGGCTGCGCATCGGCCGGGCCGAGGCCAGCGCCGACTACCGGGCCGGCACCAACGAGCTGGCCGTGCAGACCGCGCTGGCCGACGTGCTCCGGCCCGGCATGGACTTCCTCGACGTGGGGGCCAACGTGGGCTTCTTCACCATGCTGGCGGCCCGGATCGTCGGGCCGGCCGGCCGGGCGGTGGCCATCGAGCCGGTCCCGGCCAACGTGGCCCAGGTCCGGGCCAACGCCCGGCGCAACCGGCTGTCCAACGTCGAGGTGCTCGAGATGGCCGCCGGCGACGCGGTGGGCACCACCACCCTGGTGCTGGCCGCCCACCCCGGGGGCGCGGCGATCGCCTCGGCCGGCGACCCGCCCGACGCCACCGGCACGATCGACGTCGAGGTCACCACCGTCGACGCACTGGTCGCCGCGGGCCGGATCCCGGCCCCGGCGGTGGTCAAGGTCGACGTGGAGGGGGCCGAGGCCGCCGTGCTGCGGGGCATGGCCGCGACCCTGGCCGAGCACCGCCCGGTGGTCCTGGTCGAGATCGACCACGGTGACCGCGACGGGCTGTCGGCCAAGCGGGTCGAGAACGTGGCCCTGCTCGAGGCGGCCGGCTACCAGATCCGTTGGCTCGACCCGTCCTACGACGAAGCAGACTGGCTGGTCGAGCACTTCGTGGCCACCCCGGCGGAGGTGGCCCCGTGACCACCTACGAGGAGGAGCGGACCACGGCCGAGCTCCGGTGCAGCGACCGGTTCGACGACGACCTGCCCATCGGCGAGGTGATCGGCACCGTGGGCCCGGCGGGGGCCTTGCGCCGGGGCGTGGACGTCGAGGGCCGCATCGCGATCGACAACGGCGCCCTGCGCTTCCGCCCGCTGGCCCAGCCCGGGTGGGGCCGGGAGGGCATCGCCTACGGGCCGTTCCCGCCCGTGCCGGGCCTGGCCTTCTCGGCCCACGTGCTCAACGGCCACAACGCCTCGCAGACCTTCTACTTCCCCGAGACCCGCAAGGTCCGGATCCGGCGGGTCCTGTCCGACATCCGCCACCGCCGGCCCCGCCGGCAGCACCACTACGAGAACCTGGCCGTGGGCCTGTTCCCCGACGCCGTGGTGGCCGACCCGCTCCGGGACGCGCACAGCTTCGTGATGCACGCCGCGACCGCCGACAACGGCGAGCTGTGGACGGCCCACCGGGGCCGGGCGGCCCGCATGGCGCGGGGCGTGCTCAACGTGCCGTTCGTCTACGTGGTGGCCCTGCGGCCCACCGGCGCGGCCTACTACCTGGCGTCGGTCCCCGACGCCACCGGGGCCAGCGCGTACCCCCACCTGCGCCCGGTCGGCATCGACCCGCGGCCCACGACGGGACCGGTGGTGGCCGGGATCCACCAGCGGATCCTGGGCGAGGTCGGCTACTCGGTCGACACCCGGGTGTACGGCACCGAGGTCGCCGTGGTGGACGCCTGGGCGCGGTGGTACGGCACGGCGGTGGCCGCCGACCGCCTGGTGGGCGAGGGTGACCTCCAGGACCGCCTGGCCGAGCTGGGCGGCCTGTGGTTCGCCGATCCCACCGTCCGGCTGAGCGACCGTGGCGCGGTGGCCGGCGCGGGCATCCGGGGCCAGGCCCGCCTGTCCCTCGACGAGCGGGGCGGCCTGCTGCACCTGCTGGCCGAGCGGGGCACCGGTCCCGGCGAGGTCGAGCTGCGCTGGCGGGTGGCCGAGGACTCGGCCCACGTGGCCGTCGTGCTGTCCGAGCGGGGCGCGTCGGTGCGCCGGGTCGACCCCGACGGGACCGTCACGGTCCTGGTCGAGGACCCGACCGCCGCCCTGCCCGTGGCGACCACCGTCGCGGTCCAGCTCCTCGACGACGGCACCCGGCTGGGCATCCAGGTCGACGGCCGCCTGGTCGGTGGGACCTGGGTGCCGGCCCCGGCCTTCGACGGGGGCGGCGTGGGCTTCGTGCTCGACGGGGACGTGGCCGTGCGCGACCTCGAGGTCCACCCCCAGGTCGTGGAGCTGCCGGCCGAGCTCGACACCGGGGCACCCTGGACCCCGCCGCCGTCGGCCGAGCCCGACCACGAGCGCTTCGACGCCGAGCCGGCCCCCGGCGGCGCACCGCTGACCATCGTCGACCTGCCCGGCTGGGAGCGCTCGGAGGGCGAGGGGATGATCGACCTCGTCGACGGGCGGGCCGTGGTGCGGGCCAGCGTGGCCGAACCCAACCCGGGCCGGACCATCTTCACCCGGCCGTGGGACGACCCCCTCCACGCCGACGTCGAGCTGGAGATGACGATGCCGGGCACCCGCCGGGGCGAGGGCGAGAACGGCCGCTGCGGCGTGGTCTTCTGGCAGGACCCCGACAACTACCTGGTCGTCAACCTCTACGTCGACGACGACTTCGACGGCGCCTCGATCTCGACCTTCTACCACCTGGGTGGCGAGGAGAACATGTACGACGCGGTCTGGACGCTGGTCCGGGGCGTCGTGTGGGGCGGGCGCTGCACGCTGCGCACCGTGTTCGACGGGGAGCGGTTCGTGGCCAGCACCAACGGGGAGCCGGGCCTGGTCCGCGCCCTGCGCGACGTCTACCCCGACGCCCCCCGGCTGCGCATCGAGCGGGTCGGCATCATCGTCAACGAGGAGTGGGGTGACGACACCGGCTCGCTCCTGCACCGCTTCAGCACCGCCCGCGGCCTGTGACCGGACTCCGCCGCCGGTGAGCCGTGCGCGCTGAGCTGGTCGAGCTCCTCCGCTGCCCCCGGTCGGGTGGTCCCCTGCGCCTGGAGGTCCTCGAGGCCGACGGCGGTGAGGTCGAGGCCGGCCTGCTGCACGGCGACGGGGGCACCTACCCGGTGGTGGCCGGCATCCCCGTGTTCCGCGACGGCGACGAGGAGGTCGTCGACCTGCTGCGCGCCGGCGACCCGGCGTCGGCCGCGGCGCTCGCCGTCGGCGGCCGGCTGCCCCGCTCCCGGGCCGCGGCGCTGGTGCCCGTGCTGGCCGAGCTCCGCCCGACCCGCGCCGTGTCCCGCCGCCTGGCCCGGCGCCTCCAGCGGGCCGCCACCGGGGCCGCCCGGGCCGCCCTGGACGCCGCGGTGGACGACCCCGACGCGCTGCTGCGCCTGACCCACCTCGAGCACCGTCGGCCCAACGCCGAGGGCTACAACTACTTCCGCTACCGGCTGGGCCTGCCCAAGCACCTGGTGGCCCTGGCCGCGGTGGCCGCGGCCGAGCCCGGTCCCGGACCGGTGCTCGAGGTCGGCTGCGGGGCCGGCCACCTGACCTGGCAGATGGCCGCCACGTGCGCCCCCCGGCCGGTGGTGGCGCTGGACCGCGAGCTCGACCTGCTGTGGATCGCCCGGCACCACCTGGCGCCCGGGGCCGACCAGGTCTGCGGCGACGCCATCTCGCTGCCGTTCCCCGACGGCACCTTCTCGCTGGGCACCGCCTTCGACGTGATGTCCTTCGTGACGGCCAAGGCGGTCGCCGCCCGCGAGCTGGCCCGGGTCGTGGCCCCCGGTGGCGGGACCGTCCTGTCGTCGCTCATCAACGCCTCGGTGGCCCACGTCTTCGCCGGCGAGCCGCTGTCCGTGGAGGGGTGGCGGCGCCTGGTCGGAGCCGACCACGTCGCCCTGGCCGACCGGGAGGTCCTCGAGGCCTACCTGGCCGGGCGCACCCCACCGGCCACGTCGAGCGGGGACGACGTGCTGGCCGGTTCCCGCACGCTCACCCTCCTGGCCGGGCCGGCCGCCACCGCGGGTTTGGACCGTGCGCTGGAGGGCTGGCCCCACGCCCGGGGCCGCCTCGGGCCCCACCCCCTGCTGCGCACCGACCCCGCGGTCACCTCCGGCCGGCGGTTCGCGCGCTGGTCGCCCTCGGAGGGCTTCGCCCGCGACAACGGCGACCTCGACCTCTACCTGCCCGACGAGCTGGTCCTGTCCGGGCCCGACGTCACCGCGGCGCGCACCGGCGCCCCGACGCCGGCGGTGGAGGCCGCCGTGGCCACCGCGGCGCTGATCGGCTATCCCGAGCGCTGGCCCGCCGACCCCTGGTCGTCGACCGGGTCGGGCTGAGGGTCCCCGCCCCGCCGGCGGAGGTCCCGGGCCGTCTCCCGGGCGGCGATCTTCACCTCGCCACCGATGTGGCGCCAGTGCGGGGCGGCCCACAGCCGCATCACCGCGGCCGAGGCCCGGGCCCGGTCCCGGCGCGAGATCGGGGCCTCCGCGGCCCGCACCAGCAGCTCGCGCACCAGCCGGGCGTTGGGCAGCACCGGCCGGTCCCGGCGGTCGGGCTGGTACCAGGCGGCGTGGGCCCGGAACGACGGGTTGGCCGCGATCGAGCGCTTCTCGTGGTAGCGCCGGTGGAAGAGCCGGTCGGGGACCTGGTGGAACTGGCCCCGCAGCGCCAGCTCGGCCAGCAGGGCCACGTCGGCCGACACGAACGAGCCGATGCCCCGGGTGCTGCGCAGGACCGGGGTGCGGATCACGCCGAAGACCGGGTGCCACTCCATGCGGTTGCGCAGGATCCGCTCCAGCCGGGCCACCGGGTCGGCCTCCCGGCCCTCCAGGTCGTCGTCGTCCAGCGGGCGCATGGGGGCCCCGTCGGCGTCGATGAGCAGGGTCCGGGGCCAGGCCAGGATCGCGGCGCCGTCGGCGTCGAGCAGCTCGACGCAGCGGCGCAGGAAGTCGGGCAGGCAGACGTCGTCGTCGGCGGCCCACTTGAAGTAGGGGCCCCGGGCGAGCTCGAGGACCCGGTTGTAGTTCCAGCCCGCGCCCTGGTTCTGCTCCACCCGGTGGTACCGGACCCGGGCGTCGCGCTCGGCCGCCGCCCGGCAGATGTCGGGGGTCTCGTCGGTCGAGCCGTTGTCGGAGATGACCAGCTCGAGGTCCTCGAGGTCCTGGGCCAGCAGCGAGTCGAGCGTCGCGGCGAGGTAGCGGGCGCCGTTGTAGGTCGGCAGCCCGAGCGAGACCAGCGGGCGGCCGGTCACGTCGGGGCCCAACGGGAGCGGTTGACGGCGCGGGCCGCGGCCCGCTCGGGCGCGGTCAGCCGCCACAGGGCGCCGGCGCAGCCGATCAGCAGGAACAGGATCATGGACACCATCCCGAAGGCCAGCAGGTCGAAGGTGGCAGCGGTGACGAGCCCCGCCGCGACGGCACCGGCGAGGGCCTGGCCCAGCGACCGGGTCTGCTCGTCGCCGCCGATCCGGGCGCCGCGGGCCACGCCCACGCCGCACACCAGCAGGGCGAGGAACGTCAGCACCCCGAACGCGCCGGCCTCGATCATCATGCCCAGGTACTGGTTGTCGAGCACGATGTACCGGTCGGGGGTGAAGGTGCCGAAGCCCCGACCGATGAACGGGGACTCGCGCAGGTAGCCGCCGATGAGCGGGTAGTCGCTGGTCCGGCCCTCGATGCTGTCGTCATAGAAGAAGTTGGTGAAC
>JBFWTJ010000019.1:0-22278 GCA_050247895.1 Acidimicrobiia bacterium
GCCCAGCGCCACGGCCTTGGTGAGCCCGGCCAGGGCCTGCTCGGCGCCCTGGGGACCCCGCCGGGTCACGCCCGCGCTCCCCGGGGCGCCGCGGCGCGCACCGCGGCGCGGGACCGCACGATGTGGTCGGCCCAGGCCTGGGCGAAGGTGCGGTCCCGGCTGACGACCACCCGCCCGGCGGGAGCGGCGGTGGGTGCGGGGGCACGGGGGTCCCCGGCCGACCGGTCGACCAGCACGACGACGTGGGCCCCGAAGCGGGGTCCCAGCCGGTCCAGCGCGGCGAGGTCCTCGTCGTGGACGTCGCCGACCACCGCGATCAGCGCCCCGCCGGTCGAGCGCCGGGCCAGCAGGTCGACCACGCCGCCCAGGTGGGCCCGGGCGGAGGTCTCCACCACGGCCAGCGCCTCCATCAGGCCCTCGAGGTGGCCGGTCCCGGTGCCGAAGTCGGTGTCGAGGCCGCCGGTCGTGACCAGTCGCAGCAGGTCGTTGCGCCGGGCCACCGCGGCGGACACGCTCGCCGCGGCCGACACGGCCAGCTCGAAGGACGCCGCGTCGTGGGTGGCCGCCCGCACGTCGAGCAGGACCGTGGTGCGGCCCTGCCAGGGCAGCTCCTGCTGGCGGACCAGGAGCTCGTCGTGGCGGGCCGACGAGGGCCAGTGGACCCGGCGCAGGTCGTCGCCCACCACGTAGGGGCGCAGCGCGTAGAAGTCCTCGCCCGAACGCCCGAGCGAGTTGGCCTGGCGGGCGCCGGCGAGGGGGTCGTGGCCCGTCGTGTAGGGGAGCGCGGGCACGTCCTCCACCCGGGGGTAGACGGTGACCTCGACCGCCGGCGCGGCCTGCTCGGACGTCGAGGCCAGCCCGAAGGAGTCGACCGTCTCCACCCGCAGGGGACCGACCCGCAGGATGCCCCGGCGGCCGGTGGGGAGCCGGTAGGCGGCGACCCCGGCCTGGGCCGCGTCGAGGGGCGGCAGCAGCACGTCGGCGCCACGGGTCCCCGACACCGCGTCGCGCAGCCGCACCACCGGGGTGCGGCCCCGCCGCCGGACGTTGCGGACCCGCACGTCGACCCGGGCCGGTGCGTCCACGTGGACCCGGGTCGGGTGGACCGTGCGCGACACCTGGAGGTCGAGCGGCGTGAGCGTGACGACCAGGAGGCTGCCGACCACGAGCAGGCCGGCCACCGCGCCCAGCGCGAAGAGCTCGGGCAGGCCCAGGACCCGGCCCGCCGCGATCGCCGCCAGCGCCCCGCCGGCGACCGCCCAACCCTGGCGGGTCAGGACCACCCGGCGGGGCGGGTCACGCCGACCGGCCCGGGGTCGGGACCGGCACCGTCCGCAGCACGTCGGCCAGCGCCTCGTCGGGCGAGGTCCCCTGGAGCTGGGCCTCGGGGGTGACCAGCAGGCGGTGGGCCAGCACCGGGCGGGCCAGCGCCTTGATGTCGTCGGGGGTGACGTAGTCCCGCCCGACGGCCGCGGCCCGGGCCTTGGCCACCCGCTGCAGCGCCAGGGTGGCCCGGGGCGACATGCCCAGCGCCAGCTGGGGGTGGCGGCGGGTGCCCGCGGCGAGGTCGATGAGGTAGCGCTTGAGCGCCGGCGCCACGTGGATCGTGCGGACCAGCTCGGCCAGCTTCACGACCTCGGCGCCGGTGGCCACCGGGCCGATGTCGCCCAGGACGTCGTGGTCGCCGTGGGCGTCGAGGATCTGCAGCTCCGCGGCCGGGTCGGGGTAGCCGACCGAGACCCGCATGAGGAAGCGGTCGAGCTGGGACTCGGGCAGCGGGTAGGTGCCCTCGTGCTCGATCGGGTTCTGGGTGGCGATGACCATGAACGGCGCGCCGAGCGGGTAGGTCGTGCCGTCCACGGTCACCTGGCGCTCGGCCATGGCCTCGAGCAGCGCGGCCTGGGTCTTGGGGGAGGCCCGGTTGATCTCGTCGGCCAGCACGATGTCGTTGAACACCGGTCCGGGCCGGAACTCGAGCTCGCTGGTGGTGCGGTTCCACACCGGCAGCCCGACCACGTCGCCCGGCAGCAGGTCGGGGGTGAACTGGAGGCGCCCGAACGAGCAGTCGAGCGAGGTGGCCAGGGCCTTGGCCAGGCTGGTCTTGCCCACGCCGGGCACGTCCTCGATGAGCAGGTGCCCCTCGGCGACCAGGCACAGCAGCGCCAGGTCCACGACCTCGCGCTTGCCCTGGATCACCCGCTCCACGTTGGCCCCCAGCCCGGCGAACCAGCCGGCCACCGTGTCGGGCGACGTCGCGCGCTCACTTGTGACCACGGGGTCGATCTCCCTGGGGGTTGCGGCGTCGAGCGAGCCTCAGGCTATCGCCGGGCCGGGCCCGGCGGTCGGCTCGGGGTCGGCCCTGGGGTAGGTTCCGCGGCCGCATGACCACCGTGCTGGCGCTGGACATCGGGGGCACCAAGGTGGCCGCGGGCCGGGTCGACCGCAGCGGGGCGATCCTGGGCCGGGCCGTGCGGCCCACGCCGGCCGGCACCGACCCCGAGGTCGTGTGGGCCGCGGTGGCCGAGGTCCTGGCCGAGGCCCGCGGCGGCGACGAGGTGCGCTGCGGCGTCGGCTGCGGCGGGCCCATGACGTCCGGTGGTGCCACCGTGTCGCCCCTCAACGTGGGGGCCTGGCGCGGGTTCCCGTTGCGGGCGCGGGTCGAGGCGTTCACCGGGCTGGCCACCGCGGTGGACAACGACGCCAAGGCGCTGGCGCTGGGCGAGGGTTGGATCGGGCGCGCCGCGGGGGCCCGCGACTACCTGGCCATGGTGGTGTCGACCGGCGTCGGGGGCGGGATCGTGCTCGACGGCCGGCTGCTGGACGGCCGCGAGGGCAACGCCGGCCACATCGGCCACGTCGTGGTCGAGCCGGGCGGGCGGCGTTGCGGCTGCGGGGCCCGGGGCTGCCTCGAGGCCGAGGCGTCCGGCACGGCCATCGCCGAGCTGACCGGCGCGCCCGCGGCCGAGGCGCCCGAGGAGGTCCGGGTCCGCGCCGGCCGGCTGGTCGGCCGGGCGGTGGGCTCGGTGGCCAACCTGCTGGACCTCCGCCTGGCGGTGGTGGCCGGGTCGGTCGCGCTGGGCTACGGCGCCACGTTCTTCGAGGCGGCCCGGGCCGAGCTGGCCGAGACGGCGTGCCTGGACCACTCGCGGGGGGCGTCGATCGAACCGGCCGGCCTGGGCGCCGACGGGCCGCTGGTCGGCGCGGCCGCGGTCGCGCTGCGGGCCATGGGCGTGGAGGGGTTCCCCGGGTGAGCACCGTCGGCCGGGTCCTGGCCGTGGTCGTCGCGGTGGCCCGGCACCCGGGGCTGTGGGTGACCGCGGTGCGCCAGCTGGCGGTGCTGGCCGCGCCGGGCTGGTGGCGCCGGCCGCCGTTCCTGCCCCTGCCCGACCGTGCCTACCTGAGGTTCCGGCTCCAGACCGCGTACGGCGGCGAGGGGGAGCTCGACGCGCTGTCGGGCGACGACGTGGTGGCCTACCTGCGCTGGTGCCGGGCCCAGCGCGGCGCGTGAGCGCCCGGGCAACTCGACCTCGGTCCCCGCGACGGCCCTCTAGGCTCACGGGCGGTGTCTCGGGCCCTCGTGCTGAACGCGACCTACGAGCCGCTCTGCGTCGTCCCGACCCGGCGCGCGGCGGTGCTGGTGCTCGCGGACAAGGCCGAGCTGCTCCACGACACCGGCGAGGTCCTGCGCTCCGAGCACCTGAGCCTGGCCGTGCCGTCGGTGGTCCGACTGCGCAGCTTCGTGCGGGTGCCCTTCCAACGGCTGGCGCCGTTGAACCGCCGGGCGGTGTTCGCCCGTGACGGGCACCGCTGCCAGTACTGCGGCGCGGTGGCCGACAGCATCGACCACGTCGTGCCCCGCAGCCGCGGCGGCGCGCACGCCTGGGAGAACGTGGTCGCGGCCTGCCGGCCCTGCAACGTCGACAAGCGCGACCGCCTCCTGCACGAGACGACGATGACCCTGCGGCGCCGTCCGATGGTGCCCCGGGCCATCACCTGGGTGGTCGTGGCGGTCGGTTCGATCCCGGCGACGTGGCAGCCCTACGTCAGCCATCTGGCCGCCGCGACCGGTCGCGATGGCGAGGTGGCGGCGCTTTCGGCATGATGGTGCCCGTTCGAAGGCGGGGCGCTCGTGCGGGTCGCAGGCGTCGGGGGGTGCCTGCGACCCGCCACCTCCGCCCCGCGGGGTGACGGCGGGTCGAACCCCCTGGTCGGTGGAGGCGGTGCCGGGCCCGGCCGGCGAGCTCCACGGACGGCCCTGGTCGGAGGGCCCGGGGCGCAGGATCTGGCTGCTGGAGCCGGCGGCGCCGGCGCTGGTCCTCGGCTCGGCCCAGCCCGACGCGGCGGTGGACCGCGCCGCGGCGGCCCGGGCCGGCGTGGAGGTCGTCCGCCGGCGCAGCGGCGGTGCGGCCGTGCTGCTCGTGCCGGGCCAGGTGCTCTGGGTCGATGCCGTGGTCCGGCGGGACGACGAGCTGTGGCGGGCCGACGTGGGCGCGGCGTTCCGCTGGTTCGGCCGGGCCTGGGCCGCCGCGCTGTCCGAGGTGGGCGTGGCCGCCACGGTGCACGCCGGCGCGATGGTGCGGACGCGCTGGTCCGCCGCGGTGTGCTTCGCCGGGCTGGGCCCGGGTGAGGTGACCGTCGCCGGGGCCAAGCTGGTGGGGATCTCGCAGCGGCGGACCCGGGACGCGGCGCGCTTCCAGGCCGTGGTCCACCACCGCTGGGACCCGGCGCCGACGCTGGACCTGCTGGCGCTCGAGCCGGGGGAGCGGGCGACGGCCCGGGCCGAGCTCCGGTCGGCCGCGGTCGGCGTGGCCGACCTCGGCCTCTCGCTCGGCGACCTGCGCGCCGCGCTGCTGTCCCACCTGCCGTAGCGCCGGAGGCGCCCCGCTGCGCTCGGCGGTGCCCCCGGCGGCACGACCCGGGGCGGCCGTCGCCGACCTGCCCGTCCTCGCCGGCGGACGCCGGAGGTCCTCCCGGGACGGCCCGTCGTGGCGGTCCTCCCCGTCGGCCCGGGCACTCGCACGCGGGTTCGCGCTTCGCGCCGGCCCGGGCTCGGGTCGCGGCGCGGTGGTGGGGCGGTCGGCACCAGGCCGGTGCGGGTGGGCAGCACAGCGTCCTCGGGCGCGCCCGGTCGACGCCGTGGGTGGCCGTCGGAGCCCGAGCCGTCACGCCCCGTGGTGGTGCTGGTGGGGCGCCTGGTGGTTGACGGTGGATGACTAGTGGCATACGGTGGCACGCATTGGCACGGCAGGGCGGGTCCTGGCCGTGGCCGGATGGCAGGCAACAGATGTGGATGAGCACCCCATGGAGCTACGGCGAGCGCGCTTCGTCGGGACCTTCGAACACGGTCTCGACGACAAGGGCCGGATGGTCCTGCCCGCCAAGGTCCGCGCCCAGCTGGGCGAGACGGGCGTGCTGGCCAAGCTCGACGGCTGCCTCGGACTGTGGACCCAGGAAGGTTTCGATCGGGTGGCCGACCAGCTCGCCGACCACGTCGCCGAGGGCAGGGCGACCGCCGCAGCCCTGCGGGTCTTCATGGCCGACGCCGCCGAGGTCACGCCCGACCAGCAGGGGCGCGTGGTGATCCCCCAACGGCTGCGGGCCTACGCCGCGCTGGGGCGCGACGTGGTCATCACCGGCCGCATCGACCGGGCCGAGATCTGGGACGCCTCGCGGTGGGCCGGTCTGGCCACCGAGGGCGACGCCGACCTGGCCCAGGCCGTCGCGGCCCTGCGGATCTGAAGCAGGTGACCCGCCGGCGCAGCCCGTGCGGCACCACGAGGTCACGACACGAGAGGAGCGCGATCCCCACAACCAGACGGACGAGGCGAGCGGCCGAGGACACGTCCTCGCTCACCTGCAGCCTCCCGGTCGACACGATGGAAGGCCCCTACTCCGCCCGCTTGCCATCGAGCCCGACCGGGAGAGACAACCCGGCGGGCGCCCGTCGCCCGGGGGGCTGCAGGTGAGCGAGGCCCGCTTCGAGCACCGGCCGGTGCTCCTCGACGTGGTCGTCGACCTGTTCGCCCCGGTGCCGCCCGGCATCGTCGTGGACGCGACGGTCGGCGGGGCGGGCCACGCCGAGGCCATCGTCGAAGCCCACCCGCACCTCGTGGTCCTCGGGATCGACCAGGACGCCGACGCGGTGGCCGCGGCCACCGCCCGGCTGGCCCGGTTCGGCCCGCGGGTGGTCGTCCGTCATGCCCGGTTCGATCGCTTGGAGGAGACGGTGAGCACGGTCAGCGAGTTCGCGGGCGAGGAGGTGACGGGGGTCCTGTTCGACCTCGGCGTCAGCTCGCCCCAGCTCGACCGGGGCGACCGGGGCTTCAGCTACCGCCACGCCGGCCCGCTCGACATGCGCATGGACCGGCGCCGCTCCCTGACCGCGGACGACCTCGTCAACCGGGCCGAGCGGGCCGAGCTGGCCCGGATCCTGCGCCACCACGGCGACGAGCGGTTCGCCGAGCGGATCGCCGCCGCCGTCGTCGCCCACCGGCCCGTGGCCACCACGGCCGAGCTGGCCGACATCGTGCGCGACGCCATCCCCGCGGCCGCCCGCCGCCGCGGCGGCCACCCGGCCAAGCGCACCTTCCAGGCCCTGCGCATCGCGGTCAACGAGGAGCTGGCGATCCTCCCCGACGCGCTGGACCAGGCGGTCGACGTCCTGGCCCCCGGCGGCCGCTGCGTGGTGCTCGCCTACCACTCGGGCGAGGACCGGATCGTCAAGGCCCGGTTCCGCCACCACGCCACGGGCGGGTGGCGTGGCCCCGTCGAGCTGCCGCCGCCGCCCGACCAGCGACCCATCGTCCGCCTCCTGCGCAGCGGCGCCCTCAAGCCGACCGCCGAGGAGGTCGGGGCCAACCCCCGCGCCGCCAGCGCCCGCCTGCGGGCCGTGGAGAAGCTGCCCGTCGACACCGGAGCCGCGTCGTGAGCCCGACCCCCGCCCGCCAGCCCGTGCGCGCCCCGGTCCGGGCCCGTCCCGTCCCCGCCCCGGTCGAGCCGCCCCGCCACCTGCGGGTGGTGCGGGCGCCCGAGCGCGCCCGACGCCTGACCCCGCGCACCGGTGTGGTCGCCACCGTCCTGGTCTTCCTGGGCCTGCTGGCCCTGGCCGTCTCCCAGGCGCTGCTGGTCCAGGGCCAGGCCCGCCTCGACGAGCTCGACCGGGCCCTGGCCGCCGAGCGCGACGAGTACCAGGCGCTGCGCCAGCAGGTGGCCGACCTCGAATCGCCCCGGCGCATCGTCGACACCGCGACGCGTGACCTCGGCATGGTCGCGCCGAGCGACCTCGTCTACCTGTCGCCCCGCGCCCCGCTGTCCGGCGACGCCGCCGACGCGGCGGGCACCGGGGACGCCGCCGGCGCCGGCACGGCCAGCGGCGGCGACATCTGGGCCGCGACCAAGCCGCTGCTCGAGATCACCGGTCCATGAGCCCGACCCGCGCCCGCCCCGGGGAGCGGGTCCCGAGCCGCTCGCCCCGGCCCGCGACCTCCCGCCGCTCCCCGTCGGGGCGTGCCCCGGCCCGGCCGAGCCCCTCGCGCCGCACCGCGGCGCCCCGTCCCGGCGCACCCCGCCGCCCGGTTCGCCGGGGCGGCAGGACCGGCGGGCCGCGTCCCGCCCGCCGGCTCGTCGGCATGCTGGCGGTCATGCTGCTGGCGCTGGGCGTGGTCGTGGTCCGGCTGGTCCAGGTCCAGCTCCTGGCCGGCGACCGCTACGTGGCCTACGGCCAGTCCCAGATCGTGCGCACCGTCGAGCTGCCCGCCGACCGGGGCTCCATCTTCGACCGCAACGGCAACGACCTGGCCCTGTCCCGGCCCCGCACCACCGTGTGGGCCAACCCCAAGCTGGTGGAGGACCCGGTCGCCACGGCGGCCGCGCTGGCGCCCGTGCTCGGCGTCGACCAGGCCCAGCTCGTGTCCCGCCTCGCCGCGCCCGACCGGGCCTTCGCCTACCTAGCCCGCCGGGTCGACGACGAGGTCGCGGCGCGGGTGGAGGAGCTCGACCTGCCCGGGGTGTCCTTCCTCCAGGAGGACGAGCGCTTCCGGCCCTCGGGCGACCTGGCCCGGGGCCTGCTGGGCGACGTGGACATCGACAACCACGGCCTGTGGGGCATCGAGCGCCAGTACGACGAGATGCTGGCCGGCGCGTCCGGCGAGCTGGTCCTCGAGCGCGACCCGGACGGGCGGACCATCCCCGGCGGGGAGCGGGAGCTCGAGCCGGCCAGCCCGGGCGACGACCTGGTGCTGACCCTCGACCGCTCGATGCAGTTCGAGACCGAGCGGGCGCTGCGGGACCAGATCCTGGCCAAGGGCGCCGAGGGCGGCGTGGCCATCGTGTCACGCCCGGCCACCGGCGAGATCCTGGCCATGGCCAACATGACCACCGATCCCGACACCGGCGAGATCACCTCCAGCGGCAACAACATGGCGTTGACCGCGGTGTACGAGCCGGGCTCGGTCAACAAGGTCATCACCCTGGCCGCCGCGCTGGAGGAGGGCCTCGTCCGGCCCGACACCCGGATCACGGTCCCGGACCACCTCCAGGTGTCCGACCACCTCTTCACCGACCACGACCCCCACCCGACCGAGGACTACTCGGTCACCCGGATCCTCTCCGACTCGTCCAACATCGGGACGATCAAGATCGCCCAGATGCTCGGCGACGACCGGGTCGACGCCTACCTGCGCCGCTTCGGCTTCGGTTCCACCACCGGCCTCGGGTTCCCCAACGAGGCGGCCGGGATCATGCAGGAGACCGGGCGCTGGTGGGGCACCGACATCGGGTCGATCCCCATCGGCCAGGGCATCTCGGTCACCGCCATGCAGATGCTGGCCGCGTACAACGTGCTGGCCAACGGCGGCGAGTACGTGCCGCCCCGCCTGGTCCTGGCCACCATCGACGAGCAGGGCGTCCAGCACCCCGTCGCCGCGGGCGAGCCCCGGCGGGTGGTGTCGGAGGACACGGCGGCCCAGATGCGCGAGATGCTGGTCAACGTGGTGACCGAGGGCACCGGCACCCGGGGCGGCATCACCGGCTACGACGTCGCCGGCAAGACCGGCACCGCCCGCAAGCCCCAGCCCAACGGCGGCTACCACAACGAGGAGGGCCGCTACGAGTACGTGGCGACCTTCACCGGGTTCGTCCCCGCCGATCGGCCCGAGCTGTCGATCATCGTGGTGATCGACGAGCCCTCGGGCGACATCTACGGTGGCTCGGTGGCCGCGCCGGTCTTCGCCGACCTCGCCCAGTACGGCCTGCGGCTGTTCCGGGTGCCCCCGCCCCTCGTGGAGCAGGCGCCCGCGCCCGACACCGCCGCGGCCCAGGCCCAGGCCACCGGAGCGGTCGAGCAGGCGGGGAAGGTGCGGGCCACGCCGGCCGCGGCGCCGACCACGACCACGGTCGCCCCCCGGGGTCGAGCCACCACGACCACCACGGTCGCCGGCGGCTCCGGCCGCGCCGAGCCGGACGGCTGAGGCGATGCGGCTCGACGAGATCGTCGCCGGCGCCCACGACCTGGGCGTCGGCCAGACCCGACGGGTGGGCCCGGCGGCCGAGCCGTCCCCCGAGGTCACCGCCGTCGAGCACGACACGGCGCGGGTGGTGGCCGGGACCCTGTTCTGCTGCGTGCCCGGGGCCCGGGTCGACGGCCACGACCTGGCCGCCGACGCCGTGCGGGCCGGCGCGGTGGCCCTGCTCGTCGAGCGCGAGCTGCCCGTCGGCGCGGCCCAGGTCGAGGTCCCCTCGGTGCGCGACGCCATGGGCCCGGTTGCGGCCGCGTTCTGGTCCCGGCCCTCCGAGGACCTCACCGTCGCGGGCGTGACCGGCACCAGCGGCAAGACCACCTCCACCCACCTCCTGGCCGCCGTCCTGCGGGCCGACGGCCGGCCGACCGAGGTCCTGGGCACGCTGTCGGGCGCCCGCACCACGCCCGAGGCCCCCGAGCTGCAGGCCCGGCTGGCCGCGGCGCGCGACGCCGGGGTGCGGGCCGTGGCCATGGAGGTGTCCTCGCACGCGCTGGCCATGGGCCGCGTCCGGGGGACCCGCTTCGCCGTCGGGATCTTCACGAACCTGTCGCGCGACCACCTCGACTTCCACCGCGACCTCGACGACTACTTCGCGGCCAAGGCGTCGCTGTTCGACCCGGCCTACCTCGACGCCGGGGTCGCCGACCTCGACGACCCCCGGGGTGCCGAGCTGGTCGCCCGGGCCACGGTCCCCATGACCGGCTACTCGCGCGCCGAGGCCGTGGACCTGCAGGTCGGGCCGCAGCGCAGCACCTTCCGCTGGCGGGGCCACCACGTCGAGCTCCCGCTGGGGGGCGCGTTCAACGTGAGCAACGCGCTGGCCGCGGCGACCGCCGCCACCGTGCTGGGGATCGACGAGGAGGTGGTCGTCGCCGGCCTGGGCGCGGTGGCGCCGGTCCCGGGCCGCTGGGAGCCCGTCGAGGAGGGCCAGCCCTTCTCGGTGGTCGTCGACTACTCCCACAAGCCCGACGCCCTGGCCAACGCGCTGCGCTCGGCCCGGGACGTGGTCGGTCCCGGCGGCCGCGTCGTGGTCGTCTTCGGTGCCGGCGGCGAGCGGGACGCGGCCAAGCGCCCGGAGATGGGCGAGGTGGCGTCCCGCCTGGCCGACCACGTGGTGCTGACCTCCGACAACCCGAGAGGGGAGGTCCCCCTGGCGATCATCGCCGCGATCAGGGCCGGTGCGACCGGTCCGGCCGAGCTGGACGTCGAGCCCGACCGGGCGGTGGCCATCGGCCGGGCCGTGGCCGGAGCGGGGCCCGGCGACGTCGTGCTGGTGGCCGGCAAGGGCCACGAGACGACCCAGGTCTTCGCCGGGCGCACCGTGGCCTTCGACGACCGCGAGGTGGCCCGTGCCGCCCTGCGGGCCCGCCGGGAGGTCGCGGGGTGGTAGCGCTGCTGCTCGCCGCCGGGCTGGCCCTGGCCGTGTCCCTGCTCGGCACCCGGTTCCTGATCGACTGGCTGCACGCCCGCAAGGTCGGCCAGCCCATCCACGAGGACGTCCCGGCCGGGCACACGGTCAAGGCCGGCACGCCCACCATGGGCGGCGTGGCCATCGTCGCCGCGGTGGTGGTCGGCTACGCCGGGGCCCACCTGCGCCCCAACGTCCTGTTCACCCGGACCGGGGTGCTGGTGCTGGCCTGCGTGGTCGGCGCCGGGCTCGTCGGGCTCATGGACGACTGGATCAAGGTCAGCCAGGAGCGGAACCTGGGCCTGTCCAAGCGGGCCAAGACCGCCGGCCTGCTGCTGGTCGCCACCGGCTTCGCGGTGGGCACGGTGGTCTGGACCGACGTCGAGACCACCCTGTCGTTCACCCGGTGGAACAGCCCGGGCTGGGAGCTGGGCCCGGTCGGGTGGTGCGTGTGGGCCGTGGTGCTGATCTACGCCACGACCAACGGGGTGAACCTGACCGACGGCCTCGACGGCCTGGCGTCGGGCTCGGCCCTCTACTCGTTCGCCTGCCTGATGGTCATCGGGTTCTGGGCCTTCCGCCACTTCGACCAGTACCAGATCAACCACGCCCTCGACCTGGCCATCGTGGCCGCGGCCATGGTCGGCGCCTGCGCCGGGTTCCTGTGGTGGAACGCGCCGCCGGCGCGGATCTTCATGGGCGACACCGGCTCGCTGGCCATCGGGGCCGGACTGGCCGCGCTGGCCCTGACGCTCAACGCCCAGCTGCTGCTGCCGATCATCGGCGCCCTCTACGTGGTGGAGACCATCTCGGTCATCGTCCAGGTGGCCAGCTTCCGGATCCTGCACCGCCGGGTCTTCCGCATGGCGCCCATCCACCACCACTTCGAGCTGGGCGGCTGGCCCGAGACCACGGTGATCATCCGGTTCTGGCTGCTGGCCGGCATGGCCACCGCCATCGCCATCGGCCTCTACTACGCCGACTTCGTGGCCATCGGAGGGGTGGATTGAGCGTCGGCGCCGTGAGGTTCCGCCACCGGCGGGGCCCGGTGGGCGAGGCTGGGGCGACGCCGGTCGCCCAGGACCGGTCCGGGTCGAGGAGGGCCGGAGGTGGTTGAGCTGCTGACCGAAGCACGCCGCGAGGAGGCCTCGTCGCGCCGACGCCACCCGACGGCACGCCCGGCGCGGTCGCGGCGGCCCTCGCCGCGCACCGCGACGCTGCTCGGCCTGCTGGTCGTGATCACGGCCCTGAACCTGCTCGGCTTCGTGATGGTGCTGTCGGCCTCGTCGGTCTCGGCCCTGGACCGCTACGGCTCGTCCTGGTACATCGCCGGGCGCCAGGGGATGTGGTTGCTCGGCGGGGTGGTCGCCTGCGCGCTGGTGCTGCGGATCGACTACCACCGCTGGCGCCCGCTGGCCCCGGTGATGCTGGGCGGGTCGGTCCTGCTCCTGGCCGTCGTGCTCGTGCCCGGGGTCGGGGTGAGCGCCAACGGCGCGACCCGCTGGTTGGGCTACGGCCCGCTCTCCCTGCAGCCCTCGGAGCTGGCCAAGCTGACCCTGCTGGTGTGGATCGCCGACCTCCTGGCCCGGCGGGCCGCGTGGATCGGGGACGCGCGCCTCACGCTGGTGCCGGTCACGGTGGTCTTCGGCGGCGTCGCCCTCCTGCTCATGTTGCAGCCCAACCTGGGGACGACCCTGGTGACCGGGGCCATCGTGCTGGCGGTGCTGTACGTGGCCGGCACGCCGCTGGGCCCGCTGTTCGTCGTGGGTGCGGGGGGCGCGGCGCTGGCGGTGGCCCTGGCGCTGGGCGCCTCGTACCGGCGGGCCCGGGTCCTGGCCTTCCTCGACCCGTGGGCCGATCCCCAGCACCTGGGCTACCAGCCGATCCAGTCGCTGGTCGGGCTGGCCTCGGGTGGCGCCACGGGCACCGGGCTGGGCGAGAGCCGGGCCAAGTGGGGGTTCCTGCCCGAGGCCCACACCGACTTCATCTTCTCGATCATCGGCGAGGAGCTGGGCCTGGTCGGCACCTTGGCGGTGGTCGCGCTGTTCGCTGCGCTGGCCTGGTTGGGCGTGCGGGCCGCGCTGGGCGCCCCCGACCGCTTCGGCATGCTGCTCGCGGTGGGCGTGACGGCCTGGTTCATCGTCCAGGCCCTGGTCAACGTCGGGGCGGTCGTCGCCATCATGCCGATCACCGGGGTGCCGCTGCCGTTCGTGTCCTACGGCGGGTCGTCGCTGCTGTTCTCGATGATCGGCGCCGGGTTGCTGCTCAACGTCGCCCGCCAGGGCCGGTCCCGCGCCGAGCGCCGTGGCGCCCCGGCCGCGCCCGGTCGGCGATGACGGCGGCGGGGGGCGAGCGCACCTACTGCATCGTGACCGGGGGCGGCACCGCGGGCCACGTCCTGCCCGCCCTGGCCATCGCCCGGGCCCTGGTCGCCCGGGGCCATGCGGCGTCGACCATCCGCTACGTCGGGGCCGAGCGGGGGCTGGAGGCCGAGCTGGGCCCGGCGTCGGGCTTCGCCACGACGCTGCTGCCCGGCCGGGGGATCCAGCGCCGGCTGACCCTCGAGAACGTGGGCGCGCTGTGGGGGCTGGCCGTCGGCTTCGTCCGGGCCCTGGGCCTGGTGCGCCGGTCCCGTCCGGCCGTGGTGGTCGCGGTGGGGGGGTACGCCAGCGTGGCCGTGGCCCTCGCCGCCCGGGTCTGGCGGGTCCCGGTCGTGGTGGCCGAGCAGAACGCGGTGCCCGGTGCGGCCAACCGCCTGATCGCCCGCTTCGCTCGCGCCGCGGCGGTGTCCTTCGAGGGCACCGACCTGCCGCGGGCCGTGGTGACCGGGAACCCGGTGCGGCCCGAGGTCGTCGCCGCGGCGTCGGCCGACCGGGCGGCGGCACGGGCGGCCTTCGGCGCCGACGGGCGATCGGTGGTCCTGGTGGTGGGCGGCTCGCTGGGGGCGCGCCGGATCAACGACGCGGTGCGTGACGCGCTCGACGCCTGGGCCGGGCGCCACGACCTGCTGGTCCACCACGTCGTGGGGGCCCGCGACTGGGACGGGGTGGCGGCGGCCGTCGGGACCCGGGCTGCGGGGTCCGAGGCCTACCGGCCGGTTCGCTACGAGCACGACATGGCCACGGCGTTGGCCGCGGCCGACCTGGCCGTGTGCCGCTCGGGTTCGGGGACCTGCTTCGAGCTGGCCACGGTGGGCCTGCCCGCGGTGCTGGTGCCCTCGCCCCACGTGACCGCCGACCAGCAGACGGCCAACGCCCGCCGGTTGGTGGAGGCCGGTGCCGCGGTGCTCGTGCCCGACGCCCAGCTCGACGGGGCCCGGCTGGTGGCCGAGGTCGACGCCCTGCTGGCCGACCCCGCCCGACGGGCCGCCATGTCGCGCGCGGCACGGGCCTGGGCCCGGCCCGACGCGGCCGACGCGGTGGCCGCCCTGGTGGAGTCCCATGCCCGGCGCTGAGCTCCCCGACCTGACCACGCCGCGCCGGATCCACGTGACCAACGTGGGTGGGGCGGGCATGAGCGCGGTGGCCACGCTGCTGGCCGAGATGGGCCACCGGGTGAGCGGGTCCGACCCGGCCGCCGACACGCCGTTCCTGGCCCGGCTGCGGGACCTGGGGGTCGAGGTGCACGCCGGCGGCACGCGCCCGGCCCTGCCCGTCGACCTCGACGCCGTGGTCACCTCCACCGCGACGCCCTCCGACGACCCCGACGTGGTGGCCGCCACCGCGGCAGGGATCCCCGTGGTGCACCGAGCCGCCGCCCTGGCCGCCCTGGCCGCCGGGCGCCCGACGGTGGCGGTGGCCGGCACGCACGGCAAGACCACGACCTCGGCGCTGCTCGCCACCGTGCTGGCCGGCAGCGGGCGTCGACCCGGCTTCGTGGTCGGCGCGGCGATCGCCGGGCTGGGCACCGGCGCGGCGTGGGGCGCGACGGGTGCGCCGCTGGTGGTGGAGGCCGACGAGAGCGACGGCACCTTCCTGGCCCTGCCGGCCGAGGTTGGGATCGTGACCAACGTCGAACCCGACCACCTCGACCGCTGGGGCGACGAGGCCGCGCTGCGGGCGGGCTTCGAGCGGTTCGTGGCCGGGCTGGCCGACGCCGCGGTGCTCTGCGCCGACGACGCCGGCGCCGCGGCCCTGGTGCCCGCGGCCCGCCGGCCGGTGACCTACGGGATCTCGACGTCGGCCGACTACCGCGTCACCGAGGTCGGCGCGGTGGCCGGGGGCACCCGCTTCGTGCTGGTGCACGGCGGCGAGCGGGTCGAGGTGGTGGTCCCGTCGGCACCGGGCCTGCACAACGCCCGCAACGCCGCCGCGGCGCTGGCCGCCGCCCACCGGCTCGGCGTCGGCCTGGCCGAGGGGGCGGCCGCGCTGGCCGGCTTCGCCGGCGTGGCCCGACGGTTCGAGCACCGGGGGGAGGCGGCGGGGGTGACCTTCGTGGACGACTACGCCCACCTGCCCACCGAGGTCGAGGCCGCGCTGGCCGCCGCGGCGGGCGGGAGCTGGTCGCGGGTGGTGTGCTGCTTCCAGCCCCACCGCTACTCGCGCACCCGGGCCCTGGCCGGCGCGTTCGCCGACTCGTTCGGGCACGCCGACCTGCTCTGCGTCACCGACGTGTACGCGGCGGGCGAGGCGCCGCTCCCGGGCGTGTCGGGCAAGGCCGTGCTGGACGGGGTGCTCGACCGGCACCCCCGCACTGCCGCGGCCTGGCTCCCGGACCTGGACGACGTCGTGGACTACCTCGGTCGCGTCCTGCGCCCGGGTGACCTGTGCCTGACGTTGGGAGCCGGTGACCTGACCACCGTGCCCGACCGCCTGCTGGCCGTGCTCGGGGAGCGCGGGACGTGACCGTGGCGGGCCTGGCCGCGGTGGCGGGGAGGCTCGGCGACCGGGCGGTGGCCGGCGCACCCCTGGGGGCGCGCACGACCTACCGGGTCGGGGGCCCGGCCGCGCTGGCCGTCGAGGTGGCCGACGAGGACGACCTGCGCGCCGTGGCCGGGGCCGTGGTCGGGACCGGCGTCGAGGTGCTGGTGGTCGGCAAGGGGTCGAACCTGCTGGTGGCCGACGAGGGCTTCGCCGGCCTGGCCGTGGTGCTGGGGGAGGGCTTCGCCACCGTCGAGCGCCGGCCGGGCGACGTGGTCCGGGCCGGGGGTGCCGCCGCGCTGCCGGTCGTGGCCCGCCGGACGGTGGCCTGGGGCCTCGCCGGCTTCGAGTGGGCCGTGGGCGTGCCGGGCTCGGTCGGCGGCGCGGTGCGGATGAACGCCGGTGGGCACGGTTCGGACGTGGCCGCGAGCCTGCGCAGGGTCCGCGTCGTGGACCTCGCGACCGGTCACGATGACGTGGTGGA
The DNA here is from genome assembly GCA_050247895.1 of Acidimicrobiia bacterium. GTDB lineage: Bacteria > Actinomycetota > Acidimicrobiia > Acidimicrobiales > VFJN01 > CAVPEW01. The sequence goes on from JBFWTJ010000019.1 coordinate 16,270, forward strand.
CGCGTTCGACCTCGACCTGGGATACCGCCGTTCGGCGGTCGCCCCGACCCAGGTCGTGGTCTGGGCCGAGATCGGGTTGCGCCCGGGCGAGGTGGCCGAGGGGGAGCGGCTGCTGGCCGAGGTCGTGCGCTGGCGGCGGGAGAACCAGCCCGGCGGGGCCAACGCCGGGTCGGTGTTCACCAACCCGCCGGGCGACTCGGCCGGCCGGCTCGTCGACGAGGCCGGCTGCAAGGGCCTGCGCATCGGCTCGGCCGAGGTGTCGACCAAGCACGCCAACTTCATCCAGGCCGATGCCGGGGGCCGGGCGGCCGACGTCCTGGCCCTCATGCGCGAGGTGCGTGCCCGGGTCCGGGCCCGCACCGGGGTGGTCCTCGAGGCCGAGACCCGCCTGGTCGGCTTCCCCTCACCTCCACTGGAGGTCGAGGGTTGAGCGTCTCCGAGGGTTCCCGGCTCTTCGAGCCCCGCCCCGCGATCGACCCCCGGTTCCGGGCCCGGCGCATCGAGGTCCGCCGCGACGAGGGGCGCCGCCGCCTCCAGCGGCTCCTGGAGGTCGGCGCGCTGGCCGTGGTCGGCCTCGGGTTCTTCCTCGCGCTGCGCAGCCCCCTGCTCGACGTGGACGAGGTCGTGGTGGCCGGCTCGACCCGGATCGCGCCCGAGGTGGTGCGCGACGCGACGGGGGTGGGCACCGGCACCCAGCTCGTGGACGTCGACGTGCACGAGGTCGGCGTCCGCGTCGCCGCGCTGCCCTGGGTCGACGAGGTGACGGTGGCCCGGCGGGTCAGCGGGGTGGTCGAGGTGACGGTGACCGAGCGGGTGCCGGTGGCCCGCCTGGTCGGTCCGTCGGGCGTGCTGCTGGTCGACCGCGAGGGCCGGGTCCTGGGCCCCGAGGCCGACGCGCCCGAGCTGGCCGGCGCCCTGGTCGCGCTGTCGGGGGTGGGCGAGGGCCTGGTGCCGGGGGACCACGTGCCGGGGACGGCCGGCTCGCTGCTCCAGGTGGCCACGGCGCTGGGCGCCGACCTGCCCGGCACGGTGACCGCGCTCGAGGTCCAACGCGAGGGCGACGGCGCGCCGGAGATCCGCGGCCAGCTGGCCCAGGGCGGCGTGGTCCGCCTGGGCGATGCCCGCCAGCTCGACGCCAAGCTCCTGGCCCTGGCCACCGTGCTCGAACAGGTCGACACCGAGGGCCTCGGGGTGCTCGACTTGCGGTTGCCCGGCAACCCCGTCTTGACCAGGGAGAGCTCGTGACCGTAGCCTCTCGACGCCAACGAGAGGTCAACGTTGACCTCGATGTGTACGTGAGCTTCAGACCGGGTCCCGTCGCGGTACCCGGTCTTCTGCGCTTCACGGGCAGCATCGCCCCATCGTGGAGGTAACCAGATCCATGGCCGCAAACCCGCAGAACTACCTCGCGGTCATCAAGGTCGTCGGCATCGGCGGCGGTGGCGTGAACGCGGTCAACCGGATGATCGACGCCGGGCTCAAGGGCGTCGAGTTCATCGCCGTGAACACCGATGCCCAGGCGCTGCTCATGAGCGACGCCGACGTGAAGCTCGACATCGGGCGCGAGCTCACCCGGGGCCTCGGCGCCGGGTCCGATCCCGAGGTCGGTGCCCAGGCCGCCCAGGAGCACCGGGACGAGATCGAAGAGGTGCTCAAGGGCGCCGACATGGTCTTCATCACCGCGGGCAAGGGCGGGGGGACGGGCACCGGCGGCGCACCGGTGGTGGCCGAGGTCGCCAAGTCGCTCGGCGCGCTCACCATCGGCGTGGTCACCCGGCCCTTCGCCTTCGAGGGCCGCCGGCGCTCGGTGCAGGCCGAGGCCGGCATCCAGAAGCTCAAGGAGAAGGTCGACACGCTGATCGTCATCCCGAACGACCGGCTCATCACCGTGTCGAACGAGAAGACGTCGATGCTGAACGCCTTCAAGATGGCCGACGAGGTCCTGCTCCAGGGCGTCCAGGGCATCACCGACCTGATCACCACGCCGGGCCTGATCAACACCGACTTCGCCGACGTGAAGATGATCATGAGCAACGCCGGGTCGGCCCTCATGGGGATCGGCTACGCATCGGGCGAGGGCCGGGCCCTCAACGCCTCCCGGGCCGCCATCTCCAGCCCCCTGCTCGAGGCGTCCATCGAGGGTGCCCGCGGCATCCTGCTCACCATCTCGGGCGGCAGCGACCTCGGCCTGTTCGAGGTCAACGAGGCGGCCGAGGTGATCCACGGCGTCGCCCACCCCGACGCCAACATCATCTTCGGCGCCGTCATCGACGACGAGCTGGGCGACGAGGTCCGGGTCACGGTCATCGCCGCCGGCTTCGACCGCTGGGACGACAAGCGCGGCGGTGGTGGCGACGCCCCCCGCGGCGTGTTCGGCGACGGTGACGGCGACGAGGACATCGACCTCGAGGGCGACGACGACTTCGACGTCCCGTCGTTCCTCAAGTAGGGCGGCCGGCGCGCACCGGTGGCTGGCGGCCAGGGGGACCCGGGCCCCGCAGGCGACATCACCACCGACCTCGCCCGGCTCCGAGCGCGCATCGCGGCGACCGGCCGCGACCCCGCCGAGGTGACCGTCGTGGCGGTGACCAAGGGCCAGCCCGCCGCGGTGGCCCGGGCCGCGGTCGAGGCCGGCCTGGCCGACCTGGGTGAGAGCTACGCGCAGGAGCTGGTGCCCAAGGCCGAGGCCCTGCTCGACGATCCGCCGGCCGGGCCCCCGGCGCGCTGGCACTTCATCGGCCGCCTCCAACGCAACAAGGTCCGCCAGGTCGCGCCCTTCGTCGGCCTGTGGCAGTCGATCGACCGGCTCTCGCTGGCGGCCGAGGTGGCCCGGCGGGCCCCCGGGGCCGAGGTGCTGGTCCAGGTGAACGCCACGGGCGAAGAGGCCAAGGGTGGTTGCCGGCCCGAGCTGGTCGGTCCGGTCGTGGAGGGCTGCCGCGACCTGGGCCTGGTCGTGCGGGGGCTCATGGCGGTGGGCCCGACCGGCCCGCCCGAGCAGGCGAGGCCGGCCTTCCGTGCCGTGCGGGAGCTGGCCGACCGCCTCGACCTCGACGTCAGGTCGATGGGGATGAGCGGTGACCTCGAGGTGGCTCTCGACGAGGGCGCCACGATGGTCCGGATCGGCACCGCGCTGGTGGGCCGCCGGCCCGGGCACCACCCGAAGTAGGCTCGCGACAGCGGAGGAGATCGATGGCAACGATGTGGCGCAAGGCCATGCTCTACCTCGGGTTGGGACCCGACGAGGAGTACGACGACTACGAAGCGGTCGACGAGCCGCCGGCGGCGGCCCGACCCCGGCCGGCCACGGTCGGCGCGTCGCGGTACCCGGCCGCGGGCCGTGACGTCGAGGCCCGACCCGAGCCGGATTACCCGTCGGGGGCGGTGCGCACGCTGAACCCTCAGCCGGTCCGGCCCTCGGCCCCGTCCACGCCCGACCCCGCGGCCCGGCCCCAGACGGCGGTGGTCCGCCCGATCCAGGCCGTCCCCAGCGCCAAGCCGCACGTCGTCGAGCCCACCTCGTTCAACGAGGCCCAGGAGGTCGCCGACAAGTTCAAGGGCACCGTCCCGGTGATCGTCAACCTGCAGAACGTCGATCGGGACCTGTCCCGCCGCATCATCGACTTCGCATCGGGCCTCTGCTACGGGCTCGGCGGCCAGATGGAGCGGGTGGCCAACCAGGTGTACCTGTTGACGCCGCTCAACGTCGAGGTGTCCGTCGAGGAACGACGCCGCCTCGAAGAGCGCGGCTTCGAGCGCTGAGCCGCTGCGACCGCCGTGAGCCTGGTCTGCTGGCTGCTGGGCCTCTACTCGCTCGTCTTCTTCGTCCGCATGCTCATGAGCTGGGTGCCGATCACCCCGGGCACCGGGATGGAGCAGGTCCACAACGCGCTGGTGGCGGTGACCGAGCCGCTGCTGAGGCCGGTCCGGCGGGTGGTGCCCCCGGCCCGGGTCGGGATGATGGCCCTCGACCTGTCGCCCATCATCGTGGTCATCGGCATCTACCTGGTGCGGATCACCATCTGCTGAGGGGCGCCGGCCCGGCGGGCGGTGTCGTCGGCATGCCCGGTTCGCCGGGCCCGCGTCGCTACCATCGATCCGCATGGACGTGACGCCACAGCTGCTCCACGAGATCGAGTTCCGCGAGGCGAAGCGAGGCGGGTACGACACGCGGGACGTGGACGACTTCCTCGAGAAGCTCGCCGTGGGGGTCGAGCAGCTCCTGGCCCAGGGCCGCGACGCCCGGCTCCGGCTGGAGGCGGCCGAGTCTCGCGCCACCGAGGCGGAGCGCCGGGCTTCGGAGTCCGGCGAGCACGACGAGACGCTGAAGCGCACCCTGGTCCTGGCCCAGCGCACGGCCGACGCGGCCATCAAGGAAGCCGAGGAGGAGGCGGCCCGGACCCTGGGCAACGCCCAGACCGAGGCCGACCGGTTGCTGGGCGAGGCCCGTGAAGCCAGCGCCCGGGCCCGGGCCGAGGCCGAGGCCGAGGCCCGGCAGGCCCAGGAGGAGGCGCGGGCCGCGGTCCTGGCCGAGCTGCGCTCCCTGGAGACGTCCCGCGACGCGCTCCGGGCCGACGTCGACGCGCTGGAGCGCCACCTCGACGCCCAGCGCGAGCGGATCCGCAGCGCCACCGGTGCGCTCCAGCAGGTGCTCGACGACCCGGGCCTGCTCCGGCCCCAGGCGCCGCCCGCCGCGGCCGAGGTCGCCGTGGCCGAGCCGTCGCCGGCTCCGGCCCCTGCCGAGGCCGCCGGGTCCGTGGTCCCGGCGGTGGCCGACGCACCCCCGATCTCGCTCGACGAGCCGGCGGGCGAGGGGTCCTGGAGCGCCTCGGACGCCTGGGACGACCCGGTCGCGCCCCCGGCGGTCGACGACGGCCCCGCGACCCAGGCCCACGACGTGCTGGCCGACGACGACGACGACGGCGGCGACCACGAGCACTACCTGGCCGAGCTGCGCCGGGCCATGGCCGAGGAGCGGCCGGCCCCGACCGGTGGTGAGGAACGCCGGCCGGAGTCGCTGTTCGAGGCCGCGGGCGACCGGGGCGAGCGATCGCGCTTCGGGCGCCGGCGCTAGCCCGCCGGTCGGCGAGCGACGCCGTGCTCCTCGCCCTGGCCGGCGTGGCGGCGGTGGTCGCGCTCGTGCTGCTCGGCGTGGGACTGGTCGGCTCGGGCTCGCTCGTGCCCCTCGCCGGCTCGATCGTGGCCAGCCTGGCCGCCGGGTCGGCGCTCGCGGTGGTGGCCCGCCGCCGCGGCGAGGCTGCCTCCGGCCGCTGACCTCGCCCGCCCGGGCGGCGTGATCAGGTCGGTGCGGGAACCCGTTCGACGTCGACGGCCAGGACCTGGTCGTCGATCTCGAGGGCGTGGCCGCCACCGGGGGCCGGCTCGAAGCGGGTGGCCAGCACCTCGCCGGCGATCCAGCTGCGGTGGGCCTCCACGGCCGCGGCGAGGTTCCCCTCGGCCGACCACCGCACGGCGATCCGGTCGGCCAGGTCGAGGCCGAGCTCCTTGCGCAGGTCGTTGAGGGCCCGGACCACCTCGCGGGCCAGGCCCTCGTGGCGCAGGTCGTCGTCGAGCTCGAGGTCGAGGGCGACGGCCCAGCCCGCGTCCTCGGCCAGGGCGAACGACTCGTGGCGCACGGCCCGCACCTCCACCTCGCCGGCCTCGAGGCGCTCGCCGGCCACCTCGATCCAGCCGACCTCCTCGAGCTGGCGCTGGAGCAGAGAGCCGTCGGCGCCGGCCAGGGCCTGCTTGACCTCGTTGACCCGGGGGCCGAGGCGGGGGCCCAGGGCCCGGAAGTTGGGGACCACGGTCCAGGACATCAGGCCCGACAGCGTGTCGACCGCCTCGAGCGCCTTGACGTTGAGCTCGGTGGCCACCTCGTCGAGCACGTCGCCGCCCAGCGGTCCACCCCCGTGGAGCAGCAGCGCCCGGGACAGGGGCTGGCGGACCTTGACCTTGGCGTCGGTGCGGGCGGCCCGGCCCAGCGCCACCAGGCGGCGGGCCGCGGCCATC
>JBFWTJ010000020.1:0-21868 GCA_050247895.1 Acidimicrobiia bacterium
CGCCGGAACGAAAGAAATCGGTGTCCGAGGGAATTGGTCGCCCGACTCGTCGGGAATGGGTGGATCAGTCGGGTAGGGGGCAGGCCACCGGCGCATTTCCCCGCACCTGCGACTCGCCCTCCCGTTCCAGCCAGTGCCACAGGTCGGCGACGGCGTCGTCGCGGGCGGGCAGGGCGGTCCCGTCCGCGACGTGGGCCAGCGAGCGCAGGAGGCGGCTCAGGTCCCGGGCGGCGAACAGCGAGGCCGGGCTGGCGTCGAGGACCAGGTCGAAGCGGCGCCGGCCCACCGCCGCGGCCCGCATCGCCGCGTGGCGTCCGGTCAACCGGGGCGGGGCGCTGCGATCGAGCAGGTCGTAGAAGCGCACCTCGTCGCCGGGCAGCGTGCCGCCCGGTCCCGAGAGCTGGATCTCCCGGACGAGCTCCTCGAGCTGGATCGCGCTGGCCACCGTCGTGCGCACGGGCAGGGCCTGGAGGTCGAGGCGGATGCCGCCCACGACCGGCGGGGCCCGGTGCCCGAGCACCACGACGGGCTCGGTGGGAACGGCCGAGGTCCCCGGCTCCAGCTCGGCCCAGACGGCCTTGGCACCGTCGCTGGTCGTGACGCCCCAGCGACGGGACAGGGCCGCGACGATCTGGAGCCCCCGGCCCGTGGTCCCCGACGCGGTGATGTCGGCGGCCGATCCGACCAGCGGGACCGGGACGGGCAGCTCGTTGGGGCGGTCGTCGATGACCTCGACGTGCAGGCGTTCGCCGCTGGTCCGGGCGAAGACCTGGAAGGGCGAGCGGGAGTGCAGCACCGCGTTGGTGGCCAGCTCGGCCGTGCAGAGCAGGGCGTCGTCGATGAGGGCGCCGTCCACACGGGCGTCGTACCCCCAGCGCCGGAGCGCGCCGCGCAACCATTTCCTGGCCTCACGACCGCTGGCCGGGGTCGGGGCGAACACCGTGGCGAGGCTCTCCGACGCCGTCATCCACCCCGAACCCTATTCAACGGCAGCGGATCGCCCGGTGCGCTGTCGGGGGCCGGGTGGGCGGTCGGTCTTCCCGGCTTGACCGGACAGTCAATAGAGTGCCGGGCCATGGATCTCAACGGCATCTCAGCGATCGTGACGGGTGGGGCCTCGGGCCTCGGCGAGGCGACGGCCCGGGCCCTCGCCGGCCGGGGGGCCAAGGTCGTGGTCGTCGACATGAACGAGGAGCGGGGCAACGCGGTGGCGGCCGAGATCGGCGGCGCGTTCGCCCGGGCCGACGTGGCCGACCCCGACCAGGTCATCGCCGCGGTCGAGAAGGCCAAGGAACTGGGCCCTCTCCGGGCGCTGGTCACCGCGGCGGGCATCGGCCTCCCGGGCCGGACCATCGGCAAGGACGGCCAGTACTCGTCGGCTCTGCCGCTCGACCACTTCCGCAAGGTGCTCGAGGTGAACCTCGTCGGCACGTTCAACTGCATCCGCCTGGCCGCGACCGCGATGAGCCAGACCGAGCCGCTCGAGCACGGCGAGCGCGGCGCCATCGTGACGGTGACCTCGGTGGCCGCCTTCGACGGCCAGATCGGCCAGGCGTCCTACTCGGCGTCCAAGGGCGGGATCGTCGGGATCACCCTGCCCATCGCCCGCGACCTGTCCGTGGTCGGGATCCGGGTCAACTGCATCGCCCCCGGCCTCATCGACACGCCGATCTACGGCCAGGGCGAGGCGGCCGAGGCCTTCAAGGAGAAGCTCAAGCGCGACGTGCTGTTCCCCGACCGGCTGGGCACCGCCGAGGAGTTCGCGTCGATGGCCGTCGAGCTCCTCGGGAACAGCTACATGAACGCCGAGGTCGTGCGGGTCGACGGCGGCGTGCGCATGCAGCCGAAGTGAGCTGACCGGTCGACCCGCGGCGGCCCGGGATCACCGGTCGCCGCGGGGGCGTGCCACTAGCTTGGCCCGAGCGGACGGAGCCACTCGGGAGGACTGATGCTGCAGGAATTCAAGGCGTTCCTCTTTCGCGGGAACGTCATCGACCTCGCGGTCGCCGTCATCATCGGCGGAGCTTTCACCCAGATCGTCGATTCGATCGTCACGGGGATCCTGACACCCCTCGTGGGAATGATCTTCTCGAGGGACTTCTCGGAGATGACCTTCGAGATCAACGGGAGCGTGTTCTCGTACGGCCTGGTGATCAACGCCGTGATCTTCTTCCTGGCGGTCGCGCTGGTCGTGTTCTTCGTGATCGTCAAGCCGGTCAAGGCCCTCGAGGCGCGCCGCCAGCGGGGCGAGGTCGTGGAGGACGCGCCGGTGCCCAGCGACGAGGCCCTGTTGCTGACCGAGATCCGCGACCTGCTGCGGGCCGAGCGGACCTGAACCGCGGCCGGGACGGGGGGCGGCGGACGGCCGCCTCCCGTCCCGAGCCGCTGGCTCGAACCTGCCCGGGCGGCGACGTCGGGCCCGACGGGAGGTGGGGTGGCCCCGTCGGGGCGGGACGTGACCCCGCCGGATCGGGGCTCAGGCCGGCTGGGCGACGAGGGGGCCCCGGACGAGCAGGGCCTCGATGGTGGGTCGGCACCCGCCGCAGCGCCCGCCGGCGCCGCAGCGCAGGGCGATCTCGTCGGCATCGAGGGCACCACGCGCGATCTCGTCGGCGATGCGACGGTCGTTCACGGCTTCGCAGTGGCAGATGACCACCCTGGCGACCCTCCCGTTCGGGTGCCTCTCCCGAGGGCGTTCAGCATGCCTAACGAGCAGCGGGTCGTCAAGCCCCTGCCGGTGGCGTGGGTCGGGGGACCGGGCCCTAGGATCGCCCGCCGTCCGAGCAGTCCGGAGGTTTCATGCACGTCGTCGTCGTGGGCTGCGGCCGGGTGGGCTCGGGCCTGGCCCGCATCCTCGAGGACCGCGGCCACAGCGTGGCGGTGGTCGACAAGGCGGCCAAGGCCTTCGGCCGGCTGCCCGAGGGCTTCGGCGGGCGCCGCGTCCTGGGCATCGGCTTCGACCGCGACCGGCTCCGCGACGCCGGGGTGGAGGAGGCCGGGGCGCTCGCCGCGGTGACCAACGGCGACAACTCGAACATCCTGGTGGCCCGGGTGGCCCGCGAGACCTTCGGGCTCGAGCGGGTCGTGGCCCGGATCTACGACCCGCGGCGGGCCGCGATCTACGAGCGCCTCGGGATCCCGACCATCGCCACCGTGCAGTGGACCACCGACCGGGTCCTGCGCCGGATCCTGCCCGACGCGCCCGACACCGAGTGGACCGACCCCTCGGCCCGCGTCGCCCTGGTCGAGCGGGTCGTGGCCGACGGCTGGGTCGGCCGGCGGCTGGGCGAGATCGACGCCGAGGGACTGGCCCGGGTCGTCGCCCTGGCCCGGCTCGGCGTGGGCCGGGTGCCCGCCGCGGACCTGCTGACCCAGGAGGGCGACGTCGTCTACCTGGCCGTGGAGGTCGACCGGATCGCCGAGCTCGACCGGCACCTGGCCGACCGGGGGGCGCGGCCGTGAAGGTCGTCATCGCCGGGGGCGGGAACGTGGGGACCTTCATCGGCGACGAGCTCCAGCGGGCCGGCCACGCCGTCACCATCCTCGAGGTCGACGCCGACCGGGTGAACCGGGCCGTGGCCAACGGCGAGCCGGAGGGCGTCACCTGGGCCCTGGGCGACGCCTGCGAGGTCACCTCCCTGCGCGCCGTGGGGCTGGGCGAGGTCGACGTGCTCGCCGCGGTCACCGGCGACGACGAGGACAACCTGGTGGTGTCGCTGCTGGCCAAGCAGGAGTTCGCCGTCCCGCGGGTCATCGCCCGGGTCAACAACCCCAAGAACCAGTGGATGTTCAACGAGAGCTGGGGCGTCGACCTGGCCGTGTCGACGCCGCACCTGCTGACGGCGCTGGTCGAGGAGGCCGTCTCGGTCGGCACCCTGGTCCGGCTGCTCAGCCTCGAGGGCGGGCGCGCCTCCATCGTGGAGGTCACCCTCGCCCCCGACGCCACCGCGGTCGACCGCGAGATCGTCGAGCTCGACTTCCCCCGGGACTCCACCGTGGTGGCCGTCATGCGCAACGAGCGGGTCATCTTCCCCCGGGGCGACACCCGCCTGGCCGCCGGCGACGAGGTCCTGGTGCTGGTCACCCCGGACAGCGAGGCCGCCGTCCAGTCGATCCTGACGGGTAGGTGACGCGGTGAGCACCCGCATGCTCATCCTGCTCGCGCTGCTCTGCGGGCTGGCCGTCCTGGTGGCCTTCACCGTCCAGATCCTCATCGCCTGAGCGGTCCTCGGAGGCCGTGAACCGTCGCGACCGCCTCCGGATAGAGTCCGCCCTGACACCCGACGCTCCCTCATCGTGGAGGTGGTCCCGACGGCCGATCACTACGACGTCGCCATCATCGGCGGCGGTCCCGGCGGCTACGCCGCGGCGCTCTACGGAGCGTCGGCCGGGTTGAACATCGCCATGGTCGAGGCGAACAAGCTGGGCGGCACCTGCCTGAACGTCGGCTGCATCCCGGCCAAGGAGCTGCTGGAGACGGCGGCGACGTTCCTCCACGTGGCCGAGGCCAAGGAGTACGGCGTGCTGGTCGACCAGCCGACGCTCGACTGGTCGACCTCGCTGGAGCGCAAGCAGAAGATCGTCGATGGGCTGGTCGGGGGCCTCGGGAGCCTCCTCAAGAGCCGCAAGGTCACCGTGCTGGACGGCTTCGGCCGGCTCGGGCCCGGGCGCACGGTCACCGTCTCGGGCGGCAGCTCGGGCGACGTCGAGCTGACCGCCGACGCCGTCGTGCTGGCCACCGGCTCGGTGCCCCGGACGATCCCGGGCTTCGAGGTCGACGGCCGCCTGGTGATGACCAGCGACGAGCTGCTGTCGATCCCGCAGATCCCGCCGCGGGCCACGATCATCGGCGGCGGGGTGATCGGCTGCGAGTTCGCGTCGATGCTGGGCGACCTCGGGGCGCAGGTCACCATCCTCGAGGCGCTGCCCAAGATCCTGCCCGGCCTCGACGCCGACGTGGCCCAGGTGGTCGAGCGGTCGTTCCGCAAGCGGGGCATCGAGATCCGCACCGGGGTCAAGGTCACCGGGCACACCCCGGGCGAGCAGGGCACCCGCATCGAGGTCGAGGGGGCCGACCCCGTCGACGCCGACGTGGTCGTGGTGGCGGTCGGCCGCCGGCCCTACACCGACGACCTGCTGATCGAGGGCACCGGCGTCGTCCTGTCGGAGCGTGGCTTCGTGGAGGTCGACGCCACGGGCCGCACCGGCGAGCCCGGCGTGTGGGCGGTCGGCGACGTGATCGCCACGCCGGCCCTGGCCCACATCGGCTTCGCCGAGGGGATGCTCGCCATCCGCGACATCCTCGGGGAGGACCCGGCGCCGATCGACTACGGCAAGGTGCCCTGGTGCGTGTACACCCGGCCCGAGGCCGCCTTCGCCGGCTACTCCGAGGAGGGGGCCCGCGAGGCGGGCTTCGACGTGGTCACCCAGAAGAGCCGCTACAACCACAACGGCCGGGCGATGATCGTCAACGGCAACGAGGGCCTGGTGAAGGTCATCGCCGAGAAGGACCCCGACGGAGGTGCCGGCCGGGTCCTGGGCGTGCACATGGTGGGCCCGTGGGTCACCGAGCAGCTCGGCTCGGGCTACCTGGCCGTCAACTGGGAGGCCACCGTCGAGGACCTGGCCCTGCTCATCCAGCCCCACCCGACCCTCAGCGAGGTCTTCGGCGAGGCCGTGATCGCCCTGACCGGTCGCCCCCTGCACGGCTGAAGCCCGATCGACCCCGAGACCGCAACCAGGACAAGGAACCCAGCGCGATGGCCGACATCACGATGCCCCAGCTCGGCGAGACGGTGACCGAGGGAACCATCACCAAGTGGTTCAAGCAGGTCGGCGACCAGGTTGCCGAGGACGAACCCCTCTTCGAGGTCTCCACCGACAAGGTCGACTCCGAGGTCCCCTCGCCGCTGTCGGGGACCCTGACCGAGATCAAGGTGGCCGAGGGCGAGACGGTCGACGTGGGCGCGGTGCTCGCGGTGATCGGCGACGGCCCGGCCGCCAACGGCGACGGCGCCGGTCCCGCGGAGGCCCCGGCCCCCGCGGCCGAGCCCCCGGTCGCCTCCGCCGCCGACGCGCCCGAGGCGCCCGCCGCCGAAGCTCCTGGCCCGGAGGCCCCCGCCGAGCCGGCGGCACCGGTGGCCGAGGCCGCGCCGGCCCCCGCGGCCGGTGGGCCCTCGGTCCTGCTGTCGCCCGTGGTGCGCAAGCTGATCGCCGAGCACGGGCTCGACCCGGCCCAGATCACCGGCACCGGCGTGGGCGGCCGCATCACCCGCAACGACGTGCTCGCCGTGGTCGAGGCCAAGGGCGGCGCCCCGGCACCGGCCGCGCCGACTGCCGCGCCCGCGCCCGTCGCACCGGTGGCCGCCGCGCCCGGCCCGGCTCCGGCGTCCACGCCGGCCCCGGCCCCGGTGGCCCGCACCGGCGAGCGCGACACGTCGATCCCCCACACCAACATCCGCCGGCGCACGGCCGAGCACATGACGATGTCGAAGCACACGTCGGCCCACGTGTACGCCGCCGTCGAGGTCGACTTCGAAGGCGTCGACCGGGTCCGTGGCGCGCACAAGGCGGCGTGGCGCGACCAGGAGGGCTTCTCGCTCACCTACCTGCCGTTCGTGGCCCGGGCCGTGGTCGACGCCGTCCGCGAGTTCCCCGAGGTCAACGCCACATTCACCGAGACCGACCTGGTGGTGCACAACTACGTGAACCTCGGCATCGCCGTGGACCTCGACTTCAAGGGCCTCATGGTGCCCGTGGTCCACGACGCCGACGCCAAGCGGCTCCGGGCCATCGCCCGGGAGGTCCGCGACCTGGCCGAGCGGGCCCGGTCCAAGAAGCTGACGCCCGACGACATCTCGGGTGGCACCTTCACCATCACCAACCCGGGCCCGGCCGGCACGCTGCTGACGATGCCGATCATCAACCAGCCCCAGGTGGCGATCCTGTCCACCGACGGGGTCAAGCGCCGGCCGGTCGTGGTCCCCACCGCCGACGGCGGCGAGGCGATCGCCATCCACTCCGTCGGCAACCTCGTGCTCACCTGGGACCACCGGGCATTCGACGGCATGTACGCCTCCACCTTCCTGACCCGGATCCGCGAGATCATCGAGACCCGCGACTGGGCCACCGAGCTGTAGCGGCACCCCGGTGACGCTGCGCATCCGCTGGCTGGGCAAGGTCCGCTACCGCGACGCCCACGCGCTCCAGCAGGGCCTGTTCGCCCAGGGCGCCGACGACCACCTGCTGCTCCTGGAGCACCCGCACGTCTACACGCTGGGCGTGCGGGCCGACATGCGCCACGTGCTGGTGCCCCCGGCCGAGGTCGGCGCCGAGCTGGTGCGGGCCGACCGGGGCGGCGACGTGACCTACCACGGGCCGGGCCAGCTCGTCGGCTACCCGATCCTGTCGCTGCCGGGGAAGCGGGGCGGCGGGATGGCCGACACGGTCGCCTACGTGCGTGCCGTCGAGCAGCTGGTCATCGACGTGCTGGCCGACCTGGGCCTGCCCGACGCCGGGCGGCTGCGGGACCACCCGGGCGTGTGGGTCGCGCCGGGCTCGCCGCGGCCCCGCAAGATCTGCGCCATCGGGGTGAAGCTCACCCGGGGCCGGTCGATGCACGGCTTCGCGCTCAACGTCGATCCCGACATGGCGTACTTCGGCCACATCGTGCCGTGCGGGATCGAGGGCAAGCCGGTCACGTCCCTGCGGGCCGAGGGCATCGACGTGACCATGCGCGACGTGGTCGACGCGGTGGCGGCCCGGGCCGCCGAGCGCTGGGGCGCGAGCGGCTGGGAGCGGGCCGACGTCGTGTGGCGCCACGCGCCGGAGGACCTGGCCCCGTTCTCCCGGGGCGAGGGCCCGGGCGCGCCGGTGCGGCTCCGGGGTCGGCTGGCCGAGGCCGGTGTGCAGGGCGGGGTGCCGCTGGAGGCCCGCAAGCCCGACTGGATGAGGGCACCGGTCCACCACGGCGCCGAGGTGCTCCAGCTGCGCCGGACCATGCACGACCTGGACCTGGTCACGGTGTGCGAGGAGGCGGGCTGCCCCAACCTGTCGGAGTGCTGGTCCGACGGCACGGCCACCTTCATGATCAACGGGGAGCGCTGCACCCGCGCCTGCGGCTTCTGCCTGGTCGACACCCGGCGGCCCGAGGCGCCCCCGGCCGACGAGCCGGCCCGGGTGGCCGAGGCCGTGGCCCGGATGGGCCTGCGCTTCGCGGTGATCACCGCCGTGGCCCGCGACGACCTGCCCGACGGCGGCGCGGCGCGGTTCGCCGAGGTGATCCGGGCCGTGCGGGCCCGCAACCCCCTGACCTCGGTCGAGGTGCTGATCCCCGACGTGAAGGGCGACCCCGACGCCCTGGCGGTGATCTTCGGCGAGCGGCCCGACGTGCTGAACCACAACCTCGAGACCGTGGCCCGCCTCCAGCGGGCCGTGCGGCCGTCGGCGTCCTACGCCCGGTCGCTGGCGGTGCTGGCCCGGGCCAAGGTCGAGGGCCTGACCACCAAGTCGTCGCTGATCGTGGGCATGGGCGAGACCCGTGACGAGGTCGTGCAGGCCCTGGCCGACCTGCGGGGCGTGGGCGTCGACATCGTCACCGTCGGCCAGTACCTGCGGCCCACGACCAACCACCTGCCGGTGGCCCGGTGGTGGACGCCCGACGAGCTGGACGAGCTCAAGGCGATCGGCGAGGCGATGGGCATCGGCCACGTCGAGGCCGGCCCGCTGGTCCGCTCCAGCTACCACGCCCGTCAGGCCGCGGCCGGGGCCGTCCCGGTCGCCCTGCGGGCCCGGGGTTGAGGCCGCAGGTGGCCGCGCCACGCCGGAGCGCCCTCGGGTCGCGCCCGGTCCGGTGGCGGGCCGTCGTCGTGGCCCGCGACGACGGGAGCCCGGACGTGGTCGACGGCGTGCCCGGTGCGCTCGCGTGGACGGGCCGGTGAGCGGGCCCTTCGCCGAGCGGGTCGGCCGGGTCCGTGCCGCCATGGACGAGCAGGGCGTCGACGTGGTGCTCCTGTCGGTCGGGCCCGACCTGCCCTACCTGACCGGCTACGAGGCCATGCCGCTGGAGCGGCTGACCATGCTGGTCCTGCCCCGCGACGGCGACGCCACCCTGGTCGTCCCCCGGCTGGAGGCCCCCCGGGTCGTGCCCCGTCCCGAGGTGTTCGCCCTGCGGGCCTGGGACGAGACCGCCGACCCGGTGGCGCTGGTGGCCGAGCTGGCCGGTCGGGCCGCGGTGGCCGCCATCGGGGACCGGACCTGGGCCCGCTTCCTGGTCGAGCTCCAGCACGCCCTGCCGGCCACCGGCTGGCGCCGGGCGTCGGCGGTGGTCGGCCCCATCCGGGCCCGCAAGGACGAGGCCGAGGTCGCCGCGCTGCGCCGGGCCGGGCAGGCCGCCGACCGGGTCGCGGCCCAGCTCCAGGCGGGCGACATCGTCCTGGCCGGGCGGACCGAGGCCGAGGTGTCCGCCGACCTGGGCCGCCGGCTGCTGGCCGAGGGCCACCACCGGGTCAACTTCGCCATCGTGGCCGCCGGAGCGAACGCGGCGAGCCCGCACCACGAGCCGGGCGAGCGGGTCATCGCCGAGGGCGAGGTGGTCCTGTGCGACTTCGGCGGGACCATGCCGGGCCCCGACGGCGTCGGCTACTGCTCGGACATCACCCGTTGCGTCTCGCTCGGTGCACCGCCGGCCGAGGTGGCCGAGGCCTACGCCGTGCTGCGCGAGGCCCAGCAGGCCGCCGTGGCCTCGGCCGTGGTCGGCACCCCCTGCGAGGAGGTGGACGCCACCGCCCGGAGGCTCATCGCCGCCGCGGGCCACGGCGACCACTTCATCCACCGGACCGGGCACGGGATCGGCATCGAGGAGCACGAGGACCCCTACGTGGTGGCGGGCAACGCCACCCGGCTCGAGCCCGGCCACGCGTTCTCGGTCGAGCCCGGGATCTACGTGCCCGGCCGGTTCGGGTTGCGGCTCGAGGACATCGTGGTCGCGGCCGCCGCCGGGCCCGACCCGCTCAACCGGGCCGATCACGACCTCGTCGTGCTCTGAGGCCAGGTCGTCGGGTCGGCGTCGCGGCGTGAGCCAGATCCTGGCGTGATCTGACGGGTCGGCGGTGGCCTCCCTACGCTCGGCGCTCCGATGATGCGCCTCGACGCCGCCACGGTGCTGCTCCAGTGGGCCACGGGTGGCCTGCTGTTCCTGTGGGTGACCACCCGGGGCCGCCAGGTCGGCATCGGCTACGGCTGGCTGGTGCGGGGCACCTACCTGCTCATGGCGGTCGGTGCCCTGCTGGTCGGGCTGGGCGTCGGCGACCCGGTGCCGGTGCGCGAGGTCGCCTCGGCGGGGGTGGTGCTCGCGGCCGGGTTCGCCCTGGTCGTGTCGATCGTCCGGCGCCGGGCCGGCGTGGCCGGCGAGCGCGAGCGGGTGGAGCGGCGCAGCGCCCGGATCACGGCCATGACCGGGATCGACCGCCGTCGGGATGGCCCCGACGCGTCGGTGCCCGAGTTCCCGCCCGTCCTGGACCTGGTCGCCCCCCTGGTGGGCCTGGTCGGGCTCGTCGCGGCCGGCGTCGACGCCGGCCACCCGATCTGGCTGTCGGTGGCCCGCACGGTGGTGGGCGCCGCCTTCCTGGGCTCGATCAGCGACGCCATGCTGCTCGGCCACTGGTACCTGGTGCAGCCGGGCCTGCCCCGGGCGCCCCTGCTGGAGCTGGTCCGCTGGCTGGGCCGCCTCTGGCCGCTGGAGGTGGCCCTGCTCCTGTGGCCGACGGGGATGGGCTCTGTCGTCGACGGTTCGATCGACGACGGGTACAACGGCATGCTCGGCTGGTTCTGGATCGCCTGCGCGGTGACCACCATCGGCCTGGTCGTGGTCACCCGTGCCGCCCTGCGGGAGCGCCAGTACTCGGCGGTCATGGCCGCCACCGGACTGCTCTACCTGGCCATCCTGACCGCCTTCGGGACCGACCTGGTCGCCCGGGCGACGCTGGCCGGCTGAGCCCCGGGGTTGTCCCCCGGGGCGGATCGGGGAAAGCTTCACCCATGCCCAGGGCCATCTGGAGCGGGTCGATCGGCTTCGGCCTGGTCAACATCCCCATCAAGCTCTTCAACGCCGTGTCCCGCAAGTCGGTCCACTTCAACCAGATCGACTCCCGCACCGGTGCCCGGATCCGCTACCAGAAGGTGTCCGCGGCCGATGGCGAGGTGGTGCCGTCCGAGGCGATCGTGAAGGGCTACGAGCTGCCCGGCGGCGAGTACGTCACGGTGGGCGACGACGAGCTCGGCGCGCTCGACCCCGAGGCGAACCGCACGATCGAGATCGAGCAGTTCATCGACCTGGCCGACGTCGACCCCCTCTACTACGACGCCGCGTACTACGTGGCGCCCGACAAGGCCACGCTCAAGCCCTACGCCCTGCTGGTCCGGGCCATGGAGGAGTCGGGCAAGGTGGCCATCGCCCGCTTCGTGATGCGCTCCAAGCAGTACCTGTGCGCCATCCGGCCCAAGGACGGTGCCCTGGTCCTGTCGACGATGGTCTACGCGGACGAGCTGAACCCGCCGGACGAGATCGGCGAGATCGTCGGCGCCTCGGAGGTCGAGGTGACGGCCAAGGAGCTCAAGATGGCCGAGCAGCTCGTCGAGTCGCTCTCCGAGCCCTTCGAGCCGGAGCGCTACGAGGACACCTACCGCCACCGGGTGATCGAGCTCATCGAGGCCAAGGCCGCGGGCACCGGGGAGGTGGTCGCCCCGCCCGCACCCCTCGCCGAGGACAAGGTCGTGGACCTCATGGCGGCGCTGGAGGCCTCCGTCAAGGAGGCGAAGGCGGCACGCAAGCGCCACCCTACGCAGCGGGCGGCGGCCGACGAGCAGCCGGCTGACGCCCCGACATCGAGCCGGCGCCGGACCGCCCGGTCGGCCTAGCCGTCGTCGACGGCCCCGCCGTGGCGGCCAAGCGGGTCCCGCCCACGACCACGACCGCCGAGGTCGACGGCCGGCGGCTGCGCCTGTCCAACCTCGACAAGGTCCTGTACCCCGAAGCCGGGTTCACCAAGGCCGAGGTCATCGACTACTACGTGCGGGTCGCGCCCGCGCTGCTGCCCCACGTCGCGGACCGGGGCGTCACGCTGCGCCGGTACCCCGACGGGGTGGAGGGCGGCTCCTTCTTCGAGAAGCGCTGCCCCTCGCACCGCCCGGCCTGGATCGGCACCTTCGACGGACCGGGCGACCGGAACGGGACGATCGGCTACTGCGCCCTGGACTCGGTGGCCGCCCTGGCCTGGTCGGCCAACATGGCCGCCCTGGAGATCCACGCGCCGATGGCCCGGGGCACGGACATCGAGGCGCCGACGATGTGCGTGTTCGACCTGGATCCGGGCCCGGGCACCGGCATCGCCGAGTGCGCCGGGCTGGCCCTGCGCATCGGCGACGTGCTCGACCGGTTCGGTGGGCTCCGCTGCTGGGCCAAGACCTCGGGGTCCAAGGGCCTCCAGCTCTACCTGCCCCTCAACAGCCCCCACACCCACGAGCACTGCGCCTCGTTCGCCCAGGCCGTGGCCCAGGTGCTCGAGCGCGACGACCCGGCGCACGTCACCTCCACCATGCGCAAGGACGTGCGGCCGGGCCGGGTGTTCGTGGACTGGAGCCAGAACAGCCGCCACAAGACGACGATCGGGCCCTACTCGCTGCGGGCTCGGCCCCGTCCGACGGTGTCCACGCCGGTGACCTGGGACGAGGTCGACGCCGCCGCGTCGGGTGGCGACCTCGTCTTCGAGGCCGCCGACGTGCTGGCGCGCGTCGAGGCCGACGGGGACCTCTTCGCACCGACGCTCACCGTCGTGCAGCACCTCCCCGGGGCGCGGGACGCCGTGACGGGGGGCGGAGCGAAAAGCCGGTAAAACAGCGGCCCATCCGCGCAGGCGGCGTCGACATCAGCAAAGCTGTCCGCGCTGATAGGCAACCCTACGGAGACGACGGAGGACAAGCATGAACCGACGCGAGCTCGTCAAGGCGATCGCGGCGCACACCGGTGTCGACGCCAAGCAGGTCGACGTGGTCGTCAAGGGCTTCACCGAGGTGACCACCGCGGTGGTCGCCAAGGGCGAGCCCGTCGCCATCACCGGCTTCGCCAAGTTCGCCAAGCGTGAGCTGCCGGCCCGCATGGGCCGCAACCCCGCGACCGGCGCGACGATCCGGATCAAGGCCTCGAAGAAGGCCCGGATCACCCCGCTCAAGGCGTTCAAGGACGCGGTGATGACGCCGTCGACGGCGCCGAAGCTGGCCCGTGGCGTGTGGCCGCCGGCGCCGGCGCCGGTGAAGAAGGCTGCGGCGACCAAGGCCGTGGCCAAGAAGGCACCGGTGAAGAGGGCCGCCGCGACCAAGGCCCCGGCCAAGCGGGCGCCGGCCAAGAAGGTGGCCAAGCGCTAGCGGTCGACACCGACCGACGGTTCCCGACGGGCCCCGACCGATGAGGTCGGGGCCCGTTCGTCGTCGGAAACGATGCCTGCGGCGAAGGGTCGGCGGGTAGCTTCTCGCACCGGCGCCGGCGCGGGTGCCACGGTCAGGAGGGCCACACCCATGGACGAGGGAGATCGGCGGACGTCGGCGGCGGCCGTCGTCACCGAGGGCCTCGAGAAGGCGTTCGGGGACACGGTCGCCCTGGCCGGGGTCGACCTGGAGGTCCAGAGGGCCAGGGTGCTGGGCCTGCTCGGCCCCAACGGCGCGGGCAAGACCACCACGGTCCGGGTCCTGACCACCCTGCTGCGCCCCGACCGCGGCCGGGCCTTCATCGACGGGATCGACGTGGTGGCCGAGCCGATGCGGGCCCGGGCCCGCATCGGGCTCACCGGGCAGTACGCCGCGGTCGACGAGCAGCTCACCGCGACCGAGAACCTCGAGCACATCGGCCGGCTGTTCCACCTGCCCCGGGGGGAGGGCCGGCGGCGGGCGGGCGAGCTGCTCGAGCGGCTCGACCTGGTCCACGCGGCCGACCGGGTCGTGAAGGGCTACTCGGGGGGCATGCGCCGGCGGCTCGACATCGCCATGAGCCTGGTCGCCGAGCCGTCGGTGCTGTTCCTGGACGAGCCCACCACGGGCCTGGACCCCCGCAGCCGGCAGTCGGTCTGGGAGCTGATCGACGAGCTGGTGCGGGGCGGGACCACCACGCTGCTGACCACCCAGTACCTCGACGAGGCCGACCGCCTGGCCGACGAGATCGCGGTGATCGACCGGGGGACGGTGATCGCCCGGGGCACCGCCGACGAGCTCAAGCGCAAGGTCGGCGGCGAGGTGCTCGAGGTGACCCTGGACCCCGAGGCAGCCGTGCCCGACGCGGTCGGGGTGCTGGCCGGCCTGGCCGTGGGCGAGATCGTGGTCGAGGGCCGGGTGGTCACGGTTCCGGTGGCCGAGGTGGCGGGCCAGGTCCCCGCGGTGGTCCGGGCGCTGGACCGCGCCGGCATCCCGGTGGTCGACGTGGCCGGACGGGGATCGACGCTCGACGACGTCTTCTTCGCGCTGACCGGCCACGCGGCCGAGGCGGTCGAGGACGCCGGGGACGAGGAGGCATCGACGTGACGACGACCACGCCCACGTCGGGCGAAGCCGGCGGCCGGGTGGTCTCGGGGCCGGCGTGGCTGCTGCGCGACAGCTGGACCGAGGCCGTCCGCCACCTGCGGGCGTTGCCCCGCAACCCCGAGCTGATGGTGTTCGCGACCTTGCAGCCGGTCATGTTCGTGCTGCTGTTCGTGTACGTGTTCGGCGGGTCGGTGAACGTGCCGGGCGACTACGAGCAGTACGTGGTGCCCGGCATCTTCGCCCAGACCGTGCTGTTCAACTCGGCGTTCACCGGGGTCGGCCTGGCCGACGACCTGAGCAAGGGCATCATCGACCGCCTCCGCTCGCTGCCCATCAACCCCTCGGCCGTCCTCATCGGGCGGACGCTGTCGGACGTGGTGCGCAACCTGATCACCTTCCTGGTGATGCTCGTGGTCGCGTTCCTGGTCGGCTTCCGCTTCGAGGGCACCCTGGCCGAGGCGCTGGCGGCCACCGGGCTGCTCTTCCTGTTCAGCTACGCCTTCAGCTGGATCCAGGCGCTCATCGGCCTGTCGGTCGGCTCGGTCGAGGCGGCCAACTCCGCCGGCTTCATCTGGATGTTCCCGTTGACCTTCGTGTCCTCGGCCTTCGTCGACGTGGCCAACATGCCGAGCTGGCTCCAACCGCTGGCCCGGAACAACCCCTTCACGGTCGTGACCAACGCCTCCCGGGCCCTCTACAACGGCCTGCCGGTCGGCTCCGACGCCTGGGTCTCGCTGGCGTGGGCGGTCGGCATCATCGTCGTGTTCGCGCTGCTGGCCTCCCGTCGCTTCGAGTCCACGACCGCCTGAGCGGGGCCACCGGCGGGTCCCCGGGTCGCACGGGGCGGCGGGGCTAGCGTCGACCGGCGCGATGCCTGCCCCTGGACACCGGCGGTCACGACTCCGGCGCCTGCCGGCCGCGACCCCGACCGAGCGTGCCGCCCTGGTCGTGGTCGTGGCGGTGGCGGCGATCCTGCGCCTCTGGGGCCTCGGTGCCGACAGCTTCTGGATCGACGAGATCCGTGGGGTGCTGGGCCAGCGCGGGCTCCCGCTGCTCGACGAGGTGCGCCAGACCTTCGGGCCGTTCGACCCGCCGCTGAGCTTCGTCCTCTACCGCCTGTCGGCCCTGCTGCCGGGGTCCTTCGAGGTCACCGCCCGGCTGCCCTCGGCGGTGGCCGGCGTGGTCGAGGTCCTCGCCGCCTACGGGGCGGCCGTGGAGCTGTGCCGGCGCCGGCGGGAGGCGCTGGTGGCCGGGGCGCTGCTCGCCGTGGCGCCCTTCGCCATCCGCTACGCCCAGGAGGCCCGCTACCACGTGATGCTCTCGGCCGTCGCGGCCGGCATGTGGTGGGCCTGGTTGCGGGCCTGCCGGCGGGACGGCGCGGCCTGGCGGACCTGGGGCGTGGTCGCCGGCGTGGGCGTGTGGACGCACCCGCTGGCCTCGGCGCTGCTCCTGGCCCAGGTGGCACTGGCCAGCGTGGCGGGCCGTCCGGGCCGCACGCCGGACCTCGACGCGCTGGCCCCGATCACCTCGGCGGGCGCGGCCCGCTGCCGCAGGGTCGGTGCGACGGCCCTGCTCAGCCTGGTCCCCTGGGTCCTCTACGGGCTGGTCCACTGGGTCGGCGGGGGCACCACCAGCGACACGCTGGTCATCGGCGCCCGCGGGGTGCGCCCGGCGTCGCTGGCCGGCGACCTCACCGTCCGTGGCGCCTCCTGGCTGCTGGGCAACGGGCCGGGGCAGTGGCAGGGCCTGCTCCTGGCCACCCTGGCCATGGTCGCCCCGGCGCTGTGCACCGGTCGCGCCCGGCGGGTCGCGGTCGCCGTGGTGGTCTACCTGGCCGCCTCGATCGTGACGTTCTGGGTCCTGTCGATCTCGGCCTCGACCTTCCTCGCCTACCGCCGGGTCGAGTTCCTCGTCCCCCCGCTGCTCCTCCTGGTGGCGCTCGGGGTGGGCGCGCTGGCCGATCGGGCCCGGATCGCGCGCGGCGACGAGCGCGTCGGGACGGCCGTCCTCAGCGGTGCGATCGCCGGACTGGTCGTCCTCTCCCTCGGCATGGTCGTGCAGTACCAGCGGTCGGAGAAGACCGACTACCGGGCCATGGCCGGGCTGGTCACCGCGGCGCCATCCGACGCGGTGGTGGTGCTGGGCCGGTTCCACGACCAGCCGGGGTCGGCGTGGGACCCCCTGCTGCGCCGGTACCTGTCCCGCCTGGGCGTGGACCGGCCGATCCTGTCGGTCGACGCGCTGGACGAAGCGGACCTGCCCGACGCCGGCGAGGTGCTGTGGCTGACCGGGGCCGATCCCCACGACGCCCGCTTCGAGGTCCGGCCGCTCGACGACCTGGACCGCCTCCAGCGCCTGGCCGGCGACGAGTCGGTCGGCTCGCCGATCATCCCGGCCTACGCCCTGACCTCCACCTACGAAGGGCCGGGCGAGCTCGAGGTCCAGGCGGAGGTCGTGCGGGGCCTGGGCTTCATGGTGGTGGACCCGTGACCGTCCTCGTCCTCGCCGTGGCGGTGGCCGGCTGGGTCGTGGTCCCGGGTTGCGCGCTGGCCGCCGCCACCGCACCGGCGCACGACGACCCCTGGGCCTTCACCGGCCGGGCCGTCGCCCTCGGCACGGGCACCTGGGTCCTGGGCTCGCAGCTGGTGATGGAGACCGTCGGGCTCTCGCCGGCGACCAGCTGGTCCGCGTGCGGGGTGGTGTCGCTGGGCTCGTCGGTCGCCTGGTGGTCGACCCGCCGCCGGCGCGGCGGGGGCCTGCCCCGACCGCGCCACCTCGCCGGTGGCGACGGGCGCGCCCGGGCGGTGCCGTGGTGGGCGGGACCGGCCACGGTCGGCGCGGTCCTCGTCGCGGGGATGGCCGTGTGGGCGCCGGTGCTCGCCGTCAACGTCCGGTCGTCCGACGCGCTCCTGCACCCGACCCCCTGGTACTACTGGGGCCTGGCCGAGCAGACGGCGTCGACCGGGAGCCTGCCCACCTCGGCCCGCGAGTGGGGGACCACCGTCGACTTCCTCGCCGACTACCCGGGGTTCACGTCCGGCACGGTCGTGCTGATCCAGCAGGTTCCCGGCGAGGGCTTCGAGCCGGCTCGGGCCGTGATGGTGGTCACCACCGCGGCCGCGGTCCTCGGGCTGGCGTCCCTGGTCGCCGCGCTGGGCGGGCGCACGACCGGCCTCCTGGTCGCCTCGGCCGGCCTGGTGTCGATGTGGATCTTCGCCATCAAGCTGGCCTCGTACCGACCCGAGCCCACCGGCTACGGGCTCATGTTCGCCGTCGGCGCGCTCTCGCTGCGGTGGATGCGAGAGGGCGAGCGGGGTGCCCTGGTCGCCGGTGGCGTGTCGTTCGTGGCGCTGGGCCAGGTCCACGGCATCGACCAGACGCTCGCCGGCGTCCTCGCCCTGGCCGCGGTGGCGTGCTCGCTGCTGGTCGATCGGGACGGCCTCGGCCCCGTGGCCCGGGCCGCCCTGCCGTTGGGGTCCTGGATCGTGGCGTGGGTGGCGTGGACCCTGGCGCTCACCGGGCGGATCTCCACCGCCGACGCGGCGGGCGGCCTGGTGACGGGCCGGTCGCAGATGGCCGATCCCACCTGGGCGTTCGTCCGTGCCATCCAGGGCGAGCCGCTGGACCGGCCGCCGTCCGCGGCCGACCTGGCCGAGTCCGCGCTGGCCCGGGGCATCGCCGGGGTCGACGACGTCGCCTTCTTCGCCGGCGTCGTCGTGGTGGTCCTGGCCCTGCTGGCCTGGGCCGTGGTGGGCCGGGGGGAGGATGGCGAACGGGCCCGCCGGACGGCGGTCTGGTGCGGGGTCGTCGGGGTGGGCGTGGCCGCGTTCTGCACGTGGTTCGGCCTGCGCTGGGACACCTACGTCCCCCTGCGCACGGGCTTCAGTCGCATGCTCCAGGTCACCGCGTTCCTGGTGCCGCTGTCGGCTGCCATGCTGGCTTCGATGGGGGGCAGGGTGGGACGGGGCGTCGCCGCGCTCGTGGTCGGCGCCACGGTGTCGGTCGTCGCGGTCGCGGTGCCCGCCGGCGTCGAGGTGTTCGACCGCCAGCGCCCGAGCGCCGAGGCGATCGCCCTGTACCGGTCGCTCGACCTGCCGCCGGACTCGGTCGTGCTGACCAACGCGTACACCGAGGGCATCGTCACCGACGTGCTGGGAGCCGAGGGCCTGCTCGAGGGCCGGGCGCCCTACACGTTCCCCGGCCTGCTCGGCCGGGCCGTCGGGCTCCTGCGCGGCGCGGCGTCGTTCTTCGCCGATCCGGAGGGCCACCGGGCGTTCCTCGTCGAGAACGGCGTCACCCACGTGCTGGCGGCGAAGCCGCGCTCCTACGCCCTGGGCACGCCGGCCCGGTTCGGGTGGCGGGTCGACGAGATGGCCCGGGTCCCCGAGCTCCGCCTGGTGGCCCGCACGCCCGAGCTGGCGCTCTTCGAGGTCCGCCGGTGACCGTGCTCGTCCTGGTCCTCGCCGTCGCCGGCTGGATCGTCGTGCCGGGCTGTGCCCTGGCCGCGCTGGCCGGGACGGGGGACGACGATCCGTGGGACCGGCTCGCCCGGGCCATGGTGCTCGGCCTGGGCACGTGGATCCTGGGCTCGCAGCTGGTCATGCGGACCGTGGGCCTGTCGCCGGTCACCTGCTGGGTCGCCTGCGCGGCGGTGGCGGCCGGATCGGTCGCGGCCTGGGCCGTGGTGAGCTCCCGTCGGGACGGCTCCGGATCGCCCGGTCGGCCCCGCCACCTGGCGGGCGGGGGTCGGCGCCGGTCCACCGCGCCGCGGTCCACCACACGGCGGGACCTGCTCGCGGTCGCGGGACTGGTGGCGCTGGGCCTCGGCGCCTGGGCGCCGGTGCTGGCCGTCAACGTGGCGTCGCCCCACGCCCTGCTCCAACCGACGCCCTGGTACTACTGGGGCCTGGCCGACGAGACCGCCTCGGCCGGCGACATCCCGGTCGAGGTCCGCGAGTGGGGCGGGACGCCGGTCGAGTCGCTGGCCGCGTACCCCGGGTTCACCTCGGGCACGGCGGCGCTCATCGCACAGTCCCCCGGCGGCGGCTTCGAGCCGGCCCGTGCCGTGATGGTGCTGACCACGGTGGCCACTCTGGTCGGCCTGGCCGCCGTCGTCGCCGCGCTCGGCGGTACGACCGTCGGGGTGCTCGTGGCGGTACCCGGCGTCCTCTCGCTGTGGATCGTCGCGGTGAAGCTGGCCTCCTACCGGCCCGAGCCGACCGGCTACGGCCTGATGCTGGCGGCGGGTGCCCTCGCCCTGCGCTGGATGCGCTCGGGCGACCGGAGCGCCCTGGTGGTCGGCGGGGTGGCCTTCGTCGCCCTGGGCCAGGTCCACGGGATCGACCACGTCCTGGCCGCCGTGATGGTCGCCGCGGCCGCGGCGTGCAGCCTGCTGGTGGATCGCGACGGGCTGCGCGCCACCGCGGGCCGGGCCGCGGCGACGCTCTCGTGGGCCGCGGCCTGGGCCGGGTGGACCCTGCTGCTCACCGGCAGCCTGTCGTCGGCGGAGGCCGCGGACGGGCTGCCCCAGCGCGGGGGGACGTCCGACCCCACCTGGGCCTTCGTCCGGGCGCTGTCGGGCGGGCCGGTGACCGAGCCGCCCTCGGCCCTGGAGCTGGCCCGCGCCGCCCTGTCGGAGGGGATCGCCGGGGTCTCGCCGGTGGCGTTCCGCGGCGGCGTGCTCGTGCTCGTCCTGGCGCTGGTGGGCTGGGCCGTGCTCGGGCGGGGCGAGGACCGGGCCCGGGCGGCGCGGGTCCTGGTGTGGGTGGCGGCCGTGGCCGCGGGCATCCTCGCCGTCTGCCTCTGGTTCGCCCTGCGGTGGGAGACCTACGTGCCCCGCCGCACCGGGTTCAGCCGGATGCTCCAGCTGGTGGTGCTGGTCATCCCGGTGGCGGCCGGCCTGCTGGCCTCGATGCGCGGTCGCCTCGGCCGGGTCGCCGCGGCCGTGGTGCTGGTCGCCGGGGCCGCGGCCACGGTGCGGTCCTGGGGCCCGACCACCGAGCTCTTCGAGTACCAGCGGCCCACCTCGGAGCAGATCGGGCTGCTCGCCTCGCTGGACCTGTCCCCCGGCGCGGTCGTCTTGACCAACACGTACACCGAGGGCATCGTCGCCGACGTGCTCGACGCCTCGGGGCTCCTGGAGGGCCGCGCCCCCTACACCTACCCGGACCTCCTCGACCGGGCCGTGCACCTCCTGCGGGAGAGCGCGGCGTTCTTCGCCGATCCCGTCGCCCACCAGGACCTCCTGGAGGAGGAGGGCGTGACCCACGTGCTGGTGGCCACCTACGGCTCCTACGCCCTGGGGACCCCGGCCCGCTTCCCGTGGGATCCCCTGACCCTGGCCGGGATCCCCGGCCTGCGCGAGGTGGCCCGGACCACCGACCTGGTCCTCTACGAGGTGGACCGGTGACGGGGGCCCCGATGGCCGACGGGTGCCGGCGGCACCGCGGGCACCGGCTGGCCCGGGTCCTGGCCGCCAGCCTGGTGGTGGGCGCCGCGGCCTGCTCGTCGGGCGACGGGGGTGCGACCGGCGGTGCCGGGACGACGACGGCTCCCGGCGACCCGACGACCGTGCCGGCCACCGGCAGCAGCGTGGCCGACCTACCGGCCGAGCCGCTCCCGCGGGTGGGCCTCTACTACCAGGCGGTCCGGCCCGGCGAGGACCTGTCCAAGCTCGGGGACCTGGACGTGGTGGTCCTGGTCCGCCAGGGCGACGAGGCGGCCGCGGTCGCCGCGGTCCACGAGACCGGGGCCAAGGCCTTCCGGTACGTCCAGTCCTACTGGTTCCCGGCCGGTCGCGACTACGACGGCCTGGACATCGGCGAGGAGCGGGGCCTGGCGTACTGCGCCTCGGGCACGACACCGCTCGTGGGCCGGGAGCAGGGCGGCACCGAGTGGTACTTCTTCGACGCCAACGAGCGGGCGGCGCGGGACCACTTCGTCGAGCTGCTCGGCGAGCTCGCCGCGGCGGGCTACGACGGGATCATGTTCGACCGCGGCCTGGCCGCGCTGACCGGCGACGACGCCACGCGCGCCGGGATCTGGGACCGCCCCTCGACCTGCACCGAGGATCCCGTGGTCCCCGGCGCGCCCTTCGCCGACGCGTACGTGGGGCTGATGGGCGAGGTCCACCGGGCCGGCCTGGAGCTGTTCCAGAACTACGGGTACTCGCCGTTCCACCCGCTGCGGCCCTTCCGCCCCGACCCGACCGACGCGGCCTGCCGGGCCGGCGAGCTGGCCACCTGCCGGCGCCTCGACGACGCCTTCGCCCACGTGGACCTGTTCCTCAACGAGGCAGATCGGA
>JBFWTJ010000021.1:0-6639 GCA_050247895.1 Acidimicrobiia bacterium
TCGCTGCGGTGCTCGGTGCGCGGGTTCGGGCCGGCGGCCATGGTTCCCCCCTTCTCCACCGACGATGCTACGGCCTTGACATCTGACGTCAACCTGCAAGTCTTGGGGACGGCCGTGAGGCCGGCGACAGGGGACCGGACGCAGGACCGGACGACAGGGAGCGTGGGGATGGACTTCGCCCTTTCCGATGAGCACGTCGAGCTCCAGGCGATGTTGCGGAGCTTCTTCGAGAAGGAGGCGCCTACGCACCTGGTGGCGGAGTGGGACCGCAACGAGCAGTTCCCGACCGAGCTGTACCGCAAGGTCGCCGAGTTGGGCCTGTGCGGGATCACGATCGCGCCCGAGTACGGGGGCAGCCCGGCCGACGAGATCTCGATCTGCGTGATCGCCGAGGAGATGGCCCGGGCTGCGGGGTGCCTGGTCTACGCGTTCATCCCCACGGTGACGTTCTGCGCCAAGGGGATCCAGGGGTTCGGGACCGAGGACCAGAAGCGGGAGATCCTGCCCCAGGTCGCGGCGGGCACGATGCGGTTGGCCATGGGCCTGTCGGAGCCCGACGCGGGTTCGGACCTGACCGGGTTGGCGACCCGGGCGGTGCGTGACGGTGACGACTACGTGGTGACCGGTCAGAAGATCTTCACGACGGGGGCCGACACGGCCCAGTACATCTTCTGCTTCGTGCGCACGAACCCCGACGCCCCGAACTCCCAGGGCATGTCGGTGCTGCTCATCCCCACCGACGCGCCGGGGGTGACCATCCACCCGTTGCGCAAGCTGTCGGGTCAGGGCACCCACACCTGCGAGGTGTTCCTCGACGAGGTCCGGGTGCCGGCCTCGGCCATGGTCGGTGAGCCCGGTCAGGGCCTGTCGATCATCTTCCAGCTGCTCGACGGGGAGCGGATCATCGTGGGGGCCCAGGGTTGCGGGATCGGCCAGGGTGCCCTGGACATGGCCCTGCGCCACGCGGCCGAGCGCGAGCAGTTCGGCCGGCCCATCGCCGACTTCCAGGCCATCGGCCACATGCTGGCCGACATGGCCCTGGACATCGAGATGGCCCGGCTCATCACCTACAAGGCCGCGTGGAAGAAGCAGAACGGCCTGCCCTGCTCGATGGAGGCCTCCATGGCCAAGATCGCGGGGTCCGAGGCCGGCAGCCGCTGCGCCACCCGGGGCATGCAGATCCTGGGCGGCTACTCCTACATGGTCGAGTACGGCATGGAACGCCTCTACCGCGAGACCAAGCTCAACGAGATCGCCGGCGGGTCCAACCAGATCCAACGCAACATCGTGCTCAAGAACCTCCGCCGGACCCTGCGGTGACCCACCCGGTCCGGGCCGCGCTCGACGAGCACCTCGACGCGGTGGCCACCGGGGACCTGGTCCGCGTCGCCGCGGGCTACGCGCCCGACGCCCGGCTCGTCTCCCACGAGGGCACCGTCGCCGGGCGCGACGAGGTCACCCGCTGGTTCGCCGAGCGGGCCGACTTCTTCACCACCATGGAGCTCCACCACGAGCGGGTGGACGTGCTCGACGGGATGGCCGGGCTGGACTGGTGGGGGCGGGTCGGCGGGCGGGCCCTCGAGGGCCGCGACGAGTTCGACGTCGACGCCGACGGCCTCATCACCGAGCAGCGGGTGGTCCGCGTCGGCCGGTCGCAGCGCGACGACCACGTCCCGGTCCGGATCGAGGTCGAGCCGCCGGTGGGCCGGATCGTGCTGGCCCGCGACGCCAAGCGCAACGCGGTGAGCCAGCCCATGCTCGCGGTGATGAAGGCCGCCCTGGCCGACCTCGCCGCCGACGAGCGGGTCGGGGCCGTGCTGCTGGTCGGCGAGGGCCGTGACTTCTGCGCCGGCGAGGACGTGCGGGGCTTCGAGTTCCCCGACGCCGCCACCGCCGAGCGGTTCCTGCACGGCCCGCTCGACCTGTTCACCGCCATGGAGGAGCTGCCCAAGCCGATCGTGGTGGCCGTGCACGGAAACGCCCTGGGCTTCGGCAGCGAGGTCCTGCTGGCCGCCGACACCGTCGTGGCCGCTCCCGACGCCCGCTTCGGGTTCGCCGAGATCGACCACGGGGCGGTCCCCTCGGTGCTGGTCACCCGGGGCCTCGACACCGTGTTCCGGCGCCGGGTGCTGCGCTTCGCCCTGACCGGCGAGCGGTTCGGCACCGACGTCGCGGTCGGGGCCCGGATGGTCCACCTCGTGGCCGACGACCCCCGGGCCGTGGCCGAGGAGGTGGCCCGTGAGCACGCCGGCTGGGCCCCGGCGTCGGTGCGCACGGTCAAGGCGCTGCTCGGCTGCCACGCCGCCGACGACCACGACCGGGCCCGCGAGTTCATGCCCCGGGTCCTGGTCGACGTGGAGCCGTCGATATGAGGCCGCGGTGAGCGAGGTCCACGTCGAGCGGCGGGGGGACGTGGTGGTGGCCACCATCGACGTGCCCGGCCGGCGCAACGCGGCCGACCTGGACGTGTACCACCGGTTGGAGGCCGCCCTGGCCCTCGACGCGGCCGGCTACGTCATCACCGGGGCGAACGGCGACTTCTCGGCCGGCGACGACGTGCGGATCTTCGACTTCGACGGGGTCGAGGCCAGCGACGCCTTCGTCGTCGACGTGACCCACGTCTTCCAGCAGATCGAGGCCACGCCCCGGCCGGTGGTCGCCGCGGTGGACGGCTACGCCCTGGGCTTCGGCTTCGAGCTGGCCCTGGCCTGCGACGTGATCGTGGCGTCGCCCCGGGCCGTGCTCGGCCTGCCCGAGATCCGCCACGGCGCGGCCCCGCCCAACGCCATGGGCCGGGCCCCGGCCGTGCTGGGACGGGGGGTGACCCGCCACCTGGCCCTGTCGGGCAGCCACTGGCTGAGCGGGACCGAGGCCCACGTCCTGGGCATGGTGGCCGAGCTGCACGAGCCGGAGGCCCTGGTCGACCAGGCCGTGGCCCTGGCCGACGAGATGGCGGCCGAGCCGGAGTTCCTGCCGGCCAAGCGCCACCAGGGCGCCGGTGCCGAGGCCACCTACCGGATGGCACCGGTGGTGATGGCCCCGTTGATGGCCTCGACCACGGTGGCGGCGAGCCGGCGGAGGTACGCGGGTGGCTGATGCGGTGACGTTGGTGACCGAGCTCCCGGCTCCGGTCGGCCCGGTCCTGGTCGACCTGGACGCCGTGGCCGAGGCCGGCCTGGCCGAGCTCTACGACCTGGAGCGCCGGGGCGAGCTGACCGTGGGCGTCGCCCGGTCCCGCTGCGAGGGCTTCGGTCTGGCCGTGGCCACCGCGGTCGACCTGCTGGTCGCGGCGCCGTCGGCCACCTTCGGCCGACCCGGCCGGTGGTCGCCGGTGGTGCTGCGCCGGGGCGAGGGGATCGTGGGCCGGCGCGCCGCCGGGTACCTGGTCATGACCGGCCGTTCGATCGGCGCCGCGACCGCCCTGGACTGGGGCCTGGTCTCGCACGTGGCCGACGACCCGGTGGCGGCGGCGACCGAGCTGGTCGCGTCGATCGCGGCCCGCTCGCCGGTGGCGGTGCGCACGATCCTGGCCCAGGCCCACCGGGGCGCGGCGGCCGACTACACGGCGCTGCGGGCCACCAGCCGGCTGGTCTGAGCAGCCCGTGGGCGTGCACGCCCGGGAGGCCCCGCAGGTGGACACCTACCGGTAGGTAACGTATAACGTCAGAAATTCATGATGACCGATCCCAGGAGGGGGACGGTCGGACGAAGGATCGACACAGGGGGGATCTGGGCCATGGTCGAAGCAAGTCGTACGGGTGGGGCGCGCACGCGTTGGCAGAGGCTGACGGCGCTCGTCGCCCTGCTGTTGACCTTCTCGTTGATCGCCGCGGCGTGCGGCGGTGACGACGACGACGAGGGCAGCTCGGGATCGGACGGCGGCGGCGAGGCCGGCGGCGGCGAGAGCGAGGACGAAGGCGGCGGCGTCAGCGGCGAGCCGATCAAGATCGGCGTGACCATCTCGCTGTCGGGCCCGGCCGGCACCATCGGCGAGACCCAGCTCGCCGGCATCGAGATGGCCGTCGACGAGCTCAACGAGGGCGACGGCATCCTGGGCCGGCCCGTGGACCTGGTGGTCAAGGACGACGCCAGCGACCCGACCAAGGCGGCGCAGAACATGCGGGAGCTGGTCGACCAGGAGGAGGTCAAGCTCGTCTTCGGGCCGACGCTCAGCTCGCCCGCGCTGGCCGCCACGCCGATCGCCAGCGACGCCGGGGTCATCCAGTTCTCGTCGTCGGTCGCCCCCGAGCTGGGCGATCCGAGCCAGTACCCGTACTTCTTCCGGGTGTCGCCCGCCGCCGCGCTCCAGGCCGTGACCTTCGTCGAGTACATCGAGGCCTCGGGCTGGAGCAAGGTCGGCCTGCTGGCCGTCAACAACGCGCTGGGCTCGTCCAACGTCGAGGCGTTCAAGGGCGCCATCGCGGGCACCGACATCGAGATCGTGTCGACCGAGACCCACGAGAGCGGCGCGGTCGACCTGACCACCCAGGTGTCGAGCCTGGAGCGGTCCGGCGCCGAGGTGGTGCTGGTCCTCAACACCGCGACCTCGGACCAGATCGCCGCGGTGAAGGCCCGCAACGGCATCGAGTGGGACGTGCCCATGCTGGGCTTCTCGTCGATGTCCAACCCGGCGGTGGCCGCGGGCGTGGGCGGCAGCATGGAGGGCGTCTACTCCGGCCAGCAGGTCCGCAACCTGACCGTGGGCAACGTGCCCGAGCAGGGCGAGCGGTTCCTCGAGGGCATCCGCGAGAAGCTCGGCCAGGACCCGCTCACCGAGGACGTCTCGCAGGCGGCGGTCGGCTACGACGCCATCATGATGATGGCCGCCGCGGTCAACGAGGTCGGCGACCTCGACGACCCCGACGCCATCGCCGCCGCCATCGAGGACGGGAGCCCCTGGGACGGCGCGGTCAAGGCCGCCTTCGTCTACGACGGCGAGCAGCACGACGGCGAGACCCTCGAGGACCTGGTCTTCGTGCTGGCCGACTCGTTCGACGACGGCCTCTACGAGATCGCACCGAACCAGTAGCCATCTTTGTGACGTCAAACGTGAGGATTATCGTTTGACCCGACGCAACGCTCCTCGTCCGGCGGCACCCAGCCGGTGCCCGGCGAGGAGAGGGAGGGAACCAGCCATGTCCACCAGCCACCCGGACGGGACACCCCGGCGCAAGCGCCGCCTGAACGTCCTCGTCGCGGTCCTCGCCGCCTTCATGTTGATCGCCGCGGCCTGCGGCGACGACGACGATGACGGCGGTTCCAGCTCCGAGGGGGGCGGCGGTTCGTCCAGCGGCACCGAGGAGGAAGGCGGCGGCGTCAGCGGCGACCCGGTCAAGATCGGCGTCATCGCCTCGCTCTCGGGCCCCGCGGCCCAGATCGGCGAGGACCAGGTCGCCGGCCTCGAGCTCAAGGTCGAGGAGCTGAACGCGGCCGACGGCATCCTGGGCCGGCCGGTCGAGCTGATCGTCAAGGACGACGGCGGCGACCCGACCAAGGCCTCCCAGGTCATGCGGGAGCTGGTCGACCAGGAGGAGGTCAAGCTCGTCTTCGGCCCGACCCTGAGCTCGCCCGCCCTGGCCTCGGCCCCGATCGCCATGGACGCCGGCGTCCTCATGTTCCCGACGTCGGTGGCGCCCGAGCTGGGCGACCCCGGTGAGTTCCCCTACGTGTTCCGGGCCGCGCCGCCGGCCACGCTCCAGGCCCAGACCTTCGCCGACTACATCGAGGCGGCGGGCTGGACCAAGGTGGGCCTCCTGGCGGTCAACAACGCCCTGGGGTCGTCGAACGTCGAGGCCTTCAAGGGCATCGTGGCCGGCTCCGACATCGAGATCGTCGACACCCAGACCTTCGAGACCGGTGCCGTCGACGTCGGCCCGCAGATCGGCAACCTGGAGCGGGCCGGCGCCGAGGTCGTCCTGGCCCTGAGCACCGCGGTGCCCGACCAGGTCGCCAGCGTGAAGGCCCGCAACGCCATCGAGTGGGACGTCCCGATCCTCGGGTTCTCGACCATGGCCAACCCGCTCATGGTCGACGGCGTGGGTGGCCTGGCCAACCTCAAGGACGTCTACGCCGGCCAGCAGTACCTGTACCTGACCCAGGGCAACCCGCCTTCGCAGACCGAGGAGTTCCTCGAGAAGATGCGGGAGAAGCGGGGCGAGACCGCCCTGACCCGTGACGTGGCCCAGTCGGCCGCGGGCTACGACGTGCTGACGATGATGGCCGAGGCGATCAACGAGGTCGGCGACCTCGACGATCCTGACGCCCTCGCCGCCGCCGTCGAGGACGGCAGCCCGTGGGACCTGGTCAAGGGCGTCTACGAGTACAGCGCCGAGTCGCACGAGGGTGACTCGCTCGACACGCTGGCCTTCGTGGTGGCCGGCAGCTTCGAGGACGGCCTCTACGAGCTGGCCCCGAACCAGTAGCGGGGGCGGCTCCGCCTGATCCGCCGAAGGTGGCGGGAGCGCTCCGGTGCTCCCGCCACCTTCGCGTCCGGGCCCGGACCAGGATCGCCGGGAGCCGGGAGCCGGGAGCCGGGAGCCGGGAGCCGGGAGCCGGGAGCCGGGAGCCGGGAGCCGGGAGCCGGGAGCCGGGAGCCGGGAGCCGGGAGCCGGGAGCCGGGAGCCGGGAGCCGGGAGCCGG
>JBFWTJ010000021.1:6649-20505 GCA_050247895.1 Acidimicrobiia bacterium
GGAGCCGGGAGCCGGGAGCCGGGAGCCGGGAGCCGGGAGCCGGGAGCCGGGAGCCGGGAGCCGGGAGCCGGGAGCCGGGAGCCGGGAGCCGGGAGCCGGGAGCCGGGAGCCGGGAGCCGGGAGCCGGGAGCCGGCTCAGGGGCTGGGGATGCCGTTGCCCTCGCCGGTGGGCGAGCCCTTGCCGGCGAGGATGTCCTCGATGGTCAGGTCGCCCGGCGGGGCCGGGAACCCGGGCGGGGCCTGGGCCAGCTGCACCAGCACGCCCTGGGCGTCGCGGGGGTGGATGAAGACCTCGAGCCAGTTGGGGTCACCGAGGTAGAGGCCGGTGAGCGGGACGCTCCGGTCCTCCAGCAGGGCGATCGCGGCCCGCAGGTCGTTGACCTTGAAGGTCACGTGGTGGAGCCCGCCGCCGCGGCGGAAGAAGCTGTCGAAGAACGTCGAGCCGGCCAGGGGCTCCATGAGCTCGATCCGCGAGCCGTTGCCGAAGGCGAGCTGCATGGCCCGGTAGCCGATCCGCTGGTTGTCCCCGCCGTTGGCGAACACGCCGCCCAGCACGTCCCGGTAGAGCGGGAGCAGGTCGCGCAGGCGGGGTGCGGCCACCGCGCAGTGGTCGAAGACGGCGGTGATCCCGTTCTCGGACAGCGTGGCCACGGGGTCGGGGGAAGATCCGGTCATCGCGAAGCGCCTCCGGGGGGCGGGTCGGGGGTCAGGTCGTCGGTGGTCCCAGGACGGCCCGGCGCTCGGCCCAGTCCAGGACGGTGGCGGCCAGCTCGGGCCGGGTCCGGCCGTAGTAGTGGTCGTCGTCGACGACCACGAGCTCGGCGTCGGGCAGGGCGGCGGCGATCTCCTCGGCCCGGCGGCGGTAGGGGCTCGGCTCCCGCCCGCCCACCGTGACCAGGACCGGCACGTCGATGGCGTGGGCCCAGCGCATCGTGTCGGCGTTGGTGCCCGGCCGCCAGGTCGACAGCACGGTGGCGGCCTCGGCCACCACGGGGACCGGTGCCGAGGACGACAGGACGATGAGGCGGTGCGGCTCGCCGGCGGCCACCGCCGCGGCGGCCCGGGCGATGTGGTGCTCGAGCGCCCCCTCGACGAACCAGCGGGCCCCGTCGTCCAGCAGCGGTGCCGGGCTGACCATGGCCAGCCCCCGGACGTCGGCCGGCCGCTCGTCGGCCATCCAGTAGGCCACCTTGTGGCTCCCGTAGCTGTGGGCGACGACGAGGATCCGGGCCACGCCGGCGTCCCTCAGCACGCCGGCCGCGGCGTCGAGGTCGATCGGCGCCTGCTCGAAGAGGTCGCGCATGAAGCCGATGCAGGGCTCGCCGTCGCCGAGGGTGCCCAGGTCGTGGCCGCGGGTGTTGAGCGACGCCGCCGACCAGCCCCGGCGGGCGGCGGGTTCGAGCAGGTCGTGGACCGGCGTCTTGTAGAAGTTCCCCCAGGCCCCGTGCACGGCCAGCACGCCGTCGGTGCCACCCGTGTCGACCAGGGCGCCGTGCAGCACGACGTCGTCGCGGGTGCGGGTCCGCACGAAGCGCGCCGTGGGTGCCCCCACGCCGTCCGGCCCGCCCGGGGCCACCTCAGGCCCCGAGGTACGCGGCCCGCACCGACTCGTCGCGGCGCAGCTCGGCGGCGGTCCCCTCCAGGGTCATGCGACCGAGCTGGAGGACCATGCCCCGATCGGCGACCTTGAGCGCGATGTTGGCGATCTGCTCGACGAGCAGGATCGTCGTGCCCGACTCGTGGAGCGCCTTCACCTCGGCGTAGACGCGGTCGACGATGATCGGCGCCAGGCCCAGCGACGGCTCGTCCAGCATGAGCAGGCGGGGCCGGGCCATCAGGGCCATGGCGATGGCCAGCATCTGCTGCTCGCCGCCCGACAGGGTCCCGGCCGGCGCGTCGCGCCGCTCGCGCAGGATCGGGAACTGCTCGAACATCCGCTCGGTGTCCTCGGCGATCCCGGACCGGTCGCGGCGGCGCACGTAGGCCCCCAGCCGGAGGTTCTCGAACACCGGGTGCTTGGGGAAGACCCGGCGGTTCTCGGGGACGTGGGCGATGCCCAGGGCGGCCACCGCGGCCGGCCCCTTCTTGGTGATGTCGACGCCGTCGAAGGTGATGCGGCCCCCCATCGTGGCGTTGATGCCCGAGATGGTGCGCAGCAGCGTCGACTTGCCCGCGCCGTTGGACCCGATGACCGTGACGAGCTCGCCCTCGTCGACGTGCAGGTCGACGCCGTGCACGACGGGGACCCGCCCGTACCCGGTGACCAGGTCGGTGACCGACAAGAGGCTCATGCCGACGTGTCCTCCCCGTGCGACGCGCCCTCGAGGGCGACCTCCTCGATGGCGGCGTCGATGACGTCCTCGCCCTCGCCCTCGCCGAGGTACGCCGCGATGACCGCCGGGTTGTCCCGGATCTCCGAGGGCGGGCCGTGGGCGATGACCCGCCCGAAGTCGATGACGGTGATCTCGTCGGCCAGGCGCATCACCATGTCGACGTGGTGCTCGACGAGGACCACGCCGATGCCGGACTGGCGCAGGCCGTTGATGACCTCCTCGAGCTCCTCGATCTCGCCACTGGTGAGCCCGGCGGCGGGCTCGTCCATCAGCACGAGGCGGGGGTCGATGGCGATGACCCGGGCCAGCTCGAGCAGTCGCCGCTCGCCGGGGGGCAGGTCGCCGGCCCGGTCGGCGATCCGGCCG
The DNA here is from genome assembly GCA_050247895.1 of Acidimicrobiia bacterium. Taxonomy (GTDB): domain Bacteria; phylum Actinomycetota; class Acidimicrobiia; order Acidimicrobiales; family VFJN01; genus CAVPEW01. The sequence goes on from JBFWTJ010000021.1 coordinate 9,349, forward strand.
CCGAGGCCCACCGCGCCGAGGATCTCCACGGCCCGGTCGTACTGGGCCCGCTCCTCGCGGCGGGCGCCGGGCCAGCGCACCACGTAGGCCCACAGCGACTTGGCCCGGTGCCGGTCGAGCGCCACCAGGACGTTCTCGAGGCACGACATGCCCTCGAACACGTACGGGGTCTGGAAGGTGCGGGCCAGGCCGATGCGGGCCCGGTTGACCGGCGTGGTGCCCTTGGCGTCGGTGCCGAGCAGGCCGAGGGTCCCCTGGTCGGGGGCGATGTAGCCCGAGACGGTGTTGAGGAAGGTCGTCTTGCCCGAGCCGTTGGGGCCGATGAGGGCGTGGACGGTGCCGGGCCGCACGGCGAGGTCGACCTCGTCGAGCGGGCGCACGCCGCCGTAGGACTTGCCGATGCCCACCGCGGCGAGCATGGGCGTGCCGTCGCTCTCGATGTCCCGCAGCACCGCGGTGACGTCGGCCCGGTCGCGGGGTCGGACCTCGTCGCCCTTGGCCCGGCCCAGGAGGCGGTCCCTGACCCACCACCAGGCCGAGACCAGGCCCTGGGGGACCAGGTGGACCGAGATGAGCAGGACGATGCCGTAGACGAGCAGGCTCCACTCGCCCGACTGGTCGGTGAGCCGCTCGACCTCCAACGGGATCCGGAACAGCAGGATGGCGCCGATGACCGGCCCGGCCAGGGTTCCGCTGCCGCCGAAGAGGACCATCAGCAGCAGGGTGATGGAGAGGTTCACCGTGAACGAGTCGGGCGCCACGAAGCCCAGCAGGGGGGCGTAGAGCGCCCCGGCCAGCCCGGCGTAGACCGACGACACGGTGAAGGCCCGCACCTTGACCACGTAGGGGTTGATCCCCAGCGACTGGGCCGCAACCGGGTTCTCCTGGATGGCCTTCGAGCTGCGGCCGACGGGCGAGCGCAGCAGGTTGTGGGCCACGAAGTAGCCGACGACCACGGCGATGACCAGGAGCCAGTAGAACTCGATCCCGGTGTCGACCCGGGGCGGGTTGGCGTTGAACGGCGAGGGCTCGACGATGCCCCGCAGGCCGTCGCCGCCGCCGGTCAGGGACTTCCACTCGATGGCCAGGTCCTCGGCCACGAACGCGTAGCCGATCGTCACCATCGCCAGGGTGAACACGCCGAGGCGCAGCGAGGGGATGGACAGGACGAAGCCCACCAGGCCGGTGAGCAGGCCGGCCACCGGGAAGGCCAGCCAGAAGGACCAGCCGTGGTCGACGGTGGTGATGGCCACCGTGTAGGCGCCCAGGGCGAACAGGGCGCTGTGGCCGATCGACAGCAGCCCGGTCTGGAACAGCAGGTTCAGGCCCAGGGCACCGACGATGTAGATGATCAGGAGCTCGGTGTTGAAGGTCTCGAACCGGTTGTCGGCGATCCGGATCTCCTGGGTGAGCGGCCAGGTCACCACGCTGGTGGTGAAGCTGACGACCTTGGCCACGATCGAGGGGCCGGCCAACAGCAGCGCCAGCATGACCAGGTGCAGGACCATGCCCCGCCGGGGGGCCTTGACCGAGGTCAGCCGTTCCATCAGACCGTCCTCACCGACTCGCGCCCGAAGATGCCGGCTGGCTTGATGGCCAGCATCAGCAGCAGCACGCCGAACACGATGGCGTCGCGGTAGCCCGGGCCGATGTAGTCGGCGCCGAAGGCCTCGATGATGCCCAGGCCCAGGCCGCCGAGGATGGCGCCCTTGATCTCGGGGATGCCGCCCACCGCGGCGGCGATGAACCCCTTGAGGGCGAAGGTCAGCCCGATGGTGGGGAAGGCCGCCGTCAGCGGGCCGGCGACGAAGCCGGTCAGGGCGGCCAGGGCCGAGCCGATGGCGAACGAGACGATGGACAGGCGGGCCACCGGGATGCCCCGGAAGGCGGCGGCCTCCTGGTCCTGGGCGACGGCGCCGAGGGCCCGGCCGAGCAGGCTGCGGGTGTAGAAGGTGTGCAGGCCGATGGCGCACACGATGGCCAGCACCAGCAGGCTGACCTGGGTCGGCGAGATGAAGACCCCGTTGAGGTTCCACCGGTTGCCCGGGACGATGTCGGGGAAGGCCCGCAGCTCGGGGCCGAAGAGCAGCGCCGCCCCGGACCGCAGCACGATGGCGAAGCCGAAGGTCGACAGGACCCAGCCGAAGGCGTCGTGGCCCCGCTTGGTCGCTGGTCGCACGGCGACGGGTTCCTCCGCGCCTCCCACGATGGCGGCGATGCCCACGGCCACGACCAGGGCGGCCAGGACCGGCCACCCACTGGCGGTGAAGAGCGACACGCCCACCATCGACCCGACCATGAACAGCTCGCCGTGGGCGAAGTTCAGGACGCCGGTCGTGGCGAAGATGACGTTGTAGCCCATGGCCAGCAGGGCGTAGATCGACCCTGCGGTCAGGCCCGCGACGATCAGGTTGAAGAAGTGGTCCAGCTCCACGGTCACCCCCCTTGCGAGGTGACAACCTAGAACTTGACGTCTAACGTTAGCAAGGCGTCGTCGCGTTCCCCCGGGGGACGTGGCGGAACGGGTGAGCAGAGGTGTCAGGGGGGTCTGCACGTGAACCTCGCGCAACGATTCGAGTCCACCGCCGAGCGCACGCCGGACAAGGTCGCGTTCCTGGTCGACGACGGCCCGGCCACGACCTTCGCCGAGTTCGACGCGCTGGCGTCCGAGCTGGCCGGCGGTCTGGTCGACCTCGGCGTCGAGCCCGGCGACCGGGTCGCGGTGCTGGCCGGCAGCAACGTCGAGTTCGTGGCCACGATGTGCGCCATCTGGAAGGTCGGCGCCGTCAGCGTCGCCGTGAACGCCCAGCTCGCCCCGCCCGAGGTGCTCTACCAGCTCCAGAACTCGGCCCCCCGGGTCGTGGTCGCCGAGCCCGGGCCCCTGCGGGCGCTGGTCGACGGGATCGTGGCCGAGGCCCCCTCGGTGCTCCACGTGGTCGACCTCGGCGGGCACCGGGGTGCGCCCCGGCGGGCGATCGACCTGGCCGACGACCAGCCGGCCACGATCTTCTACACGTCGGGGACGACCGGCGTGCCCAAGGGCGCGACCCACACCCACCGGGCCGTGGACATCGAGGTCCGCATGGTGGTCCAGCACCTCCGCCAGACCCCCGACGACGTGTTCCTCTCCGTCCTGCCCATCTACCTGCTGTCGATCCTGCTGCTCGGCCCGCTGTGCTCGCTGCACCTGGGCGCCACCTGCCGGATCCAGCGCCGCTACGACCCCGTGGCCTTCGCCCGGGCCGTCCGCGGGGACCGCACCACCGTGATCGGCGCCAGCATCCCGATGATGTTCTCGGACCTGCTGAACCTGCCGCCGGACGAGGCCGCCGCGGTCGACCTGTCCTCGGTGCGCATCGCGTCCTGCGGCGGCTCGCCCATGCCGCCCGAGGTCCGCAAGGCGTTCGAGGAGCGCTACGACTTCCGCTTCGTCCACGCCTACGGCGGGACCGAGGGACCGGCCATGGTCTCGACCGACCCGCTCGACCGGCCCCGGAAGTTCGACTCGGTCGGCGTCGCCCTGCCCCACGTGCGCATCACCGTCGAGGACGAGGACGGCAAGGAGCTGCCCGTCGGCGAGCTGGGCGAGATCTGCACCTCGGCCTTCGAGGACGGTCCCTACGCCGGGCTCTACGAGCCGATCAGCGAGTACTGGCAGATGCCCGAGGCCACCGCCGAGGCGCTGCGGGGCGGCAAGCTCCACTGGGGCGACCTGGGCTACCTGGACGACGACGGGTACCTGTACCTGGTCGACCGCAAGAAGGACATGATCATCCGGGGCGGGATGAACGTGTACCCCAAGGAGCTCGAGGGCCTGCTCTACGACGACGACCGCATCGTGGAGTGCGCCGTGGTGGCGGCACCCCACGAGCGCTACGGCGAGGTGCCGGTGGCCTTCGTGCGCGTCGCGCCGGGTTCCACGGTGACCGAGGACGAGGTGAGGGCGCTGGTCGCCGAGCGCAGCGCCCCGTTCAAGCACCTCCAGGGCGTGACCTTCGTCGAGGACTTCCCCCGCAACGCGCTGGGCAAGATCCTCAAGCGGGAGCTGCGGGCCGGCGCCGCCGCCGGCCCGGTGGGCTGAGGGACCGCCGGCTCAGGTCGGGACGATCCCGCCGACGAGGGCGGCCACGACCCGGTCGGTGATGGCCCGGGCCGACAGGCGCAGGCCCTGGGACAGGCTCGTGGTCAGCCCGCTGACCACGTAGGTCACCAGCCGGGGGTCGACCGGGTCGGTCACCTCGCCCCGGTCCCGGGCCCGTTCCAGGATGACGGCGTAGCCGTCCTCGGCCGGCTTGATGTACCGGCGGAACGTGGCCTGGAACGCCTCGCGGTCCCGCAGCAGCTCCACGGTCAGCCCGGGGATGCCCCGCACGTAGGCGGGGTGGACCATCTGGCGGATCTGGGGGCCGATGAAGTCGCGCAGGTCGCCGACCAGCGTGCCGGTGTCGGGCACCACCAGCGGACCGGTCCCGCTGAACAGGGCGTCGGTGGCCAGGGCGAGCTTGCTCTCCCACACCCGGTAGACGAGCACCCGGTTCGACCCGGCCCGCTGGGCCACGGCGTCGATGGTCATCGAGCCGTAGCCGACCTCGGCCAGCAGCTCGCGGGTCGCCTCGAGGATGGCCTGTCGCTTCTCGAGATCGGGTGGTCGACCCGGCCCCCGCCTGGTGGGTGACGTCACGAGGCGCCAGCGTAAATCGGACAGAGGTGCCCGTTAGGGTCGAGTCGATGGACATCCCCGGACCGGCCACCACCTTCGGCTTCAACCAGGCCCTCGGGCTGGTCGTCACCGAGGTCGGTCCCGACCGCGTCGTGGCCACCCTGGAGGTGACCCCGGCCCACCACCAGCCCTTCGGCCTGGTCCACGGCGGCGTGTGGTGCGCGGCCATCGAGACCGTGACCAGCATCGGGGCCGCGGCCTGGTGGGGCGACCGGGGCCACATCGTGGGCGTGTCCAACCACACCGACTTCATCCGGGGCGTGCGCGAGGGCGCGACCACCACCGTGGCCACCCCCATCCACCAGGGCCGCTCCCAGCAGCTCTGGCTGGCCGAGGTCCGCGACGACCGGGACCGGCTCGTCGCCCGGGGCCAGGTCAGGATCCAGAACCTCGAGTCCTCCGACGGGCTCGGCCGCTGAGCGGAGTTCGCCTTCCGGACACCCCCGCGCAATCGGTACGGCGACCGGTCCCGGTACCCTGCCCGCCGATGACCTCGCCCCCCGCCCCCCAGCTCGACCGCCGCGTCGCCTTCACCCGGGTCTTCAACGTGCGTGACCTGGGCGGCCTGCCCACCGCCGACGGCGCCCGGATCCGGCCCGGCCAGGCCTTCCGGGGCGACGGCGTGCACCGCCTGGCCGACGAGGACGTCGAGGTGGCCCGGAAGCTGGGCCTGCGCACGGTCCTCGACCTGCGCACCGCGGCCGAGGTCGACAAGCGCCACCGCTTCCCCGTCGCCGAGCTGGGCGTGGACTGGCACCACCTGCCCCTCATCCCCCGGCAGTGGTCCGACGACGCCTTCGCCGCCACCGACGGCGTCGAGGCGTTCCTCACCGAGCGCTACCTGCACATGCTCGACACCGGCGCGGCGTCCATCGCCCGAGCCCTGGAGCTGGTCTCCGACGGCGTGCCGGTCCTGTTCCACTGCGCCGCGGGCAAGGACCGCACGGGCGTGATGGCCGCCGTGCTGCTCGGCCTGGCCGGCGTGGCCGACGAGGTCATCGCCGAGGACTACCACCTGACCGCCCCGGCCATGGACGCCATGATCGCCTGGCTCCGGGTCGAGTTCCCCCGCAGCAGCGACTCGATGACCGAGCAGCCGCCCGAGTACCTGGCCTGCCCGCCCGAGGCCATGCTCGGGTTCCTGGCCGGCGTGGCCGAGCGCTACGGCTCGGTCGAGGGCTACGCCCGCCACCTCGGCCTGGGCGACGAGACCCTCAGCGCCCTGCGCGACGTCCTCGTCGAGCGCTGATCCGGCCCGGGCTCAGCGGGGCCCGAAGGTCACGTCGCCCCGGCGCACCGCGAACCCGGCGCCCTCGAGCGCGGCGACGACGCGGTCGAGGTGGTCGTTGCCGTAGGTCTCCAGCACGACCTCCAGCTCGGCCGAGCGGGCCGGCACGTCGAGGAACATGCGCTGGTGGACGACCTCCACGATGTTCCCGCCGGCCTCGCCGACCACGGTGGTGACCTTCCCGAGCGTGCCCGGCACGTCGGGGACCTGGACCTGGAGCCGGGCCAGCCGGCCCCCACGGACCAGGCCCCGCATGACGATCGAGGCCAGCAGCCGGGGGTCGACGTTCCCACCCGACAGGACGACGCCGACGCGCCGGCCCCGGAACCGCTCCGGGTGCTCCCGCAGCGCGGCGATGCCGGCCGCGCCGGCGCCCTCGACCACGACCTTCTCGATCTCGAGCAGCAGGTTCACCGCGTCCTCGATCGACTCCTCCCGCACCGTCACCACCTCGTCGGCCAGCGCGGCGATGAGGCGGGTCGTCAGCCGGCCCGGGTGGGCCACGGCGATGCCGTCGGCCAGCGTCGGGCCCCCCGCGCCCGGTCCCGTCCCCGACAGGGCGTCGGCCACCGCCGACCACCGCTCGGCCTGGACACCGACCAGCAGCAGGTCGTCGCGCAGGGCGCGCCCGGCCACGGCGGCCCCGGCCAGCAGGCCCCCGCCGCCCACGGGCAGGACGAGGGCGTCGAGGTCGGGGTGGTCGGCCAGCAGCTCGAGGGCGACGGTGCCCTGCCCGGCGACGACCGCCGGGTCGTCGAAGGGGTGGACGAAGGTCCGGCCCTCCTCGGCCACGATCCGCTCGGCCTCGGCGGTCGCCGCCGACAGGTCGTCGCCGTGCAGGACCACCCGGGCGCCCAGGGCCCGGGTCCGCTGGACCTTCACGAACGGGGTCGTGGCCGGCATGACGATGGTGGCGTCCACGCCGAGGCGGGCCGCGTGGCGGGCCACCGCCTGGGCGTGGTTGCCGGCCGACATGGCCACGACGCCGCAGGCCCGCTCGTCGTCGGTCAGGGTGAGGAGCCGGTTCAGCGCCCCCCGCTCCTTGAACGACGCCGTGAACTGGAGGTTCTCGAACTTCACGACCACGTCGGTGCCGAGCAGCTCGGACAGCACCTGGGAGTGGGCGCTGGGGGTCCGCTCCACCGACCCGGCGATCCGGGCCGCCGCGGCCCGGACGTCGTCGAGGGTCACCTCCTGCGACGTGCCGGGGCCGTCGCCCTCCCCGGCCGCACCCGGATCGCCGGAGCTCCCGGGCGTGCCGGGCGCGCCGGGCGCGTCGGAGGTGCGGGGCTCGCCGGGGCTCCCGGGCGTGCGGGGCCCGCCGGGGCGAGGTCCGGTCCGGGTCATGCCGGCCACGCTGCCACACGTCCGATCGTGGCGTCGGCCAGCACGGCGGGGTCGGGCACCACGCCGGTCCCCGGCCCCGTGGGCACCACGAGTCCCACCGGGTCCGGGCTGCCGACGGGGTCGTCGGCGTCGGCGGGTCGGCCGACGAGGTCGGGGGCGAACCAACCCCGTGGGTCGAAGTCACCCGGCGCGGTGATGCCGGGCAGGGCGGCCACGGCCAGGTTGGCCGCCCGGCCCAGCCCGGTCTCGAACATGCCGCCGACCCACACCCCCAGCCCGGCCTCCACCGCCCGGTCGTGCAGGCGCCGGGCCGCGACCCAGCCCCCGACCCGCCCCGGCTTGAGGCACAGCACCCGGCACGCACCCAGGGCCAGGGCCGACGCCAGCGTCCCGGGCGAGGTGATCGACTCGTCCAGGCACAGGGGCGTGGCCAGCTCGCGGGCCAGGGCGCCGTGGGCGACCAGGTCGTCGGGGCCGAAGGGCTGCTCCAGGCAGGCCAGGCCGAGCTCGTCGAGCGCCCGCAGCTCGGCCCGGTGGGCCTCGTCGGCCGGGTCGAAGCCGCCGTTGGCGTCGGCCTGGAGGACCAGCGCCGGGTGGGCCGCCCGGATCGCGGCGAGCGCGGCCGTGCGCCCGGGGGCGACCTTGCACCGCACCCGGGCCGCGCCGAGGCGTACGACCTCGGCCACCTCGGCCACCAGCGCGTCGAGGTCGTCGGCCATCCCGACCGTCGCCCCGGCCGGGACCGTGGCCGCCGTCGCACCGATCCAGCCGGCCAGGCTCCGCCCGGCGGCGCGCAGCTGGGCGTCGAGCACGGCCAGCTCCAGCGCGGCCCGTGCCATCCGGTGGCCCCTGACCCCGTCCAGGGCCGGTCCCAGCGAGGAGGTCGCGTCGGCCCGTGCCGACGGGATGCGGGGGATCAGGTGGTCGGCCAGCACCAGGGCCGCGCCGGCGGCGAACTCGGGCCCGTAGGTCGGCTCGGGCTCGGCCACGCACTCGGCCCAACCCTCGGCCTGGTCGGCCACGACGTGCACCAGCAGCACGTCGCGCCCGCTGCGCACGCCCCGGCTGGTGGCCACCGGGCGGGCCAGCGCCAGGCGAGCCGTGACCAGCTCGACGTGGCGCAGGTCGACCGGGGGGAGGGGTTCGAGGGCCGGCACGCCCCGCAGGGTAGGCACCGCGCCGGCGGGGGACCGGCCGGCGCGGTGGGACCCCTCGGTAGCCTGGGTCCGTGACCGTCATGACCGAGGTGGGCACCCTCAAGGCCAACGACCCCTGCTTCTGCGGCAGCGGCAAGAAGTTCAAGCGCTGCCACAAGGACAGCTTCGACCACGTCCGCCCCGGTCGGCTCAGCGCGCCGCGCACCGTGCCCGAGGGCATCGAGCGCCCGCCCTACGCCGACGTCGAGGGCGGCGTGCCCCCCGAGCTCGACGAGCCCGACGTGCAGCCCCCCGAGGTGATCGAGGCCATGCGGCGGGCCGGGCGCGTGGCGGCCGAGGTGCTGGCCGAGACCGGGGCCGCCGTCCGCCCCGGGATCACCACCGACGAGCTGGACCGGATCTGCCACGAGGCCTGCCTGGCCCGGGACGCCTACCCGAGCCCGCTCGGCTACCGGGGCTACCCCAAGTCGCTGTGCACCTCGGTCAACGAGGTCATCTGCCACGGGATCCCCGACAGCCGGGCCCTGCTCGACGGCGACATCGTCAACCTCGACGTCACCACCTACGTCGGGGGCGTCCACGGCGACACCAACGCCACCTTCCTCGTGGGCTCGGTCGACCCCGAGAGCCGCCGGCTGGTCCGGGTCACCCGCGAGTGCCTGGAGCGGGGCATCGAGGCCGTCGGACCCGGCGTCCCCTTCAACGCCATCGGCCGGGCCATCCAGGTCCACGCCGAGGACAACGGGTTCGGGGTGGTCCGGGCGTTCGTCGGCCACGGGATCGGCCGCCAGTTCCACTCCGGCCTGCACGTCCCCCACTACTACGTGCCGTCGCTGACCATGCCCATGGAACCGGGCACCACCTTCACCATCGAGCCGATGATCACCGCCGGCTCGTGGCAGCACCGCCTGTGGGACGACCAGTGGACGGCGGTGACCTCCGACCTGCGCCGCACGGCCCAGTTCGAGCACACGATCCTGGTCACCGACGACGGCGCCGAGGTCCTCACCGCCCTGCCGGGCTGAGCCGGGGCCCAGGCCCGGTCAGAGGGCGCGGGCCAGCGAGGGGGCCAGGTCGCCCGAGCGCTCCACGGCGAGGTCGTCCAGGCCGAGGAAGCCGGCCAGCTCGCCCAGCCGCCGGGCCAGCCCGGCCACCACCTCGTCCCGGTCCGCGCCCGGCTCGCCGTGGGCCGAGCGGACCCGCAGCACCCCGGCCCGGCGGTCGGCCTTGAGGTCGACCCGGGCCACCAGCGCCTCGCCGGACAGGAACGGCAGCACGTAGTAGCCGTGGACCCGCTTGGCCGCCGGGACGTAGATCTCCACCCGGTAGCGGAAGCCGAAGAGGCGTTCGGTGCGCTCCCGGGCCCAGACCAGCGAGTCGAACGGCGACAGGAGCGCCTCGGCCGCGACCCGGCGGGGGAGGGCGGCCTCGGGGTGCAGGTAGGCCGGCTGCCGCCAGCCCTCGACCTGCACGCGGCGCAGGCGACCCTCGGCCACCAGCGCGTCGAGCAGCGGTCGGGCCACCGGCGCGCCGAGCCGGTGGTAGTCGGCCAGGTCCCGAGCCGTGCCCACACCGTGGCTGCGGGCGGCCCGCACCAGCAGCTCCCGCTGGGCCTCCTCCTCGGTCGGGGTGGGCGCGGCGGACACCGGCGCGGGCAGGAGCTGCTCGGGAGCCAGGTAGGAGCGCTCGAAGGTGACCGGGTTGCGGACCGCGGCGACCTCGCCGGTCCAGAACAGCCACTCGACCGCCTTCTTGGCGTCGCTCCAGCCCCACATCGAGTCCCGGGCCCGCACGTGGTGCTCGGCCAGGTGGTCGAGCTCGCCCAGCGCGACCGGCCCCCGGGCCCGGACCGCGGCGAGCACCTCGGCCACCAGCTCGGGCCGGTCGCGGGCGATGCGGACCATCCCGCCCCAGGCGTCGCCCCGGGCCATCCGCCAGCGCAGCAGCGGCTGGGTCGCCGCCGGCATGAGCGAGGCCTCGTGGCCCCAGTACTCGAAGACCTCGGCCGGGCCCCGCCGGGGCCACAGCCACCGGCCCAGCGCGGCCCGGTCGTAGGGCCCCAGCCGGGCCAGGAAGGCCAGCTCGTGGGCCCGGGTGACCACGTTGACCGAGTCGACCTGGACGACCCCGACCCGGTCCAGGACCCGGCGGAAGTGGCGCCGGTCGGGCGCCCCGGTCGGGCGCCGGTCGGCCAGGCCCTGCGCGGCGAGCGCGATCCGGCGGGCCTCGTCGAGGCGCAACGTCTCGGACCGCAGCGGCATCGGCGCCCACCCTAGCGAACGCCTGTTCGGCAGCGGGGCCGGGCTCCCCGCGCCGGCCCCGCTGGGATAGCTTCCGCGGGCCGGGCGACGGGACCGGACCACGAGGGGAGCCTGCCATGCGAGTCGTCGTCGACTTCGACCTGTGCGAGAGCAACGCGCTGTGCATGGCCGCGGCGCCCGACGTGTTCGAGGTGCGCGACGACGACTTCCTCTACGTGCTGGTGGAGGAGCCGCCCGAGGAGCGCCGCGCCGCGGTGAAGGAGGCGGCCCGGCGCTGTCCCAAGCAGGCCATCACGGTCGAGGGCTGACGCCCCATCGTGGCCCTGGACCGCATCGTCGTCGTCGGCGCGTCGCTGGCCGGGTTCCGGGCCGCCGAGGAGCTGC
>JBFWTJ010000022.1:0-20104 GCA_050247895.1 Acidimicrobiia bacterium
CGACCCGGCGGTCGTTCTCGAGGAGGGGGAAGAGCCGGCGGGAGATGCCGATGTTCCGCCGCATGCGGGGGTCGCGGGCGTACTCGGCGTACATGTAGTCCCGCTCCTCGTCGGTGACCATCTCGAGGGTCAGCTCGTCGTGGTTGCGCAGGAACACGCCCCACTGGCAGCCGGGCGGGATCTCGGGGGTCTGGGCCAGGATCTCGGTGATCGGGTGGCGCTGCTCCCGGCGCACGGCCATGAACATGCGGGGCATGAGCGGGAAGTGGAAGCACATGTGGCACTCGTCGCCGTCGCCGAAGTAGTCGACGACGTCCTGGGGCCACTGGTTGGCCTCGGCCAGCAGGACCCGGCCCGGGTACTCGGCGTCGACGGTCTTGCGCAGCCGCCGGAGGTACTCGTGGGTCTCGGGCAGGTTCTCACCGTTGGTGCCGTCGCGCTCGAACAGGTAGGGCACGGCGTCGAGGCGGAAGCCGTCGAGGCCGATGTCGAGCCAGAACCGGACCACGTCGAGCATGGCCTGGGCCACCTCGGGGTTGTCGTAGTTGAGGTCGGGCTGGTGGTGGAAGAACCGGTGCCAGTAGTACTGGCCCCGTTGGGCGTCGTAGGTCCAGTTCGAGGGCTCGGTGTCGACGAAGATGACCCGGGCCTCGGGCCAGCGCTGGTCGTCGTCGTTCCAGACGTACCAGTCGGCCTTGGGGTTGGTGCGGTCCTGCCGGCTCTCCTGGAACCAGGGGTGGGCGTCGCTGGTGTGGTTCATCACCATGTCGGCGATGACCCGGATCCCCCGCCGGTGGGCCTCCTCGACCAGCAGGACGGCGTCGGCCAGGTCGCCGTACTCGGGCAGCACGGTGAAGAAGTCGGCGATGTCGTAGCCGCCGTCGCGCAGGGGCGACTGGTAGAAGGGCAGCAGCCAGAGGCAGTCGACGCCGAGCCACTCGATGTAGTCGAGCTTGGCCGTCAGGCCGGCGAGGTCGCCGGTGCCGTCGTCGTTCGAGTCGTAGAAGCCCCGGACGAGCACCTCGTAGAACACCGCTCGCTGGAACCAGTCGTGGTCGTTCGGGTCGATGGCGGTGGCCACGGGGTCAAGGCTGACACATCGTCGGTCGACCCCGCGCCGGGCCGGGCCGCGTCCAGCACGGCCGGGCCGAGGAACCGCTCCCACACCTGCGCGGTCGACTCCGCGGTGGGGTGGACGCCGTCGGGGAGCAGGGCGTCGCGCTCGGCGTCGTCGAGGGCGTCGACCCAACCGCCGTAGTCGACCAGGCCGACCTCGGGGTGGGCGGCGGCCACGGCGCGCACGACGGCGTTGAAGGCCGCGACGCGCGCCGGGTGGTCGTCGCCCAGGTCCCGCCGGGCCCAGGCGTCGCCCTGCGCGCCCCGGCCGACCACGGGCGTGGTGGCCAGCACCACCCGCCCCGCGCCGGCCTCCTGCAGGCGCCCCACGGCCAGCTCGAGCCGGTCGCGCAGCAGGGCGTCGTAGGCGGGGTCGCCGACGTGGGTGCGCCCCACGCCGTCGAGGTCGACGTCGACGACCTCCCAGGTGCCGACCAGGACCAGGGCGACGTCGGGGCGCGACGCCGCCGCGGCCCGGGCCCACCGGTCGGGCCAGTCGAAGCAGACGTCGTCGGGGCGGTCCCAGACGACCTGGCGGGTGGCCTCGTCGTAGAAGGTGGGCCGCCAGCCCTCGTTGACCAGCGTGCAGCCCAGCTCGCCGGCCCCGCCCCGCAGCTCGACGTCGGCCGACGCGGCCGACCAGGCCCAGCCCTGGGCCTCGTAGACCAGCGCGGTCGACCCGCCGAAGGTGGCCACGCTGACCCGGCCCCGGTCGCCGGGCACCGGCCCGCTCGACGCCGCGACCAGCTCGCCCACCGTGGCCGGCGGGTGCGCGCCGGCGCCGACGGCCAGGCCGGCGCCGAGCAGGGCCACCACGCTGCCGGCCAGCGCGACCGGCACCGCGCGCCGGGCCCCGGCGGGTGCCCGGTGCCGACCGGTGGGCCGGGCCCGCTCGATGAGCGGCCGCTCCACGGTCACGTGCAGCGCCCACCCGGCCGCCACCGCGGCGGCCAGGCGGAGCGTGGCCAGGGCGGCCCCGTCGAGCCCGGTGCGGGCCGGGTCGAGGACCCAGAACAGCGGCCAGTGCAACACGTAGATCGAGAACGTCCACCGGCCCAGGGCGGCGAGCGGCCGCAGGGCCAGCAACCGGGCCGCCGGGCCGGTCGAGGTCGCCGCCGCGGCCAGGCAGGCCAGGACCGGCACCAGGAACAGGGCCATCCCGCCCCGGTACAGCCAGGCCGCGTCGCGCGGGACCAGGACCATGGTCCCGACCAGGGCGGCCAGGCCGGCCGCGCCGGCCGCGCCCAGCGCCCGGCCCGCCCGCCCGGCGGGCCGGGCGCCGGCGGGCAGGGCCAGGGCCAGGGCGACCCCGGCCAGGAACTCCCCGCCCCGCACGAGGCTCGAGTACCAGGCCGCGTCGGGCGCGTGGCGCACCACGGCGGGCAGGCCGGCACCGGCCACGGCCAGCAGCGCCACGACGGCGACGGCCCGGCGTCCCTCCCGCCCGGGTCGGCGCCGCGCCCACCAGGCCACGCCGGCGAGCAGGACGGGCAGCACGACCAGGCACTGCTCCTCGATGGACAGCGTCCACATGTGCTGCAGGAGGCTCGGCCCGTCGGTCAGCCGGCCGTAGCCCTGCCCGGAGCGCCAGAACCGCACGTTGGACACGTCGGCCAGGACCGCGGCGGTGTCGCCGGCCAGCCGGGCCCGCATGCCGGGCGTGCCGTCCCACGCGGTGGCCACCACGGCGACGCCCACGCCCAGGTGGGCGACGGGCAGGAGCCGGACGGCCCGGCGGGCCCAGAACGTGCGCAGCGGCCGCGGTGAACCGGCCAGCCGCTGGAGGGACCGCGCCGCGAGGTAGCCGGACAGCGAGAAGAACGCCGTCATGCGCACGAAGCCGCCCTGGAGCCAGCCGACCTCCGCGTGCCACAGCAGCATCCCGACCAGGGCCAGGCCCCGCAGCCCGTCCAGGGCCGGGACGCGGCGGGTCGGGGGGCCGGTCATCTCCGCAGGGCGAGGAGGTGGCCGACCTGGTCGGCGGCCGGGTCGAGCCGGACGTAGTTGTCGGGCCCGGACCAGGGGTACTCCTGGCCGGTGAGCTCGTCGACCGCCGTGTAGCGGCCGGCGCCGGCCAACCCGATCGCGCCCAGGTCGAGCCGGACGGTGGTCTCCCGGGCCCGGTGGGGGTCGAGGTTGACCACGCACAGCAGCAGGTCGCGCGCCGCGTGGCCCCGGGTGTAGGCCAGGACCTGCTCGTCGTCGCTGTGGTGGAAGCGCACGTCGCGCAGGCCCCAGAGGCCGGGATGGGCCCGGCGCACGGCGTTGACCCGCGTGACGAACGGGGCGATCGACGAAGGGTCGGACCAGTCCCGCCGCTTGACCTCGTACTTCTCGGAGTCGAGGTACTCCTCGTTGTCGGGGCTGGCCGGCTGGTTCTCGCACAGCTCGTAGCCGGAGTAGATCCCGTAGGTGGGGACCAGCGTGGCGGCGAGCAGGAACCGCAGGAGGAAGGCGCTGCGGGGGCCGTCGCGCAGCGGCCCGGAGAGGATGTCGGGCGTGTTCGGCCAGAACGAGGGCCGGTACCAGTCGGCCAGCTCGGTGGCGGTGAGCTCCTCGACGTACCGGCGCAGCTCGCCGGGCCCGGTCCGCCAGGTGAAGTACGTGTAGCTCTGGCTGAAGCCGACCTCGGCCAGCTTCGACATCATCTTGGGCCGAGTGAACGCCTCGGCCAGGAACACCACCTCGGGGTGGTCCCGGCGCACCTCGTCGATGAGCCAGGCCCAGAAGGCCAGGGGCTTGGTGTGGGGGTTGTCGACCCGGAAGATCCTGATGCCCCGCTCGATCCAGTGGACCAGGACGTCCCGGCACGCGGTCCACAGGGCGACGCGGTCGCGCTCGTCGTCGGGCCAGAACCGGATCGGGTGGATGTCCTGGTACTTCTTGGGCGGGTTCTCGGCGTAGCGGATCGACCCGTCGGGCCGGACCTCGAACCACTCGGGGTGCTCGTGGACCCAGGGGTGGTCGGGCGAGCACTGGAGGGCGTAGTCGAGGGCGACCTCCAGACCGAGCTCGCCGGCGCGGGCCACGAAGGCCGCGAGGTCGGCCTCGGTGCCCAGCTCGGGGGCCAGGTCGGTGTGGCCCCCGAGGCGGCCCGACGCGGTAAGACCCCCGATGGCCCAGGGGCTGCCCGGGTCGTCGGGCCCGGCCACCAGCGAGTTGCCCCGGCCCTTGCGGTGGGTGCGCCCGATGGGGTGGATCGGTGGCAGGTAGGCCACGTCGAAGCCCATGGCGGCCACGGCCTCCAGGCGGCGGGCCGCTCCGGCGAAGCCGCCCTCGGAGCGGGGGAACAGCTCGTACCAGGCCCCCACCGCGGCACGGGGCCGGTCGACCCAGAGCGGGTGGTCCGGCGAGAGGCTGCGCCGGGTGGCGTCGGGCACCCCGACGAGCAGGCGGGCCACCTCGTCGTCGAGCCCGGCGTTGAGCCGCACGTCGAGCGAGCAGGAGGTGCGGCGCAGGCCGGCCGCGGCCTCCGCCACCCGGGCCCGGGCCGGGCCCTCCACGGCGGCGGCCAGGTGGTCGAGGATCCGGGCGCCCTCCTCCACCTCGAGGGTGACCTCGACCCCGGCCGCGACCTTGGCCTCGACCTCGTGGCGCCACGTGGCGTACCGGTCGGTCCAGGCCTCGACCCGGACCTCGTGGAGGCCGATCGCCCCGCAGGCGATCGTGGCCGCCCAGCGGTCGTTGCCCCGCTCGTGCAGGGGGGCGTGGGACCACTCGCCGCCCTCGGGCCGCCAGCTGACCCGGCCGCCGAGCCGGTCGTGCCCGTCGGCGACCAGGTCGCAGCTGACGACGAGGGCCTCCCCCTGGACCGCCTTGGCCGGGAAGCCCGACGGCGTGCGTGGCCGGACGTCGTCGATCACGATCGGCGGGAGCACGCACGCCACCCTAGGCAGGGTCCTCAGGCCGCGGCGGCCTCCCCGGACCCGGCGGGCTCGAGGGCCCACTCGACGACGTCGGCGACGTCGTCGGCCAGGCGGATGGTGAGGTCGGCCCGGACCGGAGCCGGCACGTCGTCGAGGTCGGGCTCGTTGCGGGCCGGGAGGATGACCTCCCGCAGCCCGGCCCGGTGGGCGGCCAGCACCTTCTGCTTGACGCCGCCGATGGGCAGCACCCGGCCCTGGAGGGTGACCTCGCCGGTCATGGCCACCGTGGAGCGGACCGGGCGACCGGTCAGCAGGCTCACCAGGGCGGTGGTCATGGTGATGCCGGCCGACGGCCCGTCCTTGGGCACCGCCCCGGCCGGGAAGTGCACGTGGATCGACCGTCGGTCGGCCCCGGCGGGGATGCCGAGCGCGTCCCGGTGCGAGCGCACGTAGGACAGGGCGATGCTGGCCGACTCCTTCATGACGTCGCCGAGCTGGCCGGTCACGGTGAGGCGGGGCTCCTCGCCCTGCTCGCCGGCGGCGGGCAGGGTGGTGGCCTCGACGAACAGCACGTCGCCGCCGGCGCCGGTCACGGCCAGGCCGGTGGCCACGCCGGGGACCGAGGTCCGGTCGCGGACCTCGGTGGCGGCGAACCGGGCCCGGCCCAGGTAGGTGGGGACGTCGTCGGCGTCGACGACCACCGGACCCGCGGGGCCGCCGGCGACCTCGGTCGCCGTCTTGCGCAGGACCTTGGCCAGGGCCCGCTCGAGCGAGCGCACGCCGGCCTCCCGGGTGTGGTCGGCCACGATGCGGCGCAGGGCGCCGTCGGTGACCGCGACCTCGTCGTCGGCCAGCCCGAGGCGGGCCCGCTGCCGGGGCAGGAGGTGGTCGCGGGCGATGGCGACCTTCTCGTCCTCGGTGTAGCCGTCCAGCGTGACGACCTCCATCCGGTCCAGCAGGGGGCCGGGGATGGTCTCGAGCTGGTTGGCCGTGGCCAGGAAGACGACCTCGGACAGGTCGAGGTCGACCTCGAGGTAGTGGTCCCGGAAGGAGTGGTTCTGGGCCGGGTCGAGGACCTCGAGCAGCGCGGCGGACGGGTCGCCCCGCCAGTCGGCGCCGACCTTGTCGATCTCGTCGAGGAGGAACACGGGGTTCATGGTCCCGGCCTCGGTCAGGGCCCGCACGATGCGCCCGGGCCGGGCGCCGACGTAGGTGCGGCGGTGGCCACGGACCTCGGCCTCGTCCCGGACGCCGCCCAGCGCCACCCGCACGAAGCGCCGTCCCAGGGCCCGGGCGATCGACTCGCCCAGGCTGGTCTTGCCCACGCCCGGGGGCCCGACCAGGGTCAGGATCGTGGCGTGCTTGGCCCGGCCCCGAGGGGCGCGCTCGGGACCGGCGTCGTCGGCGCCGGCATCGGCCTCGGGGCCGTCCAGCCCGCGGTCGCGGCGCAGCTTGCGCACGGCCAGCTCCTCGACGATGCGCTCCTTGACCTCCTCCAGGCCGGTGTGGTCGGCGTCGAGGACCGCCCGGGCCCGGTCCAGGTCGAGGTCGTCGTGGGACCGCTCGCCCCAGGGGACCTCCAGCACGGTGTCGAGCCAGGTGCGGATCCAGCCCTGCTCGGGCGACTGGTCGCTGGTGCGCTCGAGGCGGCCCAGCTCGCGCTCGACCGCGGCGGCGACGTCGTCGGGCAGCGTGCGCTCGGCCAGCCGGGCCCGGTAGGCGTCGGGCCCGTCCTCGTCGTCGGCGCCCTCGCCCAGCTCCTTGCGGATGGCCGCGAGCTGCTGGCGCAGGAGGAACTCCCGCTGGCCCTTCTCCATGCCCTCGGACACCTCGGTGCGGATCTTCTCGGCCAGCTCGACCTCGGCCAGGGCCTCCTTGACCCAGGCCAGGACCTTGCGCACGCGCTCGGTGACCTCGACGGTCTCGAGCAGCTCGACCTTGCGCTCGACGGACAGGTCGGGCCACCAGCCCGCCGCGTCGGCCAGGGCACCGGGGTCGTCCAGGCCCCGCAGGACCTCGGCCAGGCGACGCCCGCCGACCTGCTCGAACAGGGCCCGCACCGCGGCGCGCAGCTCGATGGCCAGCTCGCGGGCCTCGTCGGTGACCTCGGGCTCGACGGGCTCGGCCTCGAGCCACAGCACGCTGCCGGTCCCCGCCACCCCGGCCCGCAGGCGGGCGCGGGAGGTGGCCCGCACGACGAGCGCCGGGGTGCCCGAGGGGAGGGTGCCGGTCGACTCGATGCGGGCGATCGTGCCCACCGACGCGTGGCGGCCGCCGAAGCGGGGGACGAGCAGGAGGCGGTCGTCGTCACCGGTGGCGGCCACGGTGGCCCGGGCCTCCTCGGTCTCCAGGGCGATGGTGAGCACCATGCCGGGCAGCACCACGCCGTCGGGCAGGGGCAGGACCGGGAGGGTGAGCGTCGAGGTCTCTGGCATGTCGGTCTCCTCGGGGAGCGCTGAGATTGACATCAACGATGCCAGCAGAGTTGCTATTCCACTACTCAGGTTTCATTCGTGGGGACGTACCGCCCCCCGGATCTGTAGCGTCACGGCCCGTGAGGGCACTCCGCAGCTTCACCGTCCGGCCGTCGCTTCCCCCCGAGCTCGCCGCCCTGGAGGAGCTGGCCATGAACCTCCGCTGGTCGTGGGACGCCCAGACCCGGGACCTGTTCCGCTGGGTCGACCCCGACGTGTGGGACGCCACCGTCCACGATCCCGTCCGCCTCCTCGGCCTGGTCGAGCGGGAGCGCCTCGAGGCCCTGGGCCGCGACCCGGGCTTCACCCGCTTCCTCGACGAGGTGCGGGCCGAGCTCGACCGCTACCTGACCGGCGACCGCTGGTTCCAGGTGCGGGGCGCGACCGAGGCCGGCCCGCTGCGCTCGGTGGCCTACTTCTCCCCCGAGTTCGGCATCGCCGAGGCCCTCCCCCAGTACTCGGGCGGCCTGGGCGTCCTGGCCGGCGACCACCTCAAGGCGGCCAGCGACCTGGGCATCCCCCTGGTCGGGATCGGGCTGTTCTACCGGCACGGGTACTTCCGCCAGGCCCTGTCGGCCGACGGCTGGCAGCAGGAGCGCTACCCCGACCTCGACCCCCACGCCCTCGCCCTGACCCCCTGCGAGGGCGTGAGGGTGCAGGTCGACCTGGCCGGCTCGCCGCTGGTGGCCCGGGTCTGGCGGGCCGACGTCGGCCGGGTCCCGCTCTACCTGCTCGACGCCGACATCGACGAGAACCCGCCCGAGGTCCGCCGCGTCACCGACCGCCTCTACGGCGGCGACACCGAGCACCGGCTGCGCCAGGAGATCCTCCTGGGGGTGGGCGGGGTCCGGGCCCTGGAGGCGCTGGGGATCGACGCCCAGGTCTTCCACACCAACGAGGGCCACGCCGGCTTCCTCGGCCTCGAGCGGATCCGTCGGCTGGTGACCACCGCCGGGCTGAGCTACCCCGAGGCCATCGAGGCCGTCCGGGCCGGGTGCATCTTCACCACGCACACCCCGGTGCCGGCGGGGATCGACCGGTTCCCCAGAGAGATGATCGAGCGCTACTTCGGGGGCTGGTCGGCCGAGACCGGCGTGACCCTCGACGAGCTGATGGCGCTGGGCCACCGGCCCGGCGACGAGCCCGAGGAGCGCTTCAACATGGCCGTCATGGGCCTGCGGCTGGCCGGTCGCTCCAACGCCGTGGCCGCGCTGCACGGCGAGGTCAGCCGGGAGATGTTCGCCGACCTGTGGCCCGACGTGCCGACCGACGAGATCCCCATCACCTCGGTGACCAACGGCGTGCACGCCAGCACGTGGACCTCGCCGGAGATCTCCGACCTGCTCACCCGCTACGTCCTGCCCGAGTGGGCCGAGGCCGGCGACGAGCGCTGGGCCCGGATCGCCGAGGCCCGTGACGACGAGGTCTGGCGGGCCCGCGAGCAGGGCCGCGAGCGCCTGGTGGCCTTCGTGCGCGAGCGCCTGCACCACCAGCTCGAGCGCCAGGGCCGCTCGTCGTCGGACCTGGCCTGGATCGAGGGCGTGCTGGACCCCAAGGTGCTCACGGTGGGCTTCGCCCGTCGCTTCGCCACCTACAAGCGGGCGTCGCTGCTGCTCTCCCAGCCCGATCGCCTGCGGTCGCTCCTGCTGTCGGGGGACCGCCCGGTGCAGTTCGTGTTCGCCGGCAAGTCCCACCCGGCCGACGACCTGGGCAAGGAGCTCATCCGCCAGATCGCGTCGTTCGCGGCCGACGCCGGGGTGCGCCACCGGTTCGTGTTCCTGGAGGACTACGACATCGCGGTGGCCCGCGCCTTCTACCACGGGTGCGACGTGTGGCTGAACAACCCCCGGCGCCCGATGGAGGCATGCGGGACCTCGGGCATGAAGTCGGCCCTCAACGGCGGCCTCAACCTGTCGATCCTCGACGGCTGGTGGGCCGAGTGGTTCGACGGGGAGAACGGCTGGGCCATCAGCTCGGCCGAGGCGGTCGAGGACCTCGACCGCCGTGACGAGCTGGAGGCCTCGTCGCTGTTCGACCTGCTCGAGCACCAGGTCGTCCCGCTCTTCTACGAGCGGTGGCAGGGCCCGGTGCCCCGCCGCTGGGTCGACAGGGTGAAGCGGAACTTCTCCTCGCTGGGGCCCAAGGTCTCGGCCGCCCGCATGGTCCAGGACTACACCCGGGACCTCTACGAGCCCACCGCGGCCCGGGCCGACGCCCTGGGCGCCGAGGGGTTCGGCGGGGCCCGGGCGCTCGCCGCCTGGAAGGCCCGGGTGCTCGACGCCTGGCACGGCGTGCACGTCGACCACGTCGCGGTGGACGACGGCGTGGCGCCCCTCGGCACGGTCCGGCCGGTCGAGGCGGTGGTCTCGCTGGGCGAGCTGGGCCCCGACGACGTCGAGGTCCAGCTCGTGCACGGCCCGGTCGGGCCCAGCGACGAGCTCGTCGACCCGGTGACGGTGGCCATGGACCACGTCGGCCCGGCCGAGGACGGCCACGCCCGCTACCGCGGGTCCTTCCCCTGCGACCACGCCGGGCGCCACGGCGTCACCGTGCGGGTCGCCCCGGCCCACCCCGACCTGGCCACGCCGGTCGAGCTGGGCCGGATCGCCTGGGCCTGAACCGCTAGCTCGGCGGGGGCAGCCAGCTCCCGCCGGGGTCCGCGGGCGGCGGCGCGGAGGGCGGCGGCACGGCGGGCGGAGGCGGCGCCGACGGTGAGGGCGGTGCGGACGGGGGCGCGCCCCACGGGCCGGCCGGCGGTTGCGGCGGCGTGCCCCAGGCGGGCTGCGGCGCTGCGCCCCAGGCGGGCTGGGGACCCGGAGGTCCGCCCCACGCACCGGGCGCCGAACCCCCCGCGCCGAGCGCGGCGGCCGAGGCCTCCTGGTGGTCGGTCAGCCGGCGGACCATGGCGATGGCCAGCCCGGCCGCGACGACCAGGCCCAGCAGGCCGACCCCGGCCACGCGATCGCTGTCGGCCGCGGCCTCCACGTCGGCCACCGACTCGATCCGCAGGTCGCCCTCCTCGTCGGAGGGCCTCATGGACAGGCCGACGACGAACACGATGCTGGCCAGGGACCAGGCGATGGCCCACACCACGATCACGCCGCTGCCGACCCGCGCGCCGGCCGGCGTGCCCCGGGCGGAGGCCCGGTGGGCCTGGTGGAGCTGCATGGGCGGCAGGACGAGGCTGGCCACCGGCACGAACCAGCCGCCGATGGCCCAGCCCGGGCCCAGGCCCAGGCGCCCGCCGATGGCCTCGGCGTTCTTGGCGAACCGGTGCTGCCAGACGATGAACACGACGGCGGTGACCAGCAGGCCCAGGCCGTAGAGGCCCGTGAACAGGGCGACCCGGTCGTCCGCGCTGTCCATGTCGGAGAACGAGGGCGGGTTCGACCCGAGCAGCGCGTCGATCTTGCCGCCCCGGTCGAAGGCCGAGAAGGCCGCGGCCAGGGCGAGCACGGCGCACACGCCGAGCAGGATCGAGGTGGCGGTCGCCAGGCCGCGCAGCCGCTGGACGGCGGGGACCGCGCCGGGCACGTAGCCGTAGGGCCCGGCCGCGCCGCCGCTCCAGGCCGGCCCGACCGGCGGTTGGGGAGGGAACGAGCTCACGGTGCCTACCTTCCGGTGAAGCGGGCCTTGCCCGGGCCCTGGTCGAGGAACGACGCCACGCCGATGCGGGCGTCGTCGGTGTCGAAGACCTCGGCGAAGAGCTGCTGCTCGAGGTCGAGTCCCCCGCCCAGGGTGATGTCCAGCCCGCGGTCGATGGCCCGCTTGGCCAGCCCCTGGGCAACGACAGCCCCCGCGGCCAGCTCGGCCGCCTTGGCCAGGGCCCGGGCCTCGAGCTCTGCGTGGGGCACCACCTCGTCGACCAGGCCCATGGCCAGCGCCTCGGCCGCGTCGACCTGGCGGCCGGTGAAGATCAGGTCCTTGGCCCGGGCCGGGCCGATCAGCCGGGGCAGCCGCTGGGTCCCCCCGCCCCCGGGGATGATGCCGAGCAAGATCTCGGGCTGGCCGAGGCGGGCCCGCTCCGACGCGACCCGGAAGTCGCAGGCCAGGGCCAGCTCGCACCCACCGCCGAGCGCGTAGCCGGAGATGGCGGCGACGGTGGCCCGGGGGATGTCGGCCACGGCATCGAGGGCCCGCAGGAACAGGGCGCCGATCCGGGCCGCCTCCGCGGAGCCGCCGAACTCGGAGATCTCGGCCCCGGCGGCGAAGATGCGGTCCCCGCCGGTGACCACCACCGCGCCGGGCGGGTCCTCGGCCAGCTCGTCGGCCACCGCGGCGAGCCGGGTCAGCACCGCGCTCGACAGGGAGTTGACCTTGGGGTTGTCGAGGCGGACGACCGCCACCCCGTCGGCGCGGCGATCGAGGTGGACCAGCGGATCGGGCATGGCCGCCGATGCTAGGGGGCTAGAGCGACAGCGGGGTGCCCTCGAAGGCCTCGTCGCCGACGTTGAGCACCTCGGTGACCCCTTCGACGCGGTCCTTGAGGATGCGCTCGATGCCGGCCTTGAGCGTGACCGTCGACGCCGGGCAGGACACGCAGGCCCCGACGAGCTCGACGGAGACCACGCCGGTGGCCACGTCCACGCCACGCAGGAAGATGTCGCCCCCGTCGGCCTGGATGGCCGGGCGGATGACCTCGATGGTCCTGCGCACCTGGTCCTCGTCGAGCACTGCTTCGGGCACCGGTTCCCTCGCTCCCCCGGCCTCGGCACGGCCGGTCCTGCCATGGTCCCAGCCCGGACGGGCGGCGACCAAGTCACCTGGAGCCAACGCCCGGCGACCCGGAGGTGTTCCCGGGACCGGGGCCCGTACGATGCCCGCCCATGTGCCCGCCGCCCGACCCGGCCGCGTGATCGCGCACGCCGTCGGCGGCGGGGCGCTGCCCGTCCCGGGCTGGTTCGTGGGCTACGCCGGGGCGGCCGCGGTGGTGCTGGTCGCCGCCGTGCTGCGCGCGTCGTGGCCCACGCCGCGGCTCTCCGGTCCCCTGGCCGACCCGGCGCCCCGACCCCCGGCACCGGTCCGGGCCGGCCCGGCCGGGCGGGCGCTGGGGCTGGCCCTGCTCGGGGGCACCCTGGCTGCCGCGGTGGTGGGACCCGACTCCAGCGCGAGCAACGTCGCCCCGCTCGCGGTGACCGTGGGGTGGTGGGCCGGCCTCCCGCTGGCGTGCCTGGTCCTCGGCGACGTCTTCGCCGCGCTGTCGCCCTTCGACACGCTGGTCGCCGGCTTCGAGCGCCTGACGGGCCGCCGGGACCGGGGTGCCACCGACGGGCCGGCCGGCCCCCGCTGGACCGCCACCGCGTCCCTGTTCGCCTTCGCCTGGTTCTGGCTCGCCTACCACCGCCCCGGCAGCGCCCGGGCCGTCGCCGTGCTGCTCGTCGCCTACACCGCGGCCGCGGTGGCCGGCGGCCTGCGCTGGGGGCGGGACTGGCTGCGCGAGGGCGAGGGCTTCGCCGTCCTGTCCTCGTCGATGGCGGCGCTGGGGCTGCGCCGGCGCAGGGCCCGGGTGCCGGCCACGGCGGGGATCGTGGCGGTGACCTGGCTGGGCAGCACGGTCTTCGACGCCGTGTCGGGGACCCGCTGGTGGCTCGACGTGCTGGGCGCCCACCTCGGCTGGGCCCGGACGCTGCCCAACACGGTCGGCCTGGCCTGGGTCACCGCGCTGGTCGCGGCGGCCGTCCTGGTGGCGTCCAAGGTCGCCGACCGGGTCCCCGGGGCCGGGCTCGGGCCGTCGGTCCCGCTGCTGGCCCGCGGCGTGGTGCCGCTGGCCGCGGGGTGGTTCGTGGCCCACGACCTGACCCTGGTCCTCTTCGAGGGCCAGAACCTCCTCTTCCTGGCCTCCGACCCGGTCGGGCGGGGCTGGGACCTCTTCGGGACCGTCGCCGGCGGCTCCCTGGACTACGGGATCGTCGAGGCCACCTGGGTCCGCTGGGCCGAGATCGCCGCGCTGGTCGCCGGCCACCTCGGGTGCGTGGTGGTCGTGCACGACGCCGCGCTGCGGGCCACGGGCCGACGGCGGGCGGCGCGGGTGAGCGCGGCCGCGACGGGCCTGGCCGTGGCCTCCTTCATGGCCGCCACCTGGCTCGTGCTGGGCGCCCGTTGAGCCGGCCGGCCCCCATTGGGTCGGCGGTCCCCCGGTCTGGGACCCTGGTGCCGTGCTCGGAGCCCCGGTCGCCCTCGTCCTCGCCCACCAGGGCGGGTGGGACGAGATCCTCTTCGTGCTCCTGCCCATCGCCCTGTTCGCCGGGCTCCTGGCCCTGGCCAACAAGCGGGCCGCCCGCCTCCAGGCCGAGCGGCGGGGCGGCGAGCGCAGCGGCGACGACGGCCCGCCGCCCGGCTGACCGCCCGTGACCCGACTGCGCCGGACCCTGGCCGCCGAGGCGGCGGACGCGGCACGGCTGTCCGAGCCCCGCGACGACTGCCTGGTGCTCGAGGAGCCGACCGGGCCGGGGCGCTTCGCCGCGCTCGACGGCCCGTTCCGGGACTACGAGCGGACGCTGGAGGTGGGCCCCGACGGCTCGGTCGTCGAGGAGGTCCGCTTCCGCCTCGCGGTGGGCGTGTGGCCGTTCGTCTTCGCCCCCCTCTACCGGCGCGGGCTGCGCCGCCGCTGGCCCGCCGGGCGCTCGCCGTGGTGGGCGCCCGCCGAGCGCATCGACGCCACGTCGGCGGGCACGCTGGGCCTGCTGTGCGTGCTGGCCGTGATCACTGGCTACCTGGGCACCCTGATCACCCAGACCATCACCTTCGCCGTCGACGAGTTCGGCGCCTCGGACCGGGCCCAGGGGGCCACGCTCGCGGCGGTGCGCGTCGGGGTCCTGGGTGCGGTCGCCCTCACCGCGCTGGCCGACCGCCGGGGCCGGCGCCGTGCGCTGCTCGGCTCGGTCGCCGCGGCCTGCGCGTTCGCCACCCTCGGCGCGGTGTCGACGAACCTGGTGGTGCTGGGCGTGGGCCAGACGATCTCGCGGGGCTTCACGACCGCCGCCGCGGTCCTGGTGGCCGTGGTCGGCATCGAGGAGATGCGGGCCAGCTCCCGGGCCTACGCCGCGAGCCTGCTGGCCATGGCCGGCGCGCTGGGCGTGGGCACGTGCCTGTGGGTGCTGCCGCTGGCCGACCTCGGCGAGCGGGCCTGGCGGCTGCTCTACCTCTTCCCCCTCGCCGCGCTCCTCCCCCTGCGCTGGATCGCCCGCCACCTGCCCGAGAGCCGGCGGTTCACCGCCCCCCACGGGACCGCGACCATGGGCGGGCACGCCCGGCGCTTCTGGCTGCTCGCCGCGTCGGGCCTGCTGCTGGGCCTGTTCACCGCGCCGGCCTCGCAGTTCATGAACGACTTCCTGCGCGAGGAGCGGGGCTTCTCGGCCCTGCAGATCACGGTCTTCGCCATCGCCACCAACACGCCGGGCGGGATCGGGGTCATCGTGGGCGGCCGCCTGGCCGACCTGAGGGGCCGGCGCACCATCGGGGCGGTCGGCGTGGTGGCGGGGACCGTGCTCACCGCGGGCATGCTCTACGTCCACGGTTGGCCGATGTGGGCCCTGTCGGTGGCCGGCGCGGTGCTGGGCGCCATGACCGTGCCGGCGCTGGGCGTCTACGGCCCCGAGCTGTTCCCCACCTCCCTGCGGGGCCGGGCCAACGGGATCATCGCGGTGGCCGGCGTGGCCGGGTCGAGCACCGGCCTGCTGCTGGCCGGCTGGTTCAGCGACCGGTGGGGCCGGCTGGCCCCCGGCCTGACCGTCCTGGCTGCGGGGCCGCTCCTGATGGCCGTGCTGGTCCGCTTCGCCTACCCCGAGACCGCCCACGTGGAGCTGGAGGAGCTCAACCCCGAGGACCGGGCCGGGCCCGCCGCCGGGGCGGAGCTGCCCTGAGCGTGGCCACCCACGTGGCCACCGCGGCGGCGACCTCCTCGTCGCGACGGGCCAGGTCGTGGCCGGCGCCCTCGACCCACACGTGGGTGACCGGACCTGGCACCGCGGTGGTGGCCGACTCGAGCTCGTCGGGGGTCCCGAACGCGTCGCGGGTCCCCGAGACGAACAGGCACGGCACGGCCAGCTCGCCGAGGTGGGCCGTGCGGGCCTTGTCGGGCCGGCCCGGCGGGTGCAGCGGGTAGGCGACGAGCACGAGCCCGGCCGCGGGCAGGCCCTCGGCCACCGCCATCGAGCACATGCGCCCGCCCATCGATCGCCCGCCGAGCAGCACCCGCTCGGGGCCCACGCCCTGCGCCTCGGCCGCCGCCGACGCCGCCTCGCGGACCTCGGCCACCAGGGTCGGCGCCCGGGGCGGGGCCTTGCGGCCGGCCCGCCGGTAGGCGAAGTCGACCCGGGCCACCGCAAGGGGCGCCAGGGCGTGCTCGATGGCGACCAGGCCCGGGTGGTCGGCCCCGGTGCCCGCGCCGGGGAACAGCACCGCCACCGCGGCCGCGGCGCGCCGGGCGGTCACGAGGCGAGGAGGATCCGGCGGGCCTCGGTCAGGTCCGCGATGCGCCGGGCCGCTTCGGTGGTGGCACCGCCGTGGTCGGGGTGGGCGCTGCGGACCAGGTCGCGGAAGCGCCGCTGGACCACCGTGCGGTCGGGCACCGGCGGGGCCGGCCGGTCGTTCACGGCCAGGCCGAGGACCTCGAGGGCCCAGCCGATGGGGTCGACCAGCGCGGCAGCGCTCCAGTCCCGGCCCCGGGCCAGGCCGGTGAGGTGGGTGACCAGCGTGCCGTCGAGGGGGCCGGCCCAGCGCATGGCCTTGCGGATCAGGCCCATCACCTGGGTGCGGGGCCCGGGGGCCAGGCCGCCGGCGGCGTAGAGGGCGGCCAGGATGCTCTGGGCCGGCGCCGGGCGGTCGGACAGGTCGAAGGACAGCTCCTCGCCGTCACCGACCAACCGGTGCGCGCTGCGCAGCAGGCCGACGTGGTCGACCTGGAGCCGGTGGCGCAGGCGGGGCTGGGGGATCCGCATCCCGGCCTCGAGCTGGACCGTGAGGCGGTCGAGGTCGTCGAACAGGTCGGGATCGAGCTCGCCGATGGTGGAGGCCACCACGCCGCCGAGCAGGATGCCGCCGAAGCCCGGCGCGGGGACCACGGGCAGGTCGAGCCGGCCCAGGGCGATCCGGCGGGTCGGCGCGATCTCCCGGGAGTGGAAGATCTGCAGCTCGGCCAGGATCACCGGCACACGGTACCGGTCGCCCCCGGATCAGACGTACTGGCGGAGCTCGCCCCGCAGGGCGTCGGCGGCCGCGATCACGGCGTCGCCGTCGGGGTCGTCGGCGGCGAGCAGGCGGGCCAGGCCGGTGGCCTGCTCCGCGATGCCCTTCCACACCGCCCGGTCGACGCCGTAGGGCGGCGCGGACCCCTCGGCCGCCTCGGCGGCCTCGGCCAGCGACGCCGTGCCCTCGCGGTCCGACGGGTCGTGGCGGAGCCGGTCGCCGGCCACGAAGAGCTTGGACAGCAGGGCGTGGCCGTCGTCGTCGGACAGGACCGCGGCCGGGTCGAGGATCGAGTCGACCAGCTGGTCCACCCGGTCCTCGTCGTCCTCCTGGACGTAGAGCTCGGTGCCGTCCCAGCCGTGGGCGATCGACTCGGCCACGACGGCGTCGAGCAACCGGCCCCGCTCGTCGTCGTCCCACTCGGACAGGTCGTAGGCGACCTGGGTGGCCCCGGGGTCGAGCTCCAGGGTGACCTGGTCCTCGACCT
This sequence comes from Acidimicrobiia bacterium, assembly GCA_050247895.1. Classification (GTDB taxonomy): domain Bacteria; phylum Actinomycetota; class Acidimicrobiia; order Acidimicrobiales; family VFJN01; genus CAVPEW01. Next base: position 17,130 of record JBFWTJ010000022.1, read on the forward strand.
GCTCGATGAGCCGGTCGACCCAGGCCTCGTCGGCCGAGCCGACGACCAGGCCGCCGTCGTCGTCCCAGCTGTGGCGCAGGCCGACCTCCTCCAGGCGCCCCTGGAGGGCGGCCCGGGCGGTGTCGTCCCAGTCGGCCAGGTCGATGACGAGGTCCTCGTCGTCGCCCTCCAGGAGGGGCTCGGCGCCGGCCACCTCGATCCCGAGGTCGTCGTCCTCGCCCTCGTCGCGCTGCTGGAAGACACCCATCCCCGGCATCCTGCCACGCCGCGGCCGGGAGGCGGCTCGCGGGCGGGCACTACTGTTCCCCCATGTCCGACAAGCAACGACCGGATCGCAACCTCGCCCTCGAGCTCGTCCGGGTCACCGAGGCCGCGGCCCTCGCCGCCAGCCGTTGGATGGGCCGGGGCGACAAGAACGGGGCCGACGGCGCCGCGGTGGACGCCATGCGGGTGGTCCTCGAGTCGGTGCCCATGGACGGCATCGTGGTGATCGGCGAGGGCGAGAAGGACGAGGCGCCCATGCTGTTCAACGGCGAGCGCATCGGCGACGGCTCGCCCATGCCCACCGACATCGCGGTGGACCCCATCGACGGCACCACGCTCACGGCCCTCGGCCGGGGCAACGCCCTGTCGGTCATCGCCGTTTCGGAGCGGGGCACGATGTTCAACCCGGGCCCGTGCGTCTACATGGAGAAGGTCGCCGTCGGCCCCGAGGCGGTCGGGTCGATCGACATCACCCGGCCCGCGGCCGACAACGTCGAGGCGGTGGCCAAGGCGCTGGGCAAGAGCGTCCGCGACATCACCGCGGTGATCCTGGACCGGCCCCGCCACGCCGAGCTCATCGCCGAGGTGCGCTCCACGGGGGCCCGGATCCGCCTGATCCCCGACGGTGACGTGGCCGGTGCCCTGTCCACGGCCTGGCCCACCGCGGGGGCCGACATCCTCCTCGGCATCGGTGGCACGCCCGAGGGCGTCATCTCGGCCGCGGCGCTCAAGTGCATGGGCGGCGAGATCCAGGGCCGGCTGTGGCCCCGCGACGAGGCCGAGCGCCGCACGGCCCTCGACGCCGGCTACGACCTCGACCAGGTCCTGACCACCGACGTGCTGGTCGCCGGGGACAACTGCTTCTTCGCCGCCACCGGGATCACCGACGGCGACCTGCTCCAGGGCGTCCACTACGACGGCCAGGGGGCCACCACCCGGTCGCTGGTCATGCGGTCCAAGTCGGGCACGGTGCGCCAGGTCGACGCCCGCCACCGGCTGACCAAGCTGACGACGTTCTCCTCGATCGACTTCGAGTAGCCCGGCGCCTAGCTGCGGCCCCGCGTGGCCCGGTCCACGGTCCGGCGGACCACGACGCGCGGCAGCACGGCCGAGGCCACCGCGGCGACCTTGTTGACCGGGCCGCACACCACCCGGGCCCGCCCGGCCGCGGTGGCGGCGAGGGCCTCGGCCGCCACCGGCCCCGGTTCCTGCCAGGCGAAGGCGGGCAGGCCGTGCTGCTCGTCCTCGTAGCCGGCCGAGGCCTGGAAGCGGGTCCGGGTGAACCCGGGCAGCACCGCGGTCACCGAGACCCCGGTGCCCCGGAGCTCCTCGTGGACCCCTTCGCTGAAGTTGGTGACGAAGGCCTTGGACGCGGCGTAGGTGGCCAGGCCCGGTGTCGCCTGCAAGGAGGCCAGCGACGACACGTTCATGATCCAGCCCCGGCCCCGGGCCACCATGCCCGACGCCGCGGCGCGGGTCAGCCGGACCGGCGCCACCACGTTCAGCTCGATCATGGCGGCCAGGCGGTCCGCGGTGTTGGCCAGGAACCGGCCGGCCGCGCCGACGCCGGCGTTGTTGACGAGCAGGTCGACGGGCCGGCCGTCGTCGGCCAACCGGGCCTCGACCGCGGCCAGCCCCTCGCCGGTGCCCAGGTCGGCCACGAGGACCTCGACGCCGGGCGACCCGGCCGTGCGCAGCTCGGCGGCCAGCGCCTCGAGCCGGTCCCCCGACCGGGCGACCAGGACCAGCTCCACGCCGGACCCGGCGAGGCGGCGGGCGATCTCCTCCCCGATCCCCGACGACGCGCCGGTGACCAGGGCACTCCTCCACGGATGCGACATGGCCCGAGAGGCTACGGCGCCGCGGGGCCGGCCCCGGGTCAGGGGTCGGCCCGCCACGAGCGCTGCTGGCAGGCGAAGGCGGCCTCGCCCCGGGCCCGGGCCCGGGCGTCCTGGCCGCGGTCGCCGGGGTCGGGCCAGGGGCCCCGGTCGAGGTCGTCGAGCCGGCACCGCAGGTCGTTGACCGCCACGCCGGCGCCGATGCCGGGGCGCAGGCGGCCGCCGGCCGCGGCGTCGACCTCGTCGGGCGCGGCCAGGCGGACCCCGACGAAGAGGTGCACGACCTGGCTGGCCACCAGCAGCCACAACCACGGCCGCCCGACGCGGGGGCTGGCGCCGACCACCAGGGCCAGGCAGGCCACCGCCGGCAGCAGGTGGACGGGCTTGAGGGGGAAGCGCAGGAAGAGGACCTCGGTGGCGACCAGGCCGAGCACCGCGAAGCGCACGGTCGCCGAGGTGGTCCACCGGTGCCGGGCCGCGACCAGCGCGGGGAGGCCGGCGACGACGACGAGGGCGCCGGCCAGCCCGGCGACGGCCAGGTTCTTGGCCGCCCAGCGGCCCAGCTGCGCGCCGGCACCCGCGGCGGGCAGCGCCGGCTCGAACAGGCCCCGGCCGCCCTCGGCCCAGGCCGGTAGGAAGCAGGCCACGGCGAGGCCCAGCGCCACGGCCGCGGTCACGAGCCGGTCCCGGGCCGGCGGGCGCAGGTCGGACCGCCCGAGCGACTCCGCCGCCAGCCAGGCCACCACGAGCAGGACGGTCGAGGCGCGGCACCCCACGGCCAGGCCGAAGCAAGCGCCGGCCAGGACCCGACGGTCGCGCTGGGCCGCGTCGATCCCGGCCAGCAGGAGCCCGAGGGCCCAGGTGAAGTCCCCC
>JBFWTJ010000023.1:0-19822 GCA_050247895.1 Acidimicrobiia bacterium
CGGCGAGCACGATCCGGTGTCGCCTCCGGCGGTGGGCACCTGGCTGGCCGACCGGCTGGCCCGGGCCGAGGTCCGCGCCGTCCCTGGAGCCGGGCACCACCTGCTGCTGCCCCGCTGGTCCGCGGTGCTGATCGACCTGGTCGGCCGGGGCTCCGGTTAGCCTTCCCGGCGGTGCCCTCGGGGCGCCACCCCCCGCACTGGAGCACACATGTTCGACGGACACTGGCGGAGCAGCTTCGAGAAGGGCTTGAAGCCGGTCGGCACGAGCCTGTCCCGCACCGGCATCACCGCCGACCACCTGACCGCAGCGGGCGTGGTCCTCGCCGTGGCGGCCTCGGTGGCCCTGGCCAACGGTGCCCTGCGCGGCGGGTTGCTCCTGCTGGCGCTGTGCGCCGTCCCCGACCTGCTCGACGGGGCGGTGGCCAAGGCGTCGGGCACGGCCTCGTTGCGGGGCGCGTTCTTCGACAGCGTCGCCGACCGGGTGACCGACGCCCTGCTGCTGGGCGGCGTGGCCTGGTACCTGGCCGGTGCCGAGGGCGGTCGCATCGCGGTCCTGCCCCTGGCCGTGCTCGGTGCGTCGATGCTGATCTCCTACGAGCGGGCCAAGGCCGAGTCCCTCGGCTTCCAGGCCCGCGGCGGCCTCATGGAGCGGGCCGAGCGGATCCTGCTCCTGGGCTTCGGCCTGCTCTTCGACACGCTGCTGGTGCCGGTCCTGTGGGTGATGCTGGTCCTCACGCTGGTGACCGCCGGCCAGCGCTTCGCCATGGTCTGGCGTCAGGCGGGTGCGGTCCGGCCGGCCCCGTCGGTCACCCGTTGGCAGGCCCGTCGCGCGGCGCGGCCCGCTCGGCGGGCGCTCACCCGGCAGTCCCGACTGCGCCGCTGACGTCGCCCGTCGTGGTCGACTGGGCGACGCCCGCCTTCAAGACCGGCGCGGCCCTGGCCCGGGCGGTCCCCGCGCCGCTGGCCCGCAGGACCGGGGAGCTGCTCGGGACGGCCGCGGGCTTCGTGCCCACCGGCCGGCGCCGGCTGGTGGCCCGCAACCTGCGCCGGGTCCGCCCCGGACTGTCCGAGCGTGAGCTGCGATCGGCCGTGCGGGCCACGTTCGCGTCCTACGGGCGGTACTGGGTCGAGTCCTTCCGCCTCCCGGGGACGCCGCCGGCCGAGCTGGCCGCCCACTTCACCACCGAGGGCTACGAGCACCTGGAGGAGGCCCGCGCCGCGGGGCGGGGCGCCATCATGGCGCTGCCCCACCTGGGTGGTTGGGAGTGGGCCGGGTTCTGGCTGACCACCGTGGCGGGGGTCCCGATGACCGTGGTCGTCGAGCGGCTCCAACCCCCCGAGCTGTTCGAGTGGTTCGCCGACCTGCGCCGGCGGCTCGGCTTCGAGGTGGTCGGCCTGGGACCCGAGGCCGGCGCGGCCTGCACCCGGGCGCTGCGGGCGAACCGCGCCCTCGCGCTGCTCTGCGATCGCGACATCGGCGGCGACGGGGTCCCCGTCGAGCTCTTCGGCGAGGGGACCACCCTGCCGGCCGGTCCGGCGACGCTGGCACTGCGCACGGGGGCGCCGCTGCTACCCGTGGCGGTGTACCACGACGGACCGGGGCATCACGCCGTGGTCCGGCCTCCGATCCCGGTCGAGCGCGCCGGCCGGCTGCGCGACGACGTGGCCCGGATCACCCGGCTGCTCGCCGCCGAGCTGGAGGTCCTCATCGCGCGCGCGCCCGAGCAGTGGCACCTCATGCAGCCGAACTGGCCCAGCGACCGCTGATCCGCCCGCTCGGGCCCGTTGTCGGGTAGCCTCGCCAGCGGTTCTTGGGAGCGACGAGCAGCGCCGCCTCTTCTGAGTGCACAACCAGAGGAGAGCTCGCACTCGAACCCCAGATGGTCCGCTCCGAACAGGAGCGTGTGCCGGCGTTCGGTCCGCCACGTCGCGTGCCGTCACCGGCCTCGGCCACCTGGACCCGATCCCGGGGACCAGCACATCCTGATCAACGAAACGAGATCGAAAAATGACGACCGGTACGGTCAAGTTCTTCAACGCCGACAAGGGCTTCGGCTTCATCACGCCCGAGAGCGGTCCCGACGTGTTCGTGCACTTCTCCAACATCGCCGGCGAGGGCTACAAGTCGCTCAACGACGGCGACCGCGTCGAGTTCGACGTGGCTCCTGGTCGCAAGGGCGACGAGGCCGTCAACGTCCGGGTCGTCTGACCCGACGAGCGGAGACCTGATCCACGTCTCGGGGCCGACCGCTCGGTCGGCGCCCCGGGACGTGGTGGGACCCTGACGGGTCCTGGCCGACGGGCCGCCGGCACGGCCCCTCGGCGTGGCCCCCTCGTGGGTCCGCGCCGAGGGCGGGTACCGGCGGCCCTCTGCGCGCCCCGCCGCGGCAGGAACCGCGCTGGGCTTCGGACCGCGGCGGCTACTCGGCCTCTCCGAGCGCTCGCCGGGTGACCGCCCCGACCGGGGCGTCGAGCAGGGCCACCATCACGTCGACGAGGTTGGCCGCCACCACCTCGACCGGCAGGGCGTGGCCGACCTCGCGGACCTCGCGCTCGCGGTCGGCCAGGGTCTGGAACATCATCAGCATGGCGGCGTGGATCCGCTGGGCGGCCAGCGGCGTCGGCACGTGGCCGGTGCAGCGTCGGATCCCCTCGGTGATCCGGTCGATGGTCGCGTGGCTCGAGTCGATCCGGAAGGCGTACGGGCCGGCCAGGCGCTGGGCGACCAGTTGCACGAACCACCCGCCCCGGTGGTCGGTGATCTCCTGGACCAGCGGCCAGGTGCAGGCGTCGACCAGGGCCCGCAGGTCCTCGGCCCGGTCCTCCCGTTCGAGCTGGTCGAGGAGCGCCTCCCGGGCACGGTTGATCCGGGCCATGCGGTGGCGGTGGATCTCGTCGAGCAGGCCGTCCTTGGATCCGAAGTGGTACTGGATCGCCGACTTGTTGCGCTGGCCGGCGGCCTGCTGGATCTCGCGCACCGAGACCGCGGCGATGCCGGACCGGGCGAACATCTCCTCCGCGGCGAGCAGGATCGCTGTCCGGTTGTCCTCGGCAGCACCGGCGCCATGGCTCTCAGTCATGATCCTCCAAGTTTAAGGTACCTGCCTTGACGACGGGAGCAGGTCGTGAGATGGTCGGCCACCACCGCAGGACGAACGGAGGGGGCCCGTGTCCGAGACAACCGATGGCGCGCTGCGCGCGCTGGTCGACAAGGAAGAGATCCGCGAGGTGCTGAGGCTCTACTGCCGGGCCTTCGACCGCTGGGACTGGGAGCTGGCCCGCAGCCTGTTCCACCCCGACGCGCACGACGACCACGGCGTCTACCAGGGGAGCGCGCTGGGCCTGATCGAGCACGCCGAGAGCATCCTCAAGACCTGGGAGTCCCACCAGCACAGCCTGGGGACGGTCATCGTCGAGCTCGACGGGGACGTGGCGCACACCGAGGCGTACTTCGTCGCCCGGTCGCTGAGGAAGGGCCCCGAGGGCGACGGCGAGATCGTCTCGGAGATGTACGGCCGCTACGTCGACCGCTTCGAGCGGCGCGACGGCGCCTGGAAGATCGCCCGGCGCACGACGGTCCTGGACTTCCGCGACTCGCACGAGCGGCTCCCCGTCGACGCCGCCGACGCGCAGTTCACCCAGGGCCGGCGGGACCGCTCCGACGCGGCGTACCAGCGATCGTGAGCGGCGACCTGAGGGATCGGGCCGAGATCCAGGAGCTCACCGGCCGCTACGCCCTGTGCGTCGACACGCAGGACGTCGAGGGGATGGTCGGCCTGTGGACCGACGACGGCGCCTTCGACGCCTCGGCCACCGGGCTGCCCCGGATCGAGGGCATCGACGCCATCCGTCGCTTCTTCGAGTCGACGGGCCCCAACGCCCGCTCCCGCTGCCACCTGATGGCGAACCTGGTCCTCGACGAGATCGACGGCGACCGGGCCCGGGGGACCTGCTACTTCAGCTCGGAGCTCGTCACCCTGTCGGGAGCCCGCCTGGCCACCAAGGGGTACTACGAGGACGACTACGCCCGGGTGGACGGGCGCTGGAGGCTCCGCCACCGCAAGGTCGTGCCCCTGATCGCCCCGTCCCCCGAGGACCTGGCCACGGCGCTGGGCCAGTGATCGTCGAGCGCCTGGCCGAGCTCGGCTACGCCTACGAACCCGCGCCCCTGCAGGTGCTCGGGTTCCACACCGCGGTGCGCAGCGGCGACCTGGTCTTCACCTCGGGCCAGGTCTCGCTGCTCGGCGACCGGTCCATCCGGGGCCGCGTCGGCACCGACGTCGACGTCGAGACGGCGCGGACCGCGGCCGAGATCTGCGCCTTCAACTGCCTCCGGGCCTTCGGGGCCGTCGCCCCCATCGAGGAGCTGGGCCGCGTGGTCAAGGTCCTCGGGATGGTGAACGTCGCCGACGGGTTCGACGACACGGCCCGGGTGATCGACGGGTGCAGCGACTTCCTGCGGCGCGTCCTGGGCGACGCCGGCGGCGACCACGCCCGCTCCGCGGTGGGCGTCGTGCTCCCGGCCGGCTTCGCGGTCGAGGTCGAGATGGTCATCGAGGTGCGCCCCACGGTGGTCGAAGCGGGGGCGCCGGGCTGACAGACTCTGCGGCAGGCATGGACCGTCGACCGCAGAGCACCGCGTCGTGACCCGAGCGGCCCGCATCCGGGCGGCCCTCCGCTGATGCTGCGGGTCGGCCTGGTCTGCCCCTACTCGCTGAGCCTGCCCGGCGGGGTGCAGGGGCAGGTGCTGGGCCTGGCCCGCTCGCTGCGGGCCCTGGGCCACGACGCCCGGGTGCTGGCCCCCTGCGACGGCCCCCCGCCCGACGCCGGGGTCACCCCGCTGGGGCGCAGCGTGCCGACCGCGGCCAACGGCTCGGTCGCCCCGCTGGCGCCGGACCCCTCCGCCCAGCTGCGCACGATCCGGGCCCTGCGGGACGAGGGATTCGACGTGGTGCACCTCCACGAGCCGCTGGCCCCGGGCCCCACCATGACCGCGCTGCTGTTCAAGAACGCTCCCATGGTGGGCACCTTCCACGCCGCCGGCGACAGCGCCTCGTACCGCTACATGCGCCCGGCGGTGCGCTGGCTGGCCGGGCGGCTCGACCTGCGCTGCGCGGTCACCGGCGACGCGGCCGAGCTGGCCGGGCGCTACCTGGGCGGCACCTACCGCGTGATGGGCAACGCGGTCGAGGTCGACCGCTTCGCCGAGGGCGAGGCGTGGCCGACCACCGCGCCGACCGTGCTCTTCCTCGGGCGCCACGAGCCCCGCAAGGGCCTGGCCGTCCTGCTGGAGGCCTTCGCCCACCTGCCCGGCGACACCCGCTTGTGGGTGGCGGGGGAGGGCCCCCAGACCGCCGAGCTGCGGGCGCGCCACGACGACCCCCGCATCGAGTGGCTCGGCCGCATCTCCGACGAGGAGCGGGCCGCGCGCATGCGGGGTGCCACCGTCTTCTGCTCGCCGTCGACCTCGGGCGAGTCCTTCGGCATGGTCCTGCTCGAGGCGATGGCCGCGGGCACCGCGCTGGTCGCCTCGGACCTCGACGGCCACCGCAACGTGGCCACCCACGACATCGACGCCCTGCTGGCCCCGGTGGGCGACGCGTCGGCGCTGGCCCGGCAACTGGAGCTGGTCCTGACCGACGACGACCTGCGCCACCGCCTGGTGGTGGGCGGTCGCAAGCGGGCCGACGAGCTGGCCATGCCGCGGTTGGCCGAGCGCTACGTCGACCTGTACCGGTCGGTGCGGGGCGGCCCGGGGGGCCACGGGTCCGTAGACTCCCGCAGGGAGGGCCGGTGACCGCTGGCTCGGACCTCGACGACGCCAAGGAGTCGGCCCCGTGATCTTCGTGTGGATCCTGATCGCGATCGTGGTGGTGGCGGTGATCTACCTGATCGCCACCTACAACGGCCTGGTCAGGTTCCGGAACCAGATCGAGAACGCCTGGGCCCAGATCGACGTCCAGCTCAAGCGGCGCTACGACCTCATCCCGAACCTGGTCGAGACGGTCAAGGGCTACGCCTCGCACGAGCGGGCCACCCTCGACGCGGTGATCCAGGCCCGCAACCTCGGCCTCAACGCCCAGGGCCCACGGGACCAGGCCGAGGCCGAGAACGTGATCACCGGCGCCCTCAAGTCGGTGTTCGCCCTGTCCGAGGCGTACCCCGACCTCAAGGCCAACCAGAACTTCCTCAACCTGCAGGAGGAGCTGACCGGCACCGAGGGCCGGATCGCCTACGCCCGGCAGTACTACAACGACGCCGTCTTCAAGTACAACACGAAGATCCAGTCGTTCCCGGCCGTCGTCATCGCCAACTCGTTGAAGTTCTCCGCTCGGGAGTACTTCGAGGCCGACGACGAGAACCGGGGCCCCGTGCAGGTCCAGTTCTGATCGCCTGATCGCCACGTGTACGAGCAAGTCACGCAGAACAAGCGTCGTTCTGCCCTCCTGATCGCCGGCTTCGTCGTCCTGGTCGTGCTGGTCGGCGCGGCCCTCCACCTCCTGGTCGGCGGCGGGCCGGTCTGGATCGTGGTCGCCCTCGTGGTCGCCGCGACCTCGTCGTTCGCCGCCTACTGGAAGTCCGACGCCATCGCGCTGGGCCTGAGCCGGGCCAAGCCGGCCGACGAGACCCAGTACGCCCGGCTCCACAACCTCGTCGAGGGGCTCTGCATCGCCGGGGGGCTGCCCAAGCCCCGGGTCTACGTGGTCGAGGATCCGTCCCCCAACGCCTTCGCCACCGGCCGCAACCCCAACCACGCCGCGATCGCGGTCACGACGGGCCTGCTCGAGAAGATGGACCGCATCGAGCTGGAGGGGGTCCTGGCCCACGAGCTGAGCCACATCCGCAACTACGACATCCTCGTGTCGACCCTGGCCGTGACCCTCGTCGGGGTCGTCGCGGTGCTGGCCGACGTGGGCGTGCGGATGCTCTGGTTCGGCATGGGCCGCAGCCGCAACAACTCGAACGACAAGGGCGGCGGCGGGCCCATGGCGATCCTGGCCGTCGCCGGCTTCGCCCTGCTCGTCCTCTCGCCGATCATCGCCAAGGTGATGCAGGCCGCGGTGAGCCGCCGGCGCGAGACGCTGGCCGACGTGTCGGCGGTCGAGCTGACCCGCTACCCGCCCGGGCTGATCTCGGCGCTGGAGAAGCTGCGGGACGACTACACCGTGGTCGGCTCGACCTCGCACGCCACCGCCCACCTGTGGATCGAGCAGCCCCAGGCGGTCGAGCCCGACGAGGGCCGGATGTCCCGCCTGAACCGCCTGTTCGACACCCATCCACCCCTCGAGGAGCGGATCGCGCTACTCCGGGAGCTGTGAACCCGTTGCGCTCCCTCCTCGACAGCACGGCCAAGAAGGTCGTGCTCGCCATCGCCGTGCTGGCCGTGCTGGTCGGTGCCGGGGCGGCGGTGGCCGTGTCCTCGGGATCGGGCGACTCGGCGACCGGCACCACCACGACCACCACCTCGTCGACCACCACGACCGAGGCCCCCACCACCACGACCACGGTTCCGCCCCCGCCGCCGGTGTTCCCCCTCACCGGGGAGCCGGCGCCGGACGTGCCGGCCGCGGCCCAACCCGCGGTCGTCGTCAAGATCGACAACCTGGAGCCCTCGGCCCGGCCCCAGGTGGGCGTCAACCAGGCCGACGTGGTGTTCGAGGAGCAGGTCGAGGGGGGCATCACCCGCTTCCTCGCCGTCTTCCAGTCCACCGACCAGGCCCCGGTGGGCCCGGTCCGCTCGGCCCGCAGCTCCGACGTGGGCATCGTGTCCATGCTGAACCGGCCGCTGATGGCGTGGTCGGGGGCCAACGACATCTTCGCCGCGCAGATCCGGGCGTCGAACATCGTCGACGTGGGCTACGACGTGGCCGGCGACCTCTACTACCGGGAGCGCAGCCGGCGTTCGCCCCACAACCTGTTCCTGAGCTCGATCGGCGAGGCGTGGGCCCGGCCCCACGACGGCAGCGGCCCGCCCCCCGCCCTGTTCCGCTTCCGGGCCCCCGGCGAGGCCCCTGCCGGGCTCGAACCGGTGTCCCACGTGAGGGTGACCTTCAGCCAGATGCGGGGCAACGCGCCGGTCGACTACGTGTGGGACGGTGCCGGCTGGGCCCGCACCCAGGCGGGCCGACCGCACGTCGACGCGGACGGCGTCCAGGTCGCCCCGGCGAACGTGGTCGTGCAGTTCGTCGAGTACGTGGGGGCCGACGCCAACGACAAGGCCGGCCACCCGCTGCCCGAGGCGGCCCTGGTCGGCGAGGGCGAGGCGTGGGTGCTGACCGCCGGCGGGATGGTGCGGGGCCGTTGGGTCAAGCCGACGCCCGAGGACGTCACCCAGTACCTCGATGCCGCCGGCCAGCCGATCGCGCTGAGCCCGGGCCGGACCTGGGTCGCGCTGCCCCCGCCGGGCGGGGCGGCGGTCCTCGGCTAGCGGCCGGTCGATCCCGCTTCGGGATGGTCGCACCCCGACGGTACGATCGGGCCATGCCCGAGGTCCCGCCCGCCAGTCCCGCGCCCGACACCGGAACCTTCCGTGTGAAGCGGGGCCTGGCCGAGATGCTGGCCGGCGGCGTGATCATGGACGTGGTCACGCCCGAGCAGGCCCGCATCGCCGAGGACGCCGGTGCCGTCGCGGTCATGGCCCTCGAACGGGTGCCGGCCGACATCCGGCGAGACGGCGGGGTGGCCCGCATGTCCGACCCGGAGATGATCGAGGGCATCAAGGCCACGGTCACCATCCCGGTCATGGCCAAGGCCCGGATCGGCCACTTCGCCGAGGCGCAGATCCTCCAGGCGCTGGGCGTGGACTACGTCGACGAGTCCGAGGTCCTCACCCCGGCCGACGAGGCCCACCACATCGACAAGTGGGCCTTCACGGTGCCCTTCGTGTGCGGGGCGACGAACCTGGGGGAGGCGCTCCGGCGGATCAGCGAAGGCGCCTGCATGATCCGCTCCAAGGGCGAGGCGGGCACGGGCAACATCGTCGAGGCGGTGCGCCACCTGCGGGCCATCCTCGGTGACCTGCGCCGGATCACCCAGGCCGACTCGGCCGAGCTGTACGACTGGGCCAAGCAGCTCCGGGCCCCGATCGGCCTGGTGCAGGAGCTGGCACAGACGGGCAAGCTGCCGGTGCCGCTGTTCTGCGCCGGGGGCATCGCCACGCCGGCCGACGCGGCCCTGGTCATGCAGCTGGGCGCCGAGGCGGTGTTCGTGGGTTCGGGCATCTTCAAGTCGTCCGACCCGGCCCGCCGGGCCAAGGCCGTCGTCGAGGCCACGACCCACTACGCCGACCCGCACATCCTGGCCAAGGTCTCCCGCGGCCTGGGCCCGGCCATGCCCGGCCAGGAGATCGGCCAGCTCGACGTGAAGCTCGCCGAGCGGGGCTGGTAGCGCCGCGGTGGGCTGCACGGGAAGGCCCCCAGGTGGGCAAGGTCGGCGTCCTGGCGCTCCAGGGCGCGGTCGCGCCGCACCTGAGGGCGCTGGTCGACCTCGGCGCTGAAGCCGTCCCGGTCCGCAACCCCGACGACCTCGCCGGCGTCGACGGCATCGTGCTGCCGGGCGGTGAGTCGACGACCATGTCGATGCTGCTGGAGTCCTCCGGCCTCTTCGAGCCGCTCGCCGAGCGGCTCGCCGACGGCATGCCGGCCCTGGGCACCTGCGCCGGCATGATCCTGCTCGGCGCCCGCATCCTCGACGGTCGGGCCGACCAGCGCTGCTTCGGTGCCGTCGACATCGCGGTGCGCCGCAACGCCTTCGGTCGCCAGGTCGACTCCTTCGAGGCCGACCTGGCGGTCGACGGGCTCGAAGGCGGGCCCTTCCGCGCCGTGTTCATCCGGGCGCCCTTCGTCGAGGCGGCGGGCCCGGAGGTGGAGGTCCTGGCCCGCTACGACGGCCACCCGGTGGTGTGCCGCCAGGGCGCGGTCGTGGTGGCCGCGTTCCACCCCGAGCTGTCCGACGACCGCCGTCTCCACCAGGCGTTCCTGTCCCGAGGAGGATCGAGCTGATGTCCGGCCATTCCAAGTGGGCCACGATCAAGCACAAGAAGGGCGCGGCCGACAAGGCCCGGGGGAAGCTCTTCGCCAAGCTGATCCGCCAGGTCGAGGTCGCCGCCCGCGAGGGCGGGGGCGATCCCGAGTCGAACCCGACGCTGCGGACCATGTTCCAGAAGGCCCGGGACAGCTCGGTGCCGCTCGACACCATCGAGCGGGCCATCAAGCGGGGCACGGGTGAGCTGGAGGGCGTCACCTACGAGCAGGTGACCTACGAGGGCTACGCGCCGGGCGGGGTGGCCGTGCTCATCGAGGTCCTGACCGACAACCGGAACCGGACCGGCTCGGAGATCCGCTCGATCTTCAAGGGCAACGGCGGTTCGATGGCCGAGCCCGGGGCGGTGGCCTGGCAGTTCGAGCGCAAGGGCGTGGTCCTGGTCGACCGCAAGGCCGACGAGGACGAGCTCATGCTGACCGCGCTCGACGCCGGGGCCGAGGACATCGCCGACGACGGCGGCGCCTGGCGGGTCACGACGCCGCCGAGCGCGGTCGTCGAGGTGCAGCAGGCCCTGCTCGACGCCGGCTTCACCGTGGAGTCCTCCGAGCCGACCATGTTGCCCACCTCGACGGTCGCGCTCGACACGGTCGAGTCGGCCCGGCCGGTGCTGCGCCTGATCGACGCCCTGGACGACAACGACGACGTGCAAGGCGTCTACGCCAACTTCGACGTCGACGACTCGATCCTCGAAGCGGTGGAGACCTGAGCGTGGGCGTCGAGGTCGGCGCGCCCGCACCGGAGTTCTCCCTGCCCGGCACGAGCGGCACGGTGGAGAGCCGCCGGACCTACGCCCTGGCCGAGGCCCGGGGCGAGACCCTGGTCCTGGTCTTCTACCCGGGCGACGCCACGCCGGTCTGCACCCGCCAGCTCAACGCCTACTCGCACGACATCGAGCGCTTCGGGGAGGTGGGGGCCACGGTGTGGGCGATCAGCCCGCAGGGCCTGGAGAGCCACGACGAGTTCTCCTGCGCCCAGGGCGGCTTCGGCTTCCCGCTGCTGGCCGACACCGACAAGGCGGTCGGCGGGGCCTACGGCATCCTCGGCCCGCTCGGCTTCTACCGGCGTTCGGTCTTCGTCGTCGACCCGCTCGGCGTGGTCCGCTACGCGCACCGCGCGGTGGCCGGCCTCACCTACCGCAGCACCGACGAGCTGGTCGCCGCGGTCCGCGCCGCGACCGCGGCCTGAACGTCCGGTCGGCGCCACCCGGCCCGACCGAGCAGGCGGGCCCGGCTGGGCCGAGCTGCCGAGGGCACCCGGTCGGGCCGGGTGGGCGGGCGCCCGGCTCGTCCCGGGGCATCCACCGCCGGTGGGGCCCGCCTGGCTACCATCGAACGGGTGTACGTCCTCGGCATCGACCCGGGCCTGTCCCGCTGCGGCTACGGCGTGGTCGAGCGAGGCTCGCGGGGTCCCCATGCGGTCGCGGTCGGGGTGCTGCGCACGCCGACCCACCTGGGGGTGCCCGAGCGCCTGGCCGAGCTGCAGCACGACGTCCGGTCGCTGCTCGAGGAGCACCGGCCCCTGGTCGTGGCCGTCGAGAGCGTCCTGTTCAGCGTGAACGTGCGCACCGCGATCCCCGTGGCCCAGGCGGCGGGGATCGTCATGGCCGAGGCCGTGACGGCGGGCTGCCAGGTCGTGGAGTACTCGCCGAACCAGGTCAAGCAGGCGGTCACCGGGGTGGGTGGCGCGACGAAGGAGCAGATGGAGCGCATGGTGCAGACCCTGCTGCGGCGTGACGAGCCCTTCCGGCCGGTCGACGCGGCCGACGCGGTGGCGGTGGCGCTGTGCCACCTGGCCCACGCCCCCCTGCGCAGCCGGGTCGCCCTGGCCACCGGGGCCCGCCGGTGATCGGCTCCCTGCGGGGCACTCTGCTCGACCGGGCCGCGGGCGAGATCACCGTCGAGGTCGCCGGCGTCGGCTACCGGGTCGTGGTCGCACCCACCACCGCCGTGTCGATCGGCGAGCCGGGCGACGAGGTCTTCGCCTGGGTCCACCACCACCAGCGGGAGGACGCCCAGACCCTCTACGGGTTCGCCACCCGCGACGAGCGGACCTGCTTCGAGGCCCTGCTCGGTGCCCACGGCGTCGGTCCGGCGCTCGCGCTGGCCATCCTGTCGGTCCACGCTCCGGCCGCCCTGGCCCGGATCCTGGCCGAGGACGACCTGGCCGCCCTGTGCCTGGTCCCCGGCGTCGGCAAGAAGACCGCCGCCCGCCTGTTGCTCGACCTCAAGTCCCGGCTGTCCATCCCCGACCTCGGCGACGTGCCGGCCGGCCTGTCGCCCGGCGCGGGTGCGGCCACCGCCGTCGGGTCGGCCCGGGCCGACGTGCGCGACGCGCTGGCCGGGCTGGGCTACACGGAGGCCGAGGTCCACGGCGTGCTGGCCGACCTGCCCGAGGGCGACGACGCCGGCGCCATGCTGCGCGACGCCCTCCAGCGGCTGGCCGGGGCCCGGCGCTGATCGTGCGCGAGGAGCTCCTGCGGTCCGAGGTCGACGACGAGGACCTGACCGTCGACGCCTCCCTGCGGCCCCGGAGCCTGGAGGAGTTCGTGGGGCAGGGCGAGCTCAAGGAGCACCTGGGGATCATCCTCGAGGCCGCCCGCCGCCGGGGCCAGGCCGCCGACCACGTGCTGTTCGCCGGGCCGCCCGGGCTGGGGAAGACCTCGCTGGCCGGGATCATCGCCGCCGAGATGGGCTCGGCCATGACCGTGACGTCGGGCCCCGCCATCGAACGGGCCGGCGACCTCGCCGCCATGCTCTCCCAGCTCGGCGAGGGCGACGTCCTGTTCGTCGACGAGATCCACCGCCTGCCCCGCACCGTCGAGGAGGTCCTCTACCCGGCGATGGAGGACTTCCAGATCGACGTGGTCCTGGGCAAGGGCCCGGCCGCCCGGTCCATCCGCCTCGACCTGCCCCGCTTCACCCTGGTCGGGGCCACCACCCGGACCGGGATGATCACCGGCCCCCTGCGGGACCGGTTCGGCCTGGTGGCCCGGCTCGACTTCTACGACCCGGCCGACCTGGAGGCCATCGTGGTGCGGGCCGCCGGGATCCTCGGCGTCCGGGTCGACCGGGACGGGGCCCACGAGATCGCCCGCCGGGCCCGGGGCACGCCCCGGATCGCCAACCGGCTGCTGCGCCGGGTGCGGGACTTCGCCGAGGTGCGGGCCGACGGCGCGGTGAACCTGGCCACCGCCACCGACGGCCTCTCCCTGTTCGGCGTCGACGAGCGGGGCCTCGACAAGGTCGACCGGGCCATCCTCGGCGCGCTCTGCGAGAGCTTCGGCGGCGGGCCGGTGGGCCTGTCCACGCTGGCCATCGCGGTGGGCGAGCAGCCCGAGACCGTCGAGGACGTCTACGAGCCCTTCCTCATCCAGCAGGGCCTGCTGATGCGCACCCCACGGGGCCGGGTCGCCACCGCGGCGGCGTGGCGCCACATCGGACGCCGGCCCCCGCCCGCCTCGACCGAGCCCCCGCCCAACCTGTTCGGCTGACGGGTGGGCCTGCCCGCGCGGCCGCCATGCTCGGCGACCGACTGGAGGCCCGGGCCGGGATGCGCTGGACTCGGCCCCCGCCGTGGACACCGACGACCTCGACTACGACCTGCCCGAGCGGGCCATCGCCCAGACGCCGGCCGAGCCCCGTGACTCGGCCCGGCTGCTCGTCGACCGGGGCCCGGGCCATCCCCCCGACCACCGCCACGTGACCGACCTGCCCGACCTCGTCGGCCCGGGCGACGTCGTGGTGGTCAACACGACCCGGGTGCTGCCGGCCCGGCTCCACCTGCGCAAGGCCACCGGTGGCGTGGTCGAGGTGCTGCTGCTCGAAGCCGAAGCCGAAGCCGAAGCCGACGGTGACGGCCGCCGCTGGGTCGGACTGGTCCGTCCCGGACGCCGGGTCCCACCCGGCACCGAGCTCGTGGCCGGCGACGACCTGACCGTGGTGGTCGGCGAAGACCTCGGCGAGGGCCGCCGCCGGATCGAGGTGCGGACCGCCGGGCCGTGGCTCGACGCGCTGGAACGGCACGGCACCGTCCCGCTCCCGCCCTACGTCCACGCCGGGCTGGCCGACCCCGACCGCTACCAGACCGTGTACGCCGACCGTCCCGGCTCGGTGGCCGCGCCGACCGCGGGCCTCCACCTCACGCCGGGGGTCCTCGACCGGATCCGGGCCCGTGGTGCACGGATCGAGCCCGTCGAGCTGGTCGTCGGCCTGGGCACGTTCCGGCCCATCGCCGCCGAGCGGGTCGCCGACCACCACATGCACGCCGAGCGCTACCGGGTGCCGGCCGCGACGCTCGCCGCCTGCCGGGAGGCGACCCGGGTCGTGGCCGTGGGGACGACCTCGGTCCGGGCGCTCGAGTCGGCCGCCCGCTCCGGCGAGCTCGAGGGCCGCACCGAGCTGTTCCTGTGGGGCGATGCCCGCTTCGAGCTCGTCGACGTGCTGGTGACCAACTTCCACCTGCCCCGGTCCTCGCTGCTGGCGCTGGTCGACGCGTTCGTCGGCCCCCGCTGGCGGGACCTGTACGCCACCGCGCGCGACGCCGGCTACCGGTTCCTGTCCTTCGGTGACGCCATGGTCCTGCGAGGTGGCCGGTGACCCTGTCGATGGAGGTCGTCGCCCGTGACGGCACGGCCCGGGCCGGGATCCTCACCACGGCCCGGGGCCAGGTGCCCACGCCGTGCTTCATGCCGGTCGGCACGCGGGGCGCGGTGCGGACCCTGGCCGCCAGCGACCTGGAGGACCTGGGCGTGCGGATCCAGCTCGGCAACGCCTACCACCTGATGCTCAAGCCCGGCGCCGAGCGGATCGCCGCCCTCGGTGGCCTCCACGCCTTCGAGTCCTGGTCGGGGCACATCCTGACCGACTCCGGCGGCTACCAGGTCTTCTCCCTGCGGCCGAAGGTCGACGACGACGGCGCGACGTTCCGCTCCACCTACGACGGCAGCACCCACCGGCTCACCCCCGAGAGCGCGGTGCGGATCCAGGCGCTGCTCGGCAGCGACGTGCAGATGGTCCTCGACGTGTGCCCGCCCCTGCCCTCGCCCCCGGCCGTCCTGCGGGAGGCCGTGGAGCGCACCGCGGCGTGGGCGGTGCGGGCCCGGCGGGCCTTCGTCGAGCTCGACCGGCCCGAGCTCAGCCAGTTCGGCATCGTCCAGGGGGGTACCGACCCGGTGCTGCGCGTCGACTCGGCGCGGCGCACCCGGGAGGTCGGCTTCGACGGCTACGCCGTCGGGGGCCTGTCGGTGGGCGAGAGCAGGGAGGAGATGCTGCCCGCGCTGGCCGCGGCCCTGGGTGAGCTGCCCGACGACCAGCCCCGGTACCTGATGGGGGTGGGCGACCCGGTCGGCATGCTCGATGCCATCGCCCTGGGCGTCGACCTGTTCGACTGCGTCCTGCCGACCCGCCACGGCCGCCACGGCACCATCCTCACCGGGCAGGGCCGCTACAACCTCAAGCGGGCCGAGAACGCCGACGACGCCACCCCGCTGGACCCCGGCTGCGGCTGCCCGGTGTGCGCCCGGTGGTCCCGGGCCTACCTGCGCCACCTGCTCGTCGTCGACGAGCCCACCGCGCCCCGGCTCTGCACCCTGCACAACACGTGGTGGACCCTGCGCCTGGTCGAGTCGGCCCGCGCCGCCGTCCAGGAGGGGACCCTGGCCGCGCTGCGGGCCCGGATCGCCGCCGCCTACCCGTGAACCGGTGCCGGGCGGGCCGTCCGGCGTGAGGACCCGACCTCAGGCCCGGGCCAGCTGGGCCCGCAACGTGTCGGGATCGTGCGCCGGCAGGTCGCAGGCGAAGCCCTGGCAGACGTACGCGGCGTCGGCCACCCGCGCGTGCCACAGCGGGCTCTCGTAGCGCTCGCCCCAGGCCAGCACGGCACCGGGCCGCCAACCCTCGCGGACCACGGCCAGCAGGTCGGGCCGGTCGCCGACCACGACGACCTCGGTCGTCCCCGCGGCCAGCTCGACGGCGGCCAGCACGTGGCCGAACGCGGTCGGGCTCTGCACGGCCAGCGGTCCGACCAGGCGCACGACGTCGAGGGCCCGGTCCCGGTAGGTGGCTTCGCCGGTGAGCGCGGCCAGGCGGAGCAGGCCCACGGCGGCCAGGCCGTTGGCCCCCGGCGTGGCGTTGTCCATCAGGTCCTTGCCCCGGACGACCAGCGCCGGCGCGTCCCGCCCGGTGGTGAACACGCCACCGTTCTCGTCATCCCAGAACAGGTCGAGGAGCGCGTCGGCCGCGGCCCGGGCCTCGTCGATCCACCGGGCCTCTCCCGTCGCCTCGGCCAGCCGGCAGAAGGCGTCGACCAGTGCGCCGTGGTCGGCCGCGTAGGCCAGGTGCCGGGCACCGCCGTCACGCTGCCAGGACCGCAACCAGCGACCGTCCTCCCGGCGCAGGGCCGAGAGCAGGAACTCGGCGCACCCGACCGCCATGTCGATCCACCCGGGCTCGTCGCAGGCCGCGCCGGCCTCGGCCAGCGCGGCGACGGCCAGGGCGTTCCACTCGGTCAGGACCTTGTCGTCCAGGCCCGGGCGCACCCGGGTGGCCCGCCGCTCCAGCAGGCGACGGCGGGCCACCTCCACCTCGGCGTCGCGCTCGATGCGACCCGGATGGGCGAGCCGGCTCAGGATCGTGGCCCCCTCGAAGTTCCCGCCCGGCTCCACTCCGTACCAGTCGAGGGCCACCGGCGCGTCGTCGCCCAGCACGTCGCGGACCTCCTCGGGGGTCCAGACGTAGAACCGCCCCTCCACGCCCTCGCTGTCGGCGTCCTCGGCCGAGGAGAACCCGCCCTCGGGCTGGCGCAGGTCGCGGCGCAGGTACTCGACGGTCTCGGCCACGACCTGGCGGAACCGGGCCGCGCCGGTGACCTGCCAGCCGTGGAGGTAGAGGCGCAGGAGCTGGGCGTTGTCGTAGAGCATCTTCTCGAAGTGGGGCACCAGCCAGCGCCCGTCCACCGAGTAGCGGGCGAAGCCACCGCCCAGGTGGTCGTAGATGCCGCCCGCGGCCATGCGATCGAGCGCGGTGGTCGCCGCGGCGAGGGCCTCGCCGGCCCGGGGGCCGCCTCGCACGGCGGCCCGCCACAGGGCCTCCTGGGCCGCGGCCTGCGGGAACTTCGGTGCGGTGCCGAAGCCGCCCCACTCGGGGTCGTGGACCGACAGGAGCCGGCCCACCGCGTCGTCGAGGTCCCCGCCGCCGGGCACGCCGGCGCCGGGCTCGAGCGCCGCGGCGCGCCCGAGCGAGGCGGTCAGCGCCGCGGCCTGCTCCAGCAGGTCGTCGCGCCGGGTCGTCCAGAGCTCGTGGACCCGCTCGCACAGCTCGACGAAGCCGATCATCCCGCCCTGGCGGTGGCGGGGGAAGTAGGTGCCGGCGAAGAAGGGTCGCCCGTCGGGCGTGGTGAACACGGTCATGGGCCAGCCCCCGTGGCCGGTCATGGCCTGCGTGGCCTCCATGTAGACCTCGTCGACGTCGGGTCGCTCCTCCCGGTCGACCTTGACCGGCACGAAGAGCCGGTTGACCACCGCGCCGACCTCGGGGTCCTCGAAGGACTCGTGGGCCATCACGTGGCACCAGTGGCAGGCCGAGTAGCCGATCGAGACGAGCACCGGCACGTCGCGCCGGCGGGCCTCGGCGAAGGCCTCGTCACCCCACGGGTGCCAGTCGACCGGGTTGTCGGCGTGCTGGCGGAGGTACGGGCTGGTCTGCCCGGCGAGGCGGTTGGGACCCGGCATCACGTCACCGTACCGAGGTCCTCCCGCCGGACCTTGCCCGAGGCCGTGCGGGGCAGCCGCGCCACCAGCTCGACGGCCCGGGGGGCGGCGTAGGCCGGCAGCTCGGCCCGGACCACCTCGCGCAGGTCCTGGAGCGTCGGCGGACGAGCCGGGTCGGAGGGGACCACGACCGCGACGACGCGCTGGCCCCACTCGGGGTCGGGCCGGCCGACCACGGCCACGTCCGCGACGCCCGGGGCCCGGCGCAGGACCCGCTCGACCGGCGCGGGCCACACGTTCTCCCCGCCGGTCACGATCATGTCGCCCCGCCGGCCGAGGACCGTGAGGCGGCCCGAGGCCAGCTCGCCCAGGTCGCCGGTCGGGAACCAGCCGTCGGCGGTGCGGGGATCGGTGCCGTCCCGATAGGCCCGCAGGAGCATCGGGGCCCGGACCTGCACCTCGCCGTCGTCGGCGACCCGCAGCTCCACGCCGTCCAGCGGCAGGCCGTCGTAGACGATCCCGCTGCCCGTCTCGGTCAGCCCGTAGGTGGCGATCACCCAGGGGGGCCGCTCGGCCGGCGGGGCCTGGCCGCCGAGCAGGATGCGCCGGAACGCCGCCGGGTCGATCCGGGCCAGGGCGGTGGGGACCAGCGAGGTGAGGGTGGCGCCGTCGTGGGCGGCGGCGCGCACCGCGGCGGGGTCGAAGCGGTCGTGGACCACCAGGGGCGTGCCGGTGCGCAGAGCCCGGGTGACCACCGACAGGCCGCCGACGTGGGACAGCGGCAGGCAGCACAACCAGGTGTCGGTGGACGGGTCGACGCCGAGGCGGTCGCTGGTGGCCCGGGCCGACGCCTCGACCGCGGCGTGGGTGAGCACGACGGCCTTGGGGACCCCGGTCGTCCCCGAGGTGGCCACGACCAGGGCGTCGCCGTCCTCGACCGGCCGGCCGCCGGCGAGGGCGGTCCGCTCGCCGCCGGCGTCGAGGACCGCGGTGGGGGCCAGCGCCTCGAGCACCGCGGCCCGGGCCGGCGGGGGCAGGCGGGGGTCGAGGGGGGCCACGGCGTCGCCGCGGTCCCAGGCCCGGCGCAGGGCGTCGACGAAGGCCGGTCCCGTGACGTCGAGGGCGACGAGTTCGCGCATGCGGGCCGCACTGTAGGAGGCTGCGCCGATGTCGCTCTCCGAGGGGGTCGGACCGTGGATCGCCGGGGCTCGGCCCCGCACCCTGCCGGCGTCGGTGGTCCCGGTCCTGGTCGGCACGGCCTGCGCCGCCGGCACGGTCGACGTGGTCGCCTGGCGGGCGCTGGCCGCGGGCCTGGTGGCGCTGAGCCTGCAGGTCGCCACCAACTACGCCAACGACTACAGCGACGGCATCCGGGGGACCGACGACCCGGGCCGGCGGGTGGGCCCCGTGCGGCTGGTGGGCTGGGGGATCAAGCCGCCCGGGGCGGTGCGTCGGGCGGCCTTCGCGGCCTTCGGCGTCGCCGGCCTGGCCGGCCTGGCGCTGGCGGTCGCGGTCGGTTGGGAGCTGCTGGTGGTCGGCGCCGCGGCCATGGCCGCGGGGTGGTTCTACACGGGCGGTTCCCACCCCTACGGCTACCTGGGGCTGGGGGAGGCGTTCGTCTTCACCTTCTTCGGCGTGGTGGCCACCGCCGGCTCGGCCTACGTCCAGGAGGGCTCGCCGAGCGGCCTGGCCCTGGCCGCGTCGGTGCCGGTGGGGTTCCTGGCCACGGCGTTGCTGGTGGTCAACAACCTGCGGGACATCCCCGGTGACACGGTGGCGGGCAAGCGGACCCTCGCGGTGCGCCTGGGTGACCCGGCGACCCGGCGGTTCTACGAGGTGCTGGTGGCCGGCGCGCTCGTGCTCGGCGTGGTGGTGGCCCTGGCTGGTGGCCGGCCGGCCGGCGCGGCGTGCGCCCTCGCCCTGCCGGTGGCGCTCGGACCGCTCGCACGGGTGCGGGCCAGGGCGGCCGGGCCGGACCTGATCCCCGTCCTGGTCGCCACCGGTCGGGTCCAGCTCGCCTTCGGGGCGCTGTTCGCCGCCGGGCTCTGGCTCGGCGCCTGAGCGGGTAGATCG
>JBFWTJ010000024.1:0-19775 GCA_050247895.1 Acidimicrobiia bacterium
CTCGGAGGGCTCGGGCCCGTCGGCCTGCGGGGCCTGCTCGTCGGTGCCGGACATCCTCGGAACGCTACCCGTCGCGACCCGTGGCCGGGCCCGTGGCCGCGGTCGGGGCAGGGGGTGCTTGACGCGCCCTACCTACCGGTCGGTAGGTTCAGGGCACCTCATCCACGGGACACGGGAGGAACGACGTGACGGTCGCCCCCACCACATCGACCGAGGCCCGGACCGGGCCCGACGCAACCACGACCGAGGAGCCGGGCGAGCCGGCCGGGGAGGGGCGCGAGGGCGCCGGCTCCCTCCTGCCGGTCATCCGTGAGATCCCCGCCGCGGCCTACGACAACCCCACCTGGCGGGGCCTGGCCTACTTCGGGCGCGACCTCGCCGTGTACGGCGCGGCCGTCACCGGGCTCGTGCTCACCGACTCGCCGCTGCTGGTCGTCCCCCTCTGGATCCTGGCCGGCCTGGCCATCTCCGGGCTGTTCGTCGTCGGCCACGACGCGGCCCACGGCGCGCTGTTCGGGAGCAAGCGCCTCAACGGGATCGTCGGCCGCATCGCCATGCTGCCCTCGTTCCACGTCTACGAGGGGTGGATCCTCGGCCACAACCGGGTCCACCACCAGTACACGGTGCGGGAGGGCTTCGACTTCGTGTGGCACCCGTACACCGCGGCGCAGTACCGGGAGATGCCCCGTTGGCAGCGCCTGCGGCACCGCTTCGAGTGGTCGTCGCTGGGTGCCGGGGCCTACTACACCCGCGAGGTCTGGTGGAACCGGATGATCGTCGGCGAGGTGCCCAAGCGCTTCGCCGGGCCCATCCGGCGCGATCGCCGGCTGGTCTGGGCCTGGTTCGCGCTGGCCGTCGCGGCGACCGCCGCGCTCGGCGCGTGGCGCGGCGGCTCGGTGCTCGCCGCGGCCTGGGCGCCCGTCGAGGTGGTCGTCGTGCCGTTCCTGGTCTTCCAGTACGTCATCGGGTCGGTCGTCCACGTCCACCACATCGCCCCCGACATCCGCTGGTGGTCCCGCCGGGACTGGACGAAGTTCAGGGGCCAGGTCGAGGGCACGACCATCCGGCGGGTCGGACCGGTCCTCAACCTCTTCTTCCACTGGATCATGGTCCACATCCCCCACCACGTGGACGTGCGCATCCCCATGTACCGCCTCGAGATGGCGGCCGAGGCCATCAAGGCCGCCCGCCCCGACGCCGTCCGCGACGAGCGGCTGCGGTTCCGGGACTTCGTGGCCAACACCCGGGCCTGCAAGCTCTACGACTTCGGCGAGGGGCGGTGGCTGGGTTACCGGGAGGCGCTGCGGGGCGGCTGACCCGGGGCCCCGGGACCGCTCAGTACTCCACCCGGCGGGGGTTGGCGGCCCAGGTGGCGAAGGGCAGCGCCGCGGCGGGGACCGGGACGTGGCGGGGCGCCACGGGCATGGGCGTGCGCCCGGCCAGGGCCTCGTGGAAGGCCAGGTCGTCGAAGCCGGCCGCGGCGGCGTCGGCCGTGGTGGCCGCGTAGAGGATCCGCCCGACCCGGGCCCACCACGCCGCGGCCAGGCACATCGGGCACGGCTGGCACGAGGCGTACAGGGTCGCGCCCGACAGGTCGAAGGAGCCCCGGGCCCGCGCCGCGGCGCGCAGGGCCACGACCTCGGCGTGCGCCGTCGGGTCCAGGTCGTGGGTCACCCGGTTGGTGCCCCGGCCCAGCTCGGCCCCGTCGTGGAGGACCAGCGCGGCGAAGGGCCCGCCCCCGTCGCCCGCGGCCCGCGCCGCCAGCTCGCAGACCAGGTCCAGGGCGCGCCGGTCGTCGTCGTGGCCGGCCGGGACGCTCACGGGTTGGTGTAGATGCGGGCCGGGGCCACCAGCACCGCGACCCGCCGCTCGGCGGCGACGACCCGGTCGTACTCGGTCCAGTCCTCGTGCTCGCCGCCGCCGGCGGCCCGGTAGATCTCCCGCAGGAGCTCGCCCAGCACGAGGTCGTCGACGCCCTCGGCCGGGTCGTCGGGACCGATCAGCTCGGCCCGGCCCTCGACGGTGGTCCAGGCCCACCCGGCCCGCCAGCTCAGCGTGACCGCCGGTCGGGCCCGCAGGTGCTCGACCTTGCGGGTGCCGGGCCGCCCGACGAAGGCCACCACCGGCTCCTTGGTCAACGGGTGGTCGACGACCCCGCCGTTGACCACCGTGGCCAGCACCGTGCCGTCGCGCCGCAACGTCGCCACCGTGGCCAGGCCGTTGTCCAGGCCGATCAGGCGGCGCACGTCGTCGATCCCCGGCATCGGGCCAGGGTACGCCCCGCCGCCCGGAGCGCGCCGCGGCTCAGCGGGTGCCGCCCAGCCAGGTGCGGTAGAGGTGGGCGTAGCGGCCGTCGGCCGCGACCAGCTCGGCGTGCGGGCCGACCTCCACGATCCGACCGCGGTCGACCACCACGACCACGTCGGCCTGCTCGGCGGTGGCCAGCCGGTGGGCGATCGAAACCAGGGTCCGCCCGGCCCGGAGCCGGCCCAGGGCGGTGGCCAAGGCCCGCTCGGTCGGGGCGTCCACCGCGCTGGTCGCCTCGTCGAGCACCAGCAGGCCCGCGCCGGCCAGCTGGGCCCGGGCCAGGATGGCGAGCTGGCGCTCGCCGACCGAGAGCTGGCCTCCCCGCTCGCCGACCGGCGTGGCCAGGCCCAGGGGCAGCTCGTCGAGCCAGCCGTCCAACCCCAGCGCCGCGAACGCGCCGGCCACGTCCCGGTCGGTGGCGCCGGGCCGGCCCAGCGCCACGTTGGCCGCGAGGGTGGTGTCGAACAGGAAGCCGTCCTGGGGGACCAGGACCACCGCCGAGCGCAGCGACGCCGCGTCGACCCGGCGCAGGTCGATCCCGCCGACGGTCACCGCGCCCGCGACCGGGTCGGCCAGGCGCACCAGCAACCGGGCGATGGTCGACTTGCCCGAACCCGTCGCCCCGACCACCGCCACCGAGCTGCCCGGCGCGACCGACAGCGACACGCCGTGCAGCACGGTGGGCCCGCCCCGGTAGGCGAAGTCCACCGAGGACAGCTCGGCGCCCAGCGGCCCGGCCGGCAGCCGCTCCCCGTCGGTGGGCTCGGGCACGTCGACCGGCGTGGCCAGCAGGCCCAGGACCTTGCGCCAGCCGGCCAGCGCGGTCTGGGTCTGGTCGAGGATCTCGCCCAGCTCGGCGATCGGGTTGAGCAGGAGGTTGGTCAGGAAGAGGAAGGCGACCACCCCGCCGGCGTCGAGGCCCCAGCCCGCCCCGTTCACCGTGCCGGCCACCACGACCACCGCCAGGGCGACGGCACCGATGACGTCGGAGAGCGGGAACGCGGCGATGAACCAGCGGACCGCCCGCATCTGGGCCCGGTACTGGTGGTCGATGGCCGCGGCCAGCCGTCCGCGGCTGCGCGCCTCGAGGGCGCAGGCCCGGATCACGTCGGCCCCGGCCACCACCTCGGCCACCTCGGTGAGGGTCCCGGCCACCCCCGAGCGCACCTGGTCGTAGGCGGCGAGCTGGCGCCGCTGGATCAGCCGCAGCAGCGGGACCACGGGCAGGAAGACGGCCACGGTCAGCAGGGCGAGCTGCCACGAGTAGGCGGCCATCACCGCCACCGTGGACACGATCAGGACGGTGTCCACGATCCAGGCCACCGCGCCCCACTCGACGAACTGGGCCATGGTGTCCACGTCGCTGGTGACCCGGGCCACCAGGGCGCCGCGGCGCTGCTCGGCGTGCTCGGCCAGCGAGAGGCGGTGGGCGTGGGCGAAGGCCCGGACCCGCAGGCCCAGCAGGCTGGCCTCGGCCGCGTCGATCAGGCGGAGGAACGTGGCCCGGGCCAGCAGGTACATGCCCCCGACCAGGGCCGCGGCCACGGCGCAGGCCGCGGCGACGAACCCGGGGCGGAAGCCCCCGTCGCCGAGCACGCCCCGGTCGAGGATCTGCTGGACCAGGACCGGCACGGCCAGCTTGCCCACCGCGGTGGCCACGGCCATGACCACCGTGACGCGCAGGCCCACCCGCAGCTCGGGCGTGACCCGCAGGCCGCGGCGCAGGAGCTCCAGCGCCCCGACCTCGGCCACGTCCCCGCCCACGTCGTCGCCCGGCGTCGGGGCGGGGTGCGGGCGCTCGAGGTCGCTCGTGCCCGGCGGCGCCGACCCGGCCAGGGCATCGAGGGCCGCCCCGTGCGGGTCGGGCCCGCCGTCGTCGCGCTCGGCGCTCACCGTGGGACTCCGGTCCCGGCCGAGCCACGATCGGTCCGGCGCCGGGGTGCCGTGTCGAGGACCGGCCGGGCGGCGGCGGAGCGAGCGGTCCGGCGCCTCACCGGTCGGGCTCCCCGGCCCGGGCCAGCTCGGCGTAGCCGGGCAGGGCCAGCAGGTCCTCGTGGCGCCCGGCGGCGGCGATCCGGCCGCCGTCGAGGTACAGGACCCGGCCGGCCAGGCGGATCGTGCCCACGCGGTGGGCGACGATCAGCGTGGTGGCGCGCACCGCGCCGCGCAGCCCGTCGAGGATCTCGCGCTCGACCACGGGGTCGACCGCCGAGGTGGCGTCGTCGAGGACGAGCAGTCCCGGTCGACGCAGCAGGGTCCGGGCCAGGGCCAGGCGCTGGCGCTGGCCGCCCGACAGGGTCACGCCCCGCTCGCCGAGGACCTGGTCCAGGCCCCGGGGCAGGCGCGACACGAACCCGTCGGCCCGGGCCAGGACCAGGGCGGCCCGCAGCTCGTCGTCGGTGAGCGGCGCACCCAGGGCCAGGTTCTCCCGCACGGTGTCGGCGAAGAGGTGGGGCTCCTGGAAGGCCAGGGCCACCGCGCCGGCCAGCTCGGCCGGTTCCACCTCCTCGACCGGCACGCCGCCCAGCGCCAGCCGGCCCGCCGTCGGCCGGTCGAGGCCGGCCAGCAGGGCGGCCAGGGTCGACTTGCCCGACCCGGTCGCCCCGACCAGTGCCACCACCTCGCCCGGGGCGATCCGGGCCGACAGGCCGGCCAGGACCGGCGGCCCGTCCCGGTAGGCGAACCCGACGTCGTCGAGCACCACCTCCAGCGGACCGCCGGGCAGGGGGCGGGGCCGGGCCGGGCGGGGCCGGTCGGGCGCGGCGAGCACGCCGGCCAGCCGCTCGTGGGCCACCACCGCGCGGGGCAGCTCCTCGAGCAGGAAGCCCATCACCCGCATGGGGAAGGTGAGGATGCCGAACAGCGCCGTGGCCTGGACCACCTCGCCCGGCGAGACCGCGCCGGCCGAGATCCGCCAGGCCCCCACGGCCAGCAGCGCCACCGTGCCCAGGTTGGGCAGGGCGTCGAGGGCCGGCTCGAACGCGGCCCGCAGCCGCCCGACGGCCAGGCGCTGGCGGCGCAGCTCCTCGGCCGCCCCGGCCAGCCGGGCCACCTCCCGGTCGGCCAGGCCGAGCGCCTTGACCACCATCGCGCCGTCGAAGCTCTCGTGGGCCACCGAGGACACCGCGCCGAGCGCGGCCTGGGCCGCGGCGGCCGGCGCGACCACCCGGCGGGAGTACAGGTGGTTGACCACCGCCAGCGACGGGAACACGGCCAGCCCGACGGCGGCCACGTAGGGGTCGACCCGGACCAGCTGCACGGTGGCCACCGCGATGATGACCACCACGCCCAGCGACAGGGGCAGCGGCTGGAGGACCATCGTGGCCCGCTCGCAGTCGGCGTCGGCGTGGGCCAGGAGGCGCCCGGCCGGCTGGTCGCGCATCCAGGACAGGGGCACGGCCAGGTACCGGTCGGTGACCCGGGTGAACCAGGTCCGCTGCATGCGCCGGGTGCCCACGTTGCCGAACAGCCGGCGGGCCACCACGCCCACCGCCCGCGCCGCGGCCACGCCCACGATCAGCGCCGCGCCGAGCCAGACCTCGGACCGATCGACGCCGTCGCCGAAGGTCGGCAGGACGACCCGGTCGGTGACCCGGCCCAGCACCACCGTGCTGGCCACCGCCATCAGGGCGAACAGCACCGCACCGGCGATCGACGCGGCGAAGGGCCCGGGGTGGGTGCGCAGGGAGCTCCACAGGAGCCGGGCGCCCCTCCGGCCCACGCCCCCGGCGCCGAGGCCGTTCGGCGCGGGCAGGGCCGCGGGGCTCACCACGGGGGGACGAGGCCGGCGCCGGCCAGCACGTCGGCCACGGCCCGGGCGAACCCCGGCCCCACCGCCGGGGGCCGGCCCGCGGCCCAGGTCGCGGCCCAGGAGGCGAGCTGGGCCCGGTAGCCGTGCAGCTCCAGGTTGGCCGGGACGCCCCGGGGCGGTGCCGGGAGGGCCACGGGCACGCCGTCGCGCTCCAGGGTGGTGGTCGGGGCCAGCTCCAGGCGGACCACGGCGGCGGGGCCCGAGGCCTGGAGGTCCCACGCCGTGGCCGGCGCCTGCGCGTCCACGTGCAGGTGGGCGACCGGGCCGCCCTCGAAGTGGACCAGGGCGTCGAGGCGCCCGCCGGTCCGTCCCCCCTCGACCCGCACCGGCCGTGCCGGCGCGGCCGCGACCAGGGCCAGGGCGGCCACGTGGGCGGCGATCTCGGGCACCGGGTCCTCGGCCCCGGTCGGCACGGCCGGGCCGGGTCCCTGCAGGCCCCGCACCTCCAGGCGCTCGACCGGCACCCGGCCCAGGTGGTCGAGGGCCAGTCCCAGCGCGGGGGAGTGGGCCAGGGCCTCGCCGTAGGCCACTTGCCGAGCGGCGTCCGGGCCGGGCCCGGGCCCGGGCTCCAGGCCGATCGGCGGCCCGGCGTGCAGGCCGACCGGCGGCTCGACCAGCACGGCGACGCCGGCGCCGACCAGGTCGGCCACGACGTCGGCGCGCCCGGCCAGCGACGCGTCGACCACCACGCCGTCGGCCACCCGGGCCAGCTCGTCGAAGGCCACGGCCTCGACCCGCAAGCGGCGGGCCAGGTCCCGGGCCCGGTGCGGGTCGGGGGCCCAGACGCCGCGCAGCTCGACGGTGCGCAGCGAGGCCGCGGCGAGACCGTGGACCTCGCCCGTGGGCCCGGCCCCGGCGAGGGCCAGCCTCACGGGCGGCGTGGCGTGGTCGCGGGCACGGGGTCGCATCGTAGGGGTGGACCCGGTCCGCCCCGGCGCGCTGGGTACGCTCGGTGGACCGCCCCCGATGCCAGGGATCCCCCTTCCTTGAAGCTCCTGCTCCGCTTCGTGCTGATCGTCGGCATCGCCGGCCTGGTCCTGGCCGCCACCGTGGTGGCGCTGGTGCCGGTGGGCCGCGACCTGTCCACCGCCGGGCACTCGACCCAGTCCGAGGTCTCCCTCGGCCCCCTCGACCAGCGGTCCTACGTCTACGCCGCGGACGGCTCCCTGCTGGCCTCGCTGCGGGCCGAGATCGACCGGGAGCCCGTGGCGCTGGCCCAGGTCCCGGCCCACGTCTCGGCGGCGATCCTGGCCGTCGAGGACGCCGAGTTCTACGCCCACGGCGGCGTCAACCTCCGTTCGATCCTGCGGGCGCTCATCAGCAACGTGGACGCCGGCGGCGTCAGCCAGGGCGGCTCGACGATCACCCAGCAGCTCATCAAGCAGGAGGTGCTGACCGACGAGCAGAGCCTGGACCGCAAGCTGCGCGAGGCCGTGCTGGCCACCCGGCTCGAGGAGCAGCTGACCAAGGACCAGATCCTCGAGCGCTACCTGAACGTCGTGTACTTCGGCAACGGCGCCTACGGCGTGCAGGCCGCGTCCGAGACCTACTTCGGCGTGGGCGTCGAGTCGGTCGACGTGCCCCAGGCGGCCCTGCTCGCCGCGCTCATCGCCAACCCGGCCCGCTTCGACCCCATCCGCTACCCCGACGCGGCGCGGTCCCGGCGCGACCTGGCCCTGTCGCGCATGGTGACCACCGGGGCGATCACCGCCGAGGACGCCGTGTCGTACGGCTCGGCCCCGCTGCCGGCCCAGATCAACCAGGT
Source organism: Acidimicrobiia bacterium (assembly GCA_050247895.1). GTDB lineage: Bacteria > Actinomycetota > Acidimicrobiia > Acidimicrobiales > VFJN01 > CAVPEW01. Next base: position 7,884 of record JBFWTJ010000024.1, read on the forward strand.
CCTGCCCCAGCCCGACACCTACTTCGTCGAGCAGGTCAAGCAGGAGCTCCTCGACGACCCCCGGCTCGGGGCGACCCGGGCCGACCGGGAGTACGCGATCTTCCGGGGCGGGCTGCGGATCCACACCACGCTCGACCCGCGGGCCCAGGAGCTGGCGCTGGGCGCCCGTGACGACGTGCTGGCCGAGGTGTCGCCCGAGGGCACGCCGGCGGGCCTGGCCCCGCTGCCCAACCCCACCTCGGGCGAGCTGCGGGACAAGGGCGTGCGCGAGTACACGGGGGGCCAGCGCTGGGCCACCGGCACCGTCATCTCCGTCGAGCCCGCGACGGGGGCGGTGCGGGCCATGGTCGGCGGGCCGGGCTTCGACCAGTTCAAGTACAACATCACCACCCAGCGGCCCGGCCGCCAGACCGGCTCGGCGTTCAAGGTCTTCGTGCTCATGGCCGCCCTCGAGAACGGCCTGGTCCCCAGCGACACGATCAACGGCGGCGGGCCCTGCACCTTCAAGATCCCCGGGGTCCCCGAGCCCTACGAGGTCGAGAACTTCGGCAACAGCGGCGGTGGCGGCGGCACGATCACCAGCCAGACGCTGCGCTCGTCCAACTGCGCCTACGTCCGGTTGGGCCAGGTCGTCGGCCTGGACAAGGTCGTGGCCCAGGCCCAGCGGATGGGGGTCACCGCGGCCCTCGACCCGGGCTTCTTCTCGCTGCCGCTGGGCTCGGTCGAGATCCGGCCCATCGAGATGGCGGGTGCCTACGCGGCCATCGCCAACGACGGCCTCTACAACGCCCCCTACGTGGTCGAGCGGGTCGAGGCCAGCGACGGCTCGGTGCTGTTCGCCCACGAGGCCAACCCGGTGCGGGCGGCGAGCCCCCAGAGCGCCCGCCTGGCGGCCCAGATCCTGGAGAGCAACGTGCGCTCGGGCACCGGCACCCGGGCCCGCATTGCCGGCCAGCACGCCGCGGGCAAGACCGGCACGGCCCAGGACTCCAGCAACGGCTGGTTCGTCGGCTTCACGCCGTACATGTCGACCGCGGTGTGGATCGGCTCGCCGTTCGACAACTACTCGGTGCGCATCCGGGGCACGGGCATCACCGGCGGCAGCTACCCGGCGATCATCTGGGGCCGGTACATGTCGGCCTGGCACGAGGGCCTCGAGGAGCGGTCGTACCCCGCGCCGGAGGGCACCCGGCGGGGCAAGGCCCTCACCGTGGACCGCAAGATCGACATCAGCGCACCCCGTCCCACGACGACCACCACGCCCGCGGCCACCACGCCCAGCACGCCCGCCGCGCCGCCGACCACCCAGCCGACGCCCCCGCCCGCGCCGCCCGACGACGACTGAGCACCCGGCGGCGCGCGAGCATGTGGGCCATGCCACGCCTCGCCCCCGACCGGAGCCGCCGGTGAGCCGGTGGGACGCCCTGCTGGCCGTGCAGGACCACGACACCCGGCTCGACCGGCTCCGCCACCAGATCGAGGGCCTGCCCGAACGGGCCGTCCTCGCCGCCGCCGAGAAGGAGCTCGTCGACCTCGAGGCGCAGGCCGCGGCCGTGCAGGCCGAGCGCCACGAGATCGAGCGGGACCAGAAGCGCCTGGAGGACGAGGTCGGCGGGCTCAGCGAACGGGTGGCCCACACCGACAAGGTCCTCTACGGGGGGACCGTGTCCAACCCCCGGGAGCTCCAGGCCCTCCAGGACGAGATCGCGTCCCTCCGTCGGCGGATCTCGGACCTCGAGGACCGCGAGATCGAGCTCATGGAGGCGGCCGAGCCCCTCGACGCCCGGCTCGAGGCCCTGGCCCGCGAGCGCGACGCGATCGACGCCCGGGCCGCCTCGGCGCGCGCCGCCCTGGCCGAGGCCGAGGTCACCCTGGGGGCCGAGCGCGACGCGGCGTCGGCCGAGCGCGACGAGCTCGCCGCGGCGATCGACCCGGAGCTGCGGGCCGAGTACGAATCCCTGCGGTCCCGGTTCGGGGGCATCGGCATCGCCCGCCTGGTCGGCGCCCAGTGCGGCGGGTGCCACCTCACCCTCTCCGCGGTCGAGGTCGACCGGATCAAGCACCTCGGGCCCGACGAGCCGGCCCACTGCGAGGAGTGCGGGCGCCTCCTGGCCCGCTAGCCCCCGTGCTGCTGTGGTTCGTCGGGCCGTCCGTCCTGATCGTCTGGGCCGTGTTCCGCAGCCCGTCGGCCGACTACCGCATGGTGGCCCTGGGCAGCGTCGTGCCCCTGGTCGAGCTGCCCGTCGGTGAACCCCGGGTCCTGCACTCCCTGCTGGCCCCCTGCCTGGTGATGGTCGGGATCATGGTCGGGGCCCGGGGTCGGCGGCTCGTGCAGCGGCAGCTCCTGGGGGTCCCCATCGGGATGTTCCTGCACCTGGCCCTCGACGGGGGCTGGGCCGACGCCCACGCCTTCTGGTGGCCGGCGTTGGGGACGAGCTGGTCGGGAGCCCGGCTGCCCGAGCTCGACCGGGGACCCTGGAGCCTGGCCCTCGAGGTGGTCGGCCTGGCCGCCTGCGCCTGGGCCTACCGGCGCTTCCGCCTCGACGAACCGGCCCGGCGGGCCGAGATGCTGCGGACGGGCCGGGTCGGGCGCGACATCGTGCCGGGGGCGTGACGCCGTGCTGATCGTCGTGCGCCACGGCCGCACCGGGCACAACGCCGCCGGCCGGCTGCTCGGGCACCTCGATCCCGACCTCGACGACGTCGGCCGGGCCCAGGCCAGGGCCCTCGCCGCCGCCCTCGGACCGGTCGACCGGGTGGTGAGCAGCCCGCTGGGCCGGGCCCGGCAGACCGCGGCGGAGATCGCGGGACCGGTCGAGGTCGACGAGCGCTGGATCGAGATGGACTACGGCGAGCTCGACGGCACGCCGATCGCCGACGTGCCCGCCTCGACGTGGGCCCGCTGGCGGGACGACGACGACTTCGCCCCGCCCGGCGGCGAGTCCCACGCCGCGCTCGGTCGACGGGTCGCGGCGGCCTGCGAGGCGCTGGCCGCCGACGCGGCGGAGCACGACGTGGTGGTCGTCAGCCACGTCTCGCCGATCAAGGCCGCGGCCACCTGGTCGCTGGGCGTGCCGATCGGGGTGTCGTGGCGCCTGCACGTGGCCCCGGCGTCGATCACCCGGATCGCCACCGCCGGGGTGCCCCGCCTGCACGGCTTCGACGACGTCGCCCACCTGGCCGGCGGCTGACCGAGGTCCTGGCCGTCGTCGAACGTGCCGTGGCCGACCCTGCGCCGGCTCCCGCGGTGCGCCCACCTTCAGCCGACCGCGCCGACGCGGCGTCGCCGGCCGGCGACCGGCGGCTGACCGAGGCCGCTGCGCCGGGGCCCGCCGGGGCCGCCGGTCCAGGCCGGGCTCAGCGCCCTGCGGAGGTGGCGGCCGGGCGCTCGTCGGCGGGCGAGTCGGCCTCGTACTCGGCGACCAGCGCCCGCACGGGGGCGGGCAGGCGGGACGCGGCCAGGGCGGCCAGCGGCACGTTGTCGAGCACGCGGCGCAGGCTGGCCCGCACGGCCTTCCACACCTCGCGCAGCTCGGCGGCGGGGCCCCGGTACTCGATGCTGCGCAGGCTCAGGTCGTGGACCTCGGCCAGCGGGCCGTCGATGGCCCGGAACACCTGGGCCAGGCTGACCTGGTCGGGCGGCCGGGCCAGCGTGAAGCCGCCGTCGGGCCCCCGGTGGCTGTGGACCAGCCGGGCCCGGCGCAGCTCGCCCAGGATCCCGAGGAGGTACTTGAGGGGTAGGTCCTGGGCGGCGGCGAGGCGCTCGGCGGTGACCGGGCCCTCGGCGACGGACAGCTCGGCCAACGCCCTGATGGCGTAGTCGACCTTGGCGGTGATCCGCATGTTCTGGTGTCTCCCGGCCTGGGCTGGTGGGACGCCGGGCCTTGCTGCGATCACCTTGCCGGACCCGCACGGCGGTCCATAGGCTAGTTCTTGGTGTGGGAACTGTTCAATCAGGGCGAAGGCCGGCCGGCGTGGGCCTGACCCACCTGCAGCGCCTGGAGGCCGAGAGCGTCCACATCATCCGGGAGGCGGTCGCCGAGAGCGAGAACCCGGTGATGCTGTACTCGATCGGCAAGGACAGCTCGGTCATGCTGCACCTCGCCCGCAAGGCCTTCCACCCCTCGACGCCGCCGTTCCCCCTCCTGCACGTCGACACGACCTGGAAGTTCCGGGCCATGTACGAGCTGCGCGAGGAGGTGGCGGCGGCCAGCGGGATGGAGCTGCTGGTCCACCAGAACCCCGACTGCCTGGCCCAGGGGATCAACCCCTTCGACCACGGCTCGGCGCTGCACACCGACATGTGGAAGACCGAGGGCCTCAAGCAGGCCCTCGACAAGTGGGGCTTCGACGCCGCGTTCGGCGGCGCCCGGCGCGACGAGGAGCGGTCGCGGGCCAAGGAGCGCATCTTCTCGGTCCGCTCGGCCCAGCACCGCTGGGACCCCAAGCAGCAGCGGCCCGAGCTGTGGCGCACCTACAACGTGCGGCGCAACAAGGGCGAGAGCATCCGGGTCTTCCCCCTGTCGAACTGGACCGAGCTCGACGTGTGGCAGTACATCCACCTCGAGGGGATCCCCATCGTCCCGCTCTACCTGGCCGCCGAGCGGCCGGTGGTCGAGCGGGACGGGGCGCTGATCATGGTCGACGACGAGCGGATGCGCCTGGCACCGGGCGAGCGGCCCGAGCTGCGCAGCGTCCGCTTCCGCACGCTGGGCTGCTACCCGTTGACCGGGGCGGTCGAGAGCACCGCGGACACGCTCACCGCCATCATCCAGGAGATGCTGCTGACCACGACCTCGGAGCGCCAGGGTCGGGTCATCGACTTCGACTCGTCGGGCTCGATGGAGCGCAAGAAGCAGGAGGGCTACTTCTGATGGCCCACGCCCGCGAGGCGCTCATCGCCCAGGACATCGACGCCTACCTGGCCGCCCAGGAGCGCAAGTCCCTGCTGCGCTTCATCACCTGCGGCAGCGTCGACGACGGCAAGAGCACCCTCATCGGGCGCCTCCTCTACGAGTCGAACCTGATCTTCGAGGACCACGTGGCCGCGCTCGAGGCCGACTCGCGGCGGGTGGGCACCCAGGGCGGCGAGCTCGACCTGGCCCTGCTCGTCGACGGGCTGGCCGCCGAGCGCGAGCAGGGGATCACCATCGACGTCGCCTACCGGTACTTCTCCACCGAGCGCCGCAAGTTCATCGTGGCCGACACGCCGGGCCACGAGCAGTACACGCGCAACATGGTGACCGGCGCGTCGACCGCCCAGCTGGCGGTGATCCTGGTCGACGCCCGCAAGGGCGTGCTGACCCAGACCCGGCGGCACAGCTACCTGGTCTCGCTGCTGGGGATCTCCCAGATCGTGCTCGCGGTCAACAAGCTCGACCTGGTCGACTACTCCCGCGAGGTCTTCGAGCGGATCGAGGACGAGTACCGGACCTTCGCCGCCCGGCTCGGGCTGACCGAGGTGACCTGCATCCCGATGTCGGCGCTGCGGGGCGACAACATCGTCGAGCCCAGCGAGCGCACGCCCTGGTACCACGGGCCCACGCTCATCGCGCACCTCGAGACGGTGCCGGTCGGCGACGAGCTGGCCGCGGCTCCGTTCCGGCTGCCCGTGCAGTGGGTCAACCGTCCCGACCTCGACTTCCGGGGCTTCTCGGGCACGGTGGTCAGCGGGACGATCCGCCCCGGCGACCCCGTCCGGGCCCTGCCCTCGGGGCGCACCAGCACCGTGGCCCGCATCTCGACCTTCGACGGCGACCTGGCCGAGGCCGCGGCCGGCCAGGCGGTCACGCTCGTGCTGGCCGACGAGATCGACGTCAGCCGGGGCGACGTGCTGTGCGCCCACGACCGGCCGGCCGAGATCGCCGACCAGTTCGAGGCGCACGTCGTGTGGATGCACGAGCACGAGATGCTGCCGGGGCGGCCGTACCTCATGAAGATCGGGGCCCTGACCGCCGGGCTGACCGTGAGTCAGCCCAAGTACCAGGTCGACGTGAACACGCTCGAGCACCTGGCGGCCCGCACGCTGCGCCTCAACGAGATCGGCGTGTGCTCGATCGCGACCGACCGGCCGATCCCCTTCGACCCCTACACCGAGAACCGCGACACCGGCGGCTTCGTGGTCATCGACCGGATGACCAACGCCACCGTCGGTGCCGGGCTGCTGCACTTCGCCCTGCGCCGCTCGGGCAACGTCCACTGGCAGGCCCTCGACGTCACCCCCGAGGCACGCGCCACGCTCAAGGGCCACGGTCCCTGCGTGGTGTGGTTCACCGGCCTGTCGGGGTCGGGCAAGTCCACCGTGGCCAACCGGCTCGAGCAGCGGCTCCACGCCGCGGGGGTCCACACCACGATCCTCGACGGCGACAACGTCCGCCACGGCCTCAACCGGGACCTGGGCTTCACCGAGGCGGACCGGGTGGAGAACATCCGCCGGGTGGCCGAGGTCGCCCGGCTGATGGTCGACGCCGGGCTGGTGGTGCTGGTGTCGTTCATCTCGCCGTTCCGGGCCGAGCGGCGCCTGGCCCGCGAGCTGGTCGGGGACGACCGGTTCTGCGAGGTCTACGTGAGCGCGTCGCTGGAGGTGGCCGAGGGCCGCGACCCCAAGGGCCTCTACGCCAAGGCCCGGCGGGGCGAGCTGGTCAACTTCACCGGCGTCGACTCGCCCTACGAGCCGCCCGAGCACCCCGACGTGGAGGTCGACACGGGCACCCTGTCGCCCGACGAGGCGGCCGAGGTGGTCCTGGGACGGCTCGGGGACATGGGCGTGCTCGGGGCCTGAGGCCACGGCCCACCGGCGACGGACCGGGACGGCGTGCACCGGGGGAGGGCGCGCGCCGAGCCCCGGCCCGTCGCTCCCCAGCGCGGTGGACTCGTCGTGTCGGGCGGCTGGCCCGCCGCGGTCGTACCGTCACACGGCTGTCACGCAAAGTCAACGTCCCTCCACGTTGCGTGCGGAGGGCTCGGACCGGGCCGGGTCAGGTCCGCAGGATGATCGGGGCACCGATCCAGCGCTCGAGCGCGTCCTTGAGGGCGTCCTCGCGCAGGGGCTTGGTCAGGTAGTCGTTGAACCCGGCGTCGAGCGCGATCTGGCGGTCGCCGTCCATGGCCCGGGCGCTCAGGCCGATGATCGGCGTGTGGAGCCGGCCGCCGGCCAGCTCGTCGGCCCGGATGCGGGCCGTGGCCTCGTAGCCGTCCATGTCCGGCATCATCACGTCCATCAGCACCGCGTCGAAGCGCTCGTGCCGGCAGATCTCGACCGCCGCCGTGCCCCCGTCGACGATCTCGATCTCGTAGCCGAGCTTGCGCAGCGTCCCGGCGGCGACGATCTGGTTGAGCTTGTTGTCCTCAGCGAGCAGGACTCGTTGCATCTGGTTGTTCCCTTCGGGGTTCGCCCGCGCCCTCGGCGTGGGCGGTGTTGTTGACCAGGGTGTCCATGATCCGGCGGAGCAGGTAGGCGGTGCGGACGGGCTTGATGAGCACGGACTGCACGCCCGCGTCGTGGGCCTGCTGGCGCGACAGCTCGGCGTTGGCGGTGAGCAGCAGGATCACCGTCGACGACGTGGGCCGCTGGGTGCGCAGGACCTGGGACAGCTCCAGGCCGTCCATCCCGTCCATCTGGTGCTCGACCAGGGCCAGCGAGTACGGCGTGCCCGACCCGCCGGTCCAGGCGAAGCGGTCGAGCGCGTCCTCGGCCGACGACGCCTGGTCGACGACCAGGCCCCAGCTGTGCAGGGTGTGGGCCAGCACCGTGCGGTTGACGGCGTTGGAGTCGACCACCAGCGCCCGCCGGCCGGCCAGCTCGCCCAGGGCCTGCTCCACCGGCCGCTGGGCCCCCACCGCGAGCGGCAGGGTGACCCGGAACGCGGTGCCCACCCCGACCTCGCTCTCGAGCTCGATGCGCCCGCCGTGCAGGCCGACGAGCTCGGTGACGATGGCCAGGCCCAGGCCCGTCCCGCCGAACTTGCGGGTGGTGGTCTCGTCGAGCTGCGAGAACGGTTGGAAGAGGCGGGCACGGTCGCCCTCGGGGATGCCGATGCCCGTGTCGACGACCTCCAGGGCCACCATCTCGGGGGCGTCGGGCGAGGGGAGGGCGCGGATGATGACCGAGCCCTCGGAGGTGAACTTGACCGCGTTGGCGGCCAGGTTGAGCAGGATCTGGCGGAGCCGGATCGGGTCGCCCCGGCGGTTGGTCACCAGGTCCGGCTCGCAGTAGGCGACGACGTCGATGCCCTTGCGCCGGGCCGCGTCGCCCACGATCACCGCGACGTCGTCGACGAGGTCCTCGAGGTCCAGGTCGATCTCCTCGAGGCGCATCTTGCCCGCCTCCATCTTGGAGAAGTCGAGGATGTCGTCGATCAGCTCCAGGAGGCCCTCGGCCGAGGTCGCCACGCCCACGGCGAGCTCGCGCTGCTCGGGGGCCAGGTCGGTGTCGAGCATGAGGCCGGTGAGCCCGATGACCGCGTTCATCGGGGTGCGGATCTCGTGGCTCATGTTGGCCAGGAAGTAGGACTTGAGGCGCGCCGCGTGGACGGCCTGGTCGCGGGCCTGGGCCGCGTCCGCCTCGAGCTGGTGGTTCTCGGCGACCAGCGCCAGGTGGAGGGCGACGCCGGCGCCGAGCACGCCGACCGCGAGCCAGGCCGAGCCGGGGGCGACGGGCCGGCCGTCGAGCTGGCGGGCCACGGTGGCCACGATGGGGACCAGGCCCAGGGCGGGGATGCAGCGGGCGGCGAGGCGGGCGGGTCGCCCGCCTCGGCGGGTGGCGCGGGTCGTGGCGGGCGCGTCGGGGTCGGCCGGCTCCCGCCGGGACCTGGCCGCGCCGAGGGCGACCGCGGCGAGGCCCAGGGCGGCCAGGGCCGGCCCGAGCCGGTCGGTGGGACCCGGACGGTGGGCCCCGTCGGCCACGCTGGCGGCCACCGCGGCGCCCAGGCCGACGACGACCAGCAGGCTGCCGGGCCGGCGGGTGCGGGGCCGGGAGAGCGCGGCGAGGACCAGCACGGCGGCCAGGACCTGGGCCACGGGGTGGGCCAGGGCCACGGCCCGGTCGATCGGGGCGAGCGCGGCGACGAGCTCGACGGTGCCGGGTTCGGTGGCGGCCCGGGCCGCGAACAGCGTGGTGCCGGCGAGCAGGAGGACCTCGACGGCGGCACGGATCCTGCCGGCGGCCCGCTCCGGGCGTTCCAGCGAGGCTGCGGCGGCGACGGCCGCGGCGGCGAGCGCGGCGACCGCGGCCAGGTCGGCGGTCGAGGGGGCGGTGACCGGCGGGGGTCCGGTGCCCCCGGTGGCCCAGGTGGTCCACGCCGGTCCGGCCCCGGGGGTGGCGGGCCACAGGGCGGCGGCGAGGGCCGCGGCGCACCAGGCGGCCCGCGCGTCGGTGGGGGCCTGGGCGGCGGCGGCGCCGGCCAGGACCGCGGCGACCGTCGCCGCGGCGAGCAGCGGCGGCCAGGCATCGGTGGCCAGGCCGGCGGCGAGCGTGACCACGCCGAGCAGGCCGCCCGCGAGCAGGCCCGCGGTGCGGGGTCGACCCCACGCGCCGCGGGCACGCGCCAGCGGGCCCGTGGGCGCACCCGTGTCCTGGACCGCCCCGCGCACCGCCACCTCGACCGCCACGACCTGTAGTTCGGCGCGGTCCCGCACGGACTGGAGGGTCCGAACGGCACTGCGTGGTGGGCCGGCCGACCCATTTCGTTGATGGAACGCGTGGATTGTGTGAGGCTGCGGCCCGACCGGGTCCGACCGCGACCCGTCGCGACAGGGGGGAAGGGCAACCGTGGCTTCGCAGATCGTCCGCGTCGGGAGCAGGGGCCGGTGCCGGTGAGCGGGGCGCCGCGGGCGCTGGGCACCGGCGGGCTGGTCGTGCCGCCGATCGGCCTGGGGTGCATGGTCATGTCGACCGCCTACGGCGACGCCGACGAGGCCGAGGCCATGGCCACCCTCGACGAGGCCGTCGAGCGGGGCTTCACCTTCTGGGACACGTCGGACCGCTACGCGCTGGGCGCCAACGAGGAGCTGCTCGGCCGCTGGCTGGCCGGCGGGAAGCGGGACCGGATCACCCTGGCGTCCAAGTTCGGCCTGGTCGGCTCGGAGGGGGCCGAGCTGCTCGTCGACAACGATCCCGACACCATCCGGGCGGCCTGCGAGGGCTCGCTGCGCCGGTTGGGCACCGACCGGATCGACCTGTACTACGCCCACCGGCTCGATCCCGGGGTGCCGGTCGAGGAGACGGTGGGCGTGATGGCCGAGCTCGTCGCCGCGGGCAAGGTGCGGTTCCTGGGCCTGAGCGAGGTCAGCCCCGACGAGCTGCGCCGGGCGCAGGCGGTGCACCCGATCAGCGCGCTGCAGAGCGAGTGGTCCCTGGTCGAGCGGTGCAACGAGGAGGACGTGTTCCCCACCGCCCGGGCCCTGGGCGTGGGCATCGTCCCCTACTCGCCGCTGGGCCGGGGCTTCCTGGCCGGGGCGCTCCAGGTGCCGGCCGACACGCTCGACGCGGGTGACTTCCGCCGGGTCGACCCCCGCTTCAGCGCCGAGGCCCTGCCGGCCAACCTGGCCCTGTTCGAGGTGGTCCGCGCCCTCGCCGCGGCGAAGGGCGCCACGCCGGTCCAGGTCTCGCTGGCCTGGCTGCTGGCCCAGGGCGACGACGTCGTGCCCATCCCGGGGATCCAGACCCGGGCCATCCTCGACGAGGACCTCGGCGCCCTCGACGTCGAGCTGGACGACGAGGACCTGGCCCTGCTCGACCGGACGTTCGCGCCCGGTCAGGTGGTCGGCGGACGCCCCTACTCGGCCATCCGCTCGGAGAGCCAGCGCCGCCGAGATGCCCTCGCCTGAGCTCTGGGCCGTGGGCCGGCTGGTGGCGGGCCGCGCCGCCGAGCTGGCCCGCCAGGCCGAGGACGAGGGCTGGGACGGCATCGGCCTGCCCGACTCGCAGTGCCTGGTGCCCGAGCTCTACGCGCAGCTCGGCGTCGCTGCCGCGGTGACGACCCGCCTCGGGCTGTCCAGCGCGGTGACCAACCCGTGGACCCGGCACCCCGCGGTCGCCGCCGCGGCGGTGGCGACGCTGCAGGCCGAGTCGGGCGGACGGGCCGTGCTGGGCATCGGCCGGGGCGACTCTGCGCTGGCCTACCTGGGCCTGGCCCCGGCACCGGTGGGCCTGCTGGCCGACCACCTGGTCCAGGTCCAGGGCTACCTGCGGGGCGAGGACGTCCCCTTCGCCCCGGCCGGCGACGGGCCCGTGCGCTCGGTCGCCGGCCTCGGCCTGGCCGACGTGCCCGAGGCCAGCCGCCTGCGCTGGCTGCCGCCCGAGCTGCCCAAGGTGCCGGTGGACGTGGCCGGCAGCGGACCGCGGGTCCTGGCCCTGGGCGCCCGGCTGGCCGAGCGGGTCACCCTCGCCGTGGGGCTCGCCCCCGACCGGGTGCGCTGGGCCATCGACACGGTGCGCCGCGCCCGCGCCGAGGCGACGGGCCCGCTCCCGGCCGGCGAGCTGGGCATCGGCGTCCACGCCTCGGTCTTCGTGCACCGGGACCGGCGCCTGGCCCGGGAGCGGGTGGCGGCCTCCGCCGCGACCTTCGCCCGCTACGCCGTGCTCCACGGCACCGTGGCCGGCCCGATGGGCGATTCGGCGCGGGCGGTCCTGCACCGGGTGCACGACGGCTACGACATGACCGACCACGCCACGCCGGGCTCGGCCCAGTCCCGGCTGCTCAGCGACGACGTGGTCGACGCCTTCGCGATCGCCGGCCCGCCGGGGCACTGCGTCGAGCGGCTCCAGGAGCTGGCCGAGCTCGGCGTCGACCGGTTCCACGTCCTGCCGCCCCGGGCCGGGCCGGACCCCGAGGAGATGGAGGCGTCGCGGCGCCTCTTCGTCACCTCGGTCCTGCCGCAGCTGCGCTGAAC